>NZ_KV821269.1:0-227046 GCF_001815615.1 Neisseria sp. HMSC075C10
TTTTGCAAAGGTCTCAGGCCGTCTGAAAACTTTCAGACGGCCTTTCCTTTCCCCTCACAAAAAT
This sequence comes from Neisseria sp. HMSC075C10, assembly GCF_001815615.1. NCBI lineage: Bacteria > Pseudomonadati > Pseudomonadota > Betaproteobacteria > Neisseriales > Neisseriaceae > Neisseria > Neisseria sp. HMSC075C10. The sequence continues at coordinate 65 of NZ_KV821269.1, forward strand.
AGTATAAAATCTCCTTATCGTTCAAACCACAAACTCAAAATACCATGGTCAACAAACTCACTCCCCCTCCAAGCCTGCCCGATCCGCAAGACCTCCGTGCCGTTATCGCTTACAACATGCGCCTCTACCGCGTTAATCACGGCTGGTCGCAAGAAGAACTGGCGCGCCAATGCGGACTTGACCGCACCTACGTCTCCGCCGTCGAGCGCAAACGCTGGAACATCGCCCTTTCCAACATCGAAAAAATCGCATCCGCACTCAAAATCGCCCCTTACAAACTCCTTCTTCCGCCGCAAGAGATGCTCCGCCAAATGACCGAGCCTGCCGACACCCAAGCCTAGTTCACAGCCAGATATCATTATGACCGCCGCCCAACAAGCCATCCAAACCTACCAGCAGCAAAAAGCAGCAGCAGAAACCGCCTACCGCCAAAACAACCGCCCTACCGTTTACTTCCGCGACCATATCGCCGCTGCCGAAACCCTGCTGCAAACCCTCTGGCAAATCCACTTTCCCGACAGCGACGACATCAGTCTCATTGCCATCGGCGGCTTCGGGCGTTGCGAACTCTACCCCCATTCTGACTGGGACTTAGCGATTATTTCCTCGGCCCCATTTTCAGACGGCCTGCAACAACAAACCGCCCAATTTATCCAAACCCTTTGGGACGCACGCCTCAATCCCGCCATCAAAAGCGGCAGCATAGAAGAAATACTCCAAAGTACCCAAAACGACATTACCGGCGAAACCGCCTTTCTTGAAGCACGCCACCTACAAGGCAATGCCGACCTTACCGCCCAACTTCTAAACAAACTCAACACACGTCGCGACACAGCCGCCTTTATCGAAGCCAAACTCCTCGAAATGGAGCAACGCCATACCAAATCCCAAGGCACAGGCGCACAACTCGAACCCAACATCAAAACCTGCCCCGGCGGCCTGCGCGACATCCATACCCTTATCTGGACAGCCAAAGCACAAGGCATAGACAGCAACCCCACTGCCCTCGTTACCGCAGGCGTCCTCACACGCACTGAAGCCGGCATGCTGGCTCATGGCTACCGCCGTCTCGCCAACATCCGCATTCACCTCCACCTTACCGCCGACCGCCCCGAAGACAGACTGCTTTTCGACTACCAGTCCCAAGTCGCCGAAAGCTTAGGCTATCCCCAACCCGACATCCGCGGCAGAAGCGAAGCCCTGATGCACACCTTCTACCGAGCCACCAAAGCCATCAAACAACTCAACGGCATCCTTATTCCGGTTCTCAAAAACCATCAAACCTCCAGCCATCCCCAACATATCCACCCCATCGACAGCCACTACAAACGCATCGGCCACCAAATTGCCACCAACGACCTTGCCCTGTTCGAACAAAATCCCGAACACATCTTCACCATTATTCAAACCATGCAGGAGCAAAACATCACCACCATCGAGCCGCAAACCCTGCGCGCATGGTGGGCGGCCACACGAAAAATCAACACCCGTTTTACCCAAAATCCAGAAAACCGCCGCCGCTTTATCCAATTCTTCAAACACGGCACCGGCCTTACCCAAACCCTCCGTTTTCTCAACCTCTACGGCGTACTTGGCCGCTATCTCCCCGCATGGGAAAAAATCACCGGCCTGCTCCAACACGACCTCTTCCATATTTACCCCGTAGACGACCACATCCTGACCGTCGTCCGCAATATGCGCCGTCTCGCCATCGAAACCCATAGCCACGAAATGCCCGAGGCCAGCGCCATCATGCAGGCCTACCCACGACCACATGTCCTCTACACCGCCGCCCTGTTGCACGACATCGCCAAAGGCCGTGGCGGCGATCACGCCAAAGAAGGCATCAAAGACGCACAACAATTCGCCGCCAACCACTACTACACCGAAGAAGAAAGCCACCTCCTCGCATGGCTGGTTGAAAACCACCTGCTCATGTCCACCGTTGCCCAAAAAGAAGACATCCAAGATCCCCATGTCCTCCAAGCCTTCTGCCGCCGTATTCCTACACGCGAATACCTCGACGCACTCTACCTGCTTACCATTGCCGACATCCGCGGCACCAACCCCAAACTTTGGAACACATGGCGCGCCAGCCTGCTCCAAACCCTCTACCACAGCACCGCCGCCGTTTTAAACAGCAAACACCACGATCCCGAACGCCTCCCCAACCGACGCGAACAAGCCTCGACCGATCAGCTCACGCATGCGGCCGTTCCCCTCAAAAACCAACAAAAACTCCGCCGCATCCTCGGCAGCGCATACTACGTCCGCCATCAAACGCGGGAAATCCTCTGGCACACCGCAAACCTCGCCTACGACACCCAAAGTCCGGCCGTCCGCAGCCGCATCCTTCCCCAAAGCAACAGCCTTCAAGTCATGGTGTTCATGCCCAATGGCGACCGCCTCTTCGCACGCCTCTGCCGCATTTTCAGCAGCCACCGCTTCGACATCCAAGCCGCCCGTGCCTTTATTACCGAGCACGACTACATCCTTGACACCTTTATTCTCCAACTTCCCGACAATCTCCCGCCCGAAGAATATCCCGACCGCCAAAGCGCACTCGAAGCCGAACTCAACAGCTTCATCCACGGCAATACCACCGTCCAAAAACAAAGCGGCCGCCCGCACATCAGCCGCCGCATCCGCCACATCCCCATTCCACCTACCGTAATCATCACCCCCGAAGAAGATTATCCCGGCTGGCACACCATAGACATCACCGCCGTCAACCGCCCCCACCTCCTCGCCGACATCGCCGAGACCTTCTTCGCACACAACATCAGCCTGCGCTACGCCAAAATCACCACCTTGGATCAGCGTATTGAGGATAGCTTCATCACCTACAGCCCATCCCTACAAGACCCGCAAATCCAAAACACCCTAAAGCAGGCATTGGTCGAAGTCTTAACCCCATAAAGGCCGTCTGAACATCTTAAAAACATAGGGTGAGCATTTTTTGCTCACCCTAATCACACCCAAAAATATAAACATCCTGAATATACTCTTTTAAAACACTCAAGAAATCCAAAACTTTAAAATTCAAAACAGACCATTGCTCTGACATAAAACTACATTCTAAAATCATAATCCAAATGAATATAATTCTAATAACAAATTTTCATCCACCTATTATACCAAACCCTCGTTAAAAATCCTTCCTTCCAAATCTTTTCCTCATCCATATTCAAACAAAATACGTATACAAAATAAAACCTATAAAAAACAAAAAAATAAAATCACAAAATATTAAACCTACCGATTAATCCAAAAAATCACCGCCCATCTAAACCAATTAACATATTATTGAACAAGCTTAATTTCTGACAAAAAACGTCACACACCCAAACTTGCCTCCTTTCCCTGTCACAAAAAACACAAAACTGACAAAAAACGTCAACCACCCAAATTCCCTAAAATCCTGAAACTTTCAAACAAAACCTCATAAAACTTAAAAATTAAAAAATAAACCAAATAAAAACAATGAATAAAAAATAAAAAATAAAATTTTTAATCAATTTTGCGCACTTGGCACACAGACTGCTTGTAACAACACATCCGATAAGGCCCAAGCCTCAAAGCAGCAAGCCCGACGGAAGCTGTATATTCCTTCTTACTTATGGTTTACTCATAATACATAGTGCCAAGCACATTACGGACTTTTTACTTAAACACAATTATTCACACTTTCAAACTGGAGTTTTAAACAATGAAAGCAATCCAAAAAGGTTTTACCCTGATCGAATTGATGATCGTCATCGCCATCTTGGGCATCTTGGCCGTAATCGCTCTGCCTGCATACCAAGACTACACCATCCGCGCCAAAGTATCTGAAGGCTTGAGCTTAGCCGAGCCTGCAAAATTGGCTGTAGCAGAAACTGCTTCTGCTTTGGGTGGCCTGAAAGCAATTACTGCCACCAATACTGGTTACACTTTCCCACAAAAAGGTACTAGCTATGTTAAGAGCATTGCTATTACACCAGGCTCTGGCATAATCACAGTTACTACTCAAAATACAGGTGCGACTAAACAGCCTGTACTGACTCTGACTCCTGCTCAAGCAAACTCTGAGTCTCCAATTACTTGGACATGTAAATTTAAAGACAGCGAAGCTAAACACGTTCCTGCTAACTGCCGCTAATATTGGTATTGCAGCCTGAATAAAAGCAAATCCCATAACGCGGTTATGGGATTTGCTTTATAAAAATAAAAAACTTAAAAACGATACGCTCAAATGAATACCCCATTTCAAGCCCAAAAAGGTTTTACCCTGATTGAGCTGATGATAGTTATCGCCATCCTCGGTATTCTGGTTGTTGTCGCCATACCCACTTATCAAAACTATACCGGTAGGGCGCAAGCCTCCGAAGCACTATACCTTGCCGATGACCTGAAAACCGAAATCAGCATCGCTTCTGCAGTAAATAACCGCCTGCCAAATGCAGAGGATGTCAGCAAACAAGGCACAATCGGTGTTACCGCTCAACGCATCGGCGGCACATACATCCAAAACGGTGGTGTAACGGTAGAAGCAGATACAGGCAAAATCAGTATTCCTTTCGATAAAGGGCAAAACAAAGGAAAAGTCCTGACCCTGACCCCTTATCGAAATAATAACGATTCGACTTGGTTGCTCAACTGGCAATGCGGCGGAACGCTGGATCCGATGATGGTTCCCGCCATGTGCCGTGACAACTCACACGGATAAGAACCAAGCATATACCCTAAGAAAAACACAAAAATACATTGCAAAGAAAACACCCAAACAAAGCCAAATACAAACGCGGAAAGCGAACAAACCAAAAGAACAAAACTCTCCAAAACAAGGTCCTTAAGAGCCTGAATGATCACATTACGAAAATAAATGCCGTCTGAAATCGTTTTCAGACGGCCTCTTTATATCCAATCCTAATATGACATAAAACTTTGATCTTGATTAGTTTCAGACGGCCTTCATCTTTTCACAACTACATAAAACAAATTCGCAACACCCCTGATAAGACAATTTGTCGCACATCTGAACTCAATATATAATTTAACCATGCAAGTCTTTATTTTTAAGCATTTTTCATTTTCAAAACATACATTATCTACGCTGGGAGAACCATCATGCCTCATCTAAACTTGGACAAAACGGATTTAAAGATTCTGCAGGTTTTGCAGGAAAATGGGCGGTTGAGCAATGTTGAGCTTTCTGAAAAGGTGGCGCTCTCCCCTTCTCCCTGCCTGCGCCGTCTCAAACAGCTTGAAGATGCGGGCATTATTCAAAAATACGCCGCCCAGCTTTCTCCCGTATCTTTGGGCTTGGGTTTGCAGGCTTTTATCCGTGTATCGATTAGCAAGGCAAAAGATGCACGCGAGGATTTTTCCGAATCTGTCCGCGCTTGGCCGGAAGTATTGAGCTGCTTTGCTTTAACAGGCGAAACCGACTATCTGCTCCATGCCTTTTTTACCGATATGAACGCGTTTTCCCATTTTGTTTTGGACACGCTGCTTTCGCACCACGGCGTGCAAGATGCGCAATCAAGTTTTGTGTTGAAAGAAATTAAAAACACGACTGCTCTGCCTTTGGTTCATTTGGTTCAGGATTGATGATTTGAAACTGATAAAGGCCGTCTGTTGTTCAGACGGCCTTTTAAATTCCAATGGTTTGCTTTCACGTCCATACACTTGTATACTTTTTAAGAATAATTCACATAAGCTTTTACTATGACAGACACCACCCATCTCGATATCGATACTGTTTCAGAACATACCAAACAATGGCTGGAAAAAGCCGTTATCGGGCTGAATCTCTGCCCGTTTGCCAAAGCGCCGCACGTTAAAAACCTGGTTCGCATCGTTGTCAGCGAAGCCCATCATTTGGACGGTTTCCTTGAAGACTTAGATCGTGAATTGCAGCTTCTGGGCAATACGCCCGCTTCGGAATTGGAAACCACTTTACTGGTTCATCCAACGCTGTTCCCTGATTTTGAAACCTTCAACCAAATGCTGGAAATTGCGGATGATGCGGTTGTAGAAAACGAATTGGAAGGTATTATCCAAATTGCGCCGTTCCATCCCGATTTTCAATTTGAAGGCACGGAAGCCGACGACATCAGCAACTACACCAACCGCTCGCCCTATCCGACCTTACATCTTATTCGTGAAGACAGTATTGCCAAAGCGGCTGAAGCATTTCCCAATGCCTCGGCAATTTTCGACCGCAATATCGCGCTGCTGGAAAAAATGGGACATGAGGGCTGGGATAAATTAGACATTCCGCGTTGTCCATTTCCGCATCACAAGCCGTCTGAAAACAAATAATTGGTGACGGGAATATGGTTCGCTATTTATTGATTTTTTGCGGCGCATTGTCTCTTGTCTTGGGCATTATCGGCATTTTCCTGCCATTACTGCCGACTACGCCTTTCATTTTATTGACCGCCGCCTGCTGGGCAAAGGCTTCGCCGCGCTTTCACAATTGGCTGTATCATCACCGCCATTTCGGCCCCATCATACAAAACTGGGAAAACAACGGCGCCGTGCCACGCAAGGCAAAGTTCTTCGCTATCGGCATGATGGCCCTTTCTTGCCTGTTTATGTTTTGGCAATTTCCAGAACGCTGGTGGATTGGTGCCGTATCATCAGTCTTCTGTAGCTGCGTGGCGGTGTGGATGTGGTTACGGCCGGAAGCATAAAATAAAACAGGTGGGCATTTTCGCTTACCTGTTTCTTTATTTTCATACCCAATTTATCCATCAAAACAATCAGTAAGAACCCAAACACCCTATTCGACCCTCATTTTTCAGACGGCCTCCATTTATTTAATCAAATGTAAATTTTAGCTAAAATTAATTCAAAGCATTTTTTCGATAGTATTATTTTCGATATTTTAAATTACTGTTTAAAAAACATTTTTTTACTACTTCCAACTACGCTCATCGCTTTTATTTCTTTATTTGCATCAACATTTCTTTTGATTCCAACATTCTAAACCATCCCTTAACACTTGCTTTGCGTTATACTTTCCCCTGACACCACCGCGCAGTTCGTCTGGATATTTTCAGACGGCCTGAATATTTCACCGCCGTGCTTTCTCAACGAAGTTCCTCACGGCGCAACAGAATAAAAAGGAAATACTATGCGCTCTCTCTCATTTTTACTGCTTCTTGCCGCCTTTCCTGCTGCGGCATCCGATTTTGACGGCTCATCCGCAAGCCTGCTTTGGGGTCTGCCGTTTGCACTGATTCTCTTGTCCATTGCACTCGGACCTCTGTTCTTCTCCCATACTTGGCACCACCACTTCGGCAAAATTACGGCGTTTTGGACGCTGCTGTTTTTAACGCCGTTTATCGTAACCTTTGGTTTCGGAGCAGGCGTGCATACCGTTGCCCATGCGTTGGTTGAAGAATATATCCCCTTTATCCTGCTGCTTTTGGCGCTCTATACCATTTCAGGCGGTATTTTTGTCAGCGGCGACTTGCATGGTTCGCCTAAATTGAACACAACCCTGTTGGCAGTCGGCACGGCTTTGTCGTCCATCATGGGGACGACAGGCGCGGCGATGTTGATGATTCGTCCGCTTTTGAAAGCCAACCATAAACGCCACTACCGCGTTCACATCGTGATTTTCTTCATTTTCTTGGTGGCGAATATCGGCGGCGGTCTGACTCCTTTAGGCGATCCTCCGCTGTTCTTAGGATTCCTGAAAGGCGTAGATTTCATGTGGACGGTCAAACACATGCTGATGCCTGTATTGATCAGTTCTGTGGTTTTGCTGGCTGTTTTCTACATCATCGACAGCCGACACTTCAAGCGTGAACAAAGCGAACACCTTGCTCCTGCTCCTTCCGATAAAGAAGAAAAAGTCAAAATTTACGGCAAATGGAATTTCCTGTTGCTGGCCGGTGTTGTCGGCGCGGTTTTATTGTCCGGCTTGTGGAAACCAAATCATCCGGGCTTTGAAATCTTGGGCAGCCATTATGCCTTGCAAAACCTGATGCGCGATGGCATTTTGCTGGCTTTGACCGCCGTATCTTGGATTATTACGCCCAAACAGGTCCGCGCAGGCAATGAGTTCAACTTCGAGCCGATTGCCGAAGTGGGCAAACTGTTTTTGGGTATTTTCATTACCATTTCCCCCGTCTTGGCGATTTTGAAAGCTGGTGAAACAGGCGCATTGGCTTCTGTTGTTTCTTTGGTTCACGACGCGGCAGGCAATCCGATTAATGTGATGTATTTCTGGATGAGCGGCATTTTGTCGGCATTCTTGGATAACGCGCCGACTTATTTGGTGTTCTTCAATATGGCCGGTGGCGACGCCCAAGCCTTGATGACAGGCCACCTGTTCCATTCACTGCTGGCAGTATCCATGGGTTCCGTATTTATGGGCGCGCTCACTTATATCGGTAATGCGCCGAACTTCATGGTCAAAGCCATTGCCGAACAACGCGGCGTACCGATGCCTTCCTTCTTCGGCTATATGGCATGGTCGGTGATTGTATTGGTACCGCTGTTTGCCCTGCATACGATGATTTTCTTCGTTTGGCAGCTCTTTTAAACTTAGAGGCCGTCTGAAATTCAGACGGCCTTTTATTTTCAGCTATATCATCAAACATAGCGTTTAAATATCAATCAGTTAAAAATTATTTCTCTTAACACTCGATTACATATTCCTACTTTTTTCCCACTTTTCCCGTAAAAATAAGCGTAAAACTGACATAAAACAGCCTATACCTGATAAAATCTAAAGCTTTGTTGTTTGCGTTTATTCGTTGTTTTTATAGCAAACCTCTGCTTTTTTCAGACGGCCCATCCTTTGTTTCAAAGCATTACATGCCGTCTGAAAAAACAATCCGACATCCGAATCTCAACCCACCAAAAAGTAACGCATCCTTATGATTAAGATAAAAAAAGGCTTAGACCTGCCTATCGCAGGCAGACCGGAGCAAGTCATTTATGACGGCCCGGCCATTACCGAAGTCGCGTTGCTTGGCGAAGAATATGTCGGCATGCGCCCCTCGATGAAAATCAAGGAAGGCGAAGCCGTCAAAAAAGGCCAAGTGCTGTTTGAAGACAAAAAGAATCCGGGCGTAGTATTTACTGCTCCGGCTTCAGGCAAAATCGCCGCTATTCACCGTGGCGAAAAGCGCGTACTTCAGTCAGTCGTGATTGCCGTTGAAGGCAACGACGAAATCGAGTTCGAACGCTACGCACCTGAAGCGCTGGCAAAATTGAGCAGCGAAGAAGTGCGCCGCAACCTGATTCAATCCGGTTTGTGGACTGCGCTGCGTACCCGTCCGTTCAGCAAAATTCCTGCCGTCGATGCCGAGCCGTTCGCCATCTTCGTCAATGCGATGGACACCAATCCGCTGGCTGCCGATCCTACGGTCATCATCAAAGAAGCCGCCGAAGACTTCAAACGCGGCCTGTTGGTATTAAGCCGCCTGACCGAGCGTAAAATCCATGTGTGTAAAGCAGCCGGCGCAGATGTGCCGTCTGAAAACGCTGCCAACATCGAAACACATGAATTTGGCGGTCCGCACCCTGCCGGTTTGAGTGGCACGCACATTCATTTCATCGAGCCAGTCGGTGCGAACAAAACCGTTTGGACCATCAATTATCAAGATGTGATTGCCATTGGCCGTTTGTTTGCAACAGGCCGTCTGAACACCGAGCGCGTGATTGCCTTGGGTGGCTCTCAAGTCAACAAACCACGCCTCTTGCGTACCGTTTTGGGTGCGAAAGTATCGCAAATTACTGCGGGCGAATTGGTTGATGCAGACAACCGCGTGATTTCCGGCTCAGTATTGAACGGCGCGATTGCACAAGGCGCGCACGATTACCTCGGCCGCTACCACAATCAGATTTCCGTTATCGAAGAAGGCCGCAGCAAAGAGCTGTTCGGCTGGGTTGCGCCACAACCGGACAAATACTCCATCACGCGCACAACTCTCGGCCATTTCCTGAAAAACAAACTCTTCAAGTTCAACACAGCCGTCAACGGCGGCGACCGCGCGATGGTACCGATCGGCACTTACGAGCGCGTGATGCCGTTGGATATCCTGCCTACCCTGCTCTTGCGCGATTTAATCGTCGGCGATACCGACAGCGCTCAGGCACTGGGTTGCTTGGAATTGGACGAAGAAGACCTCGCTTTGTGCAGCTTCGTCTGCCCGGGCAAATACGAATACGGCCCGCTGTTGCGCAAGGTGCTGGAAACCATTGAGAAGGAAGGCTGATTATGGGCTTGAAACATTTTCTTGAAAAAATCGAACCGCACTTCCTGCCGGGCGGCAAACATGAAAAATGGTATGCCCTCTACGAAGCTGCGGCGACGATTTTCTATACATCCGGCGCGGTAACGCGCAAAGCGGCCCACGTCCGCGATGCGCTCGACTCCAAGCGCATGATGATTTTGGTGTGGCTGGCTTTGTTCCCTGCCATGTTCTACGGCATGTACAACGTCGGCGCGCAGGCATTCGGTGCGTTAACGCCTGATTTGCTGCAACAAAATATCGCCAACGACTGGCATTACGCCCTTGCCAACGCTTTGGGCATCAATATGTCGTCTGAAGCGGGTGTGTTGGGCAAAATGCTCTTCGGCGCGATTTTCTTCCTGCCGATTTACGCGACTGTATTTGTTGTGGGCGGCTTCTGGGAAGTCTTGTTCGCCACTGTACGCAAACACGAAATCAACGAAGGTTTCTTCGTGACTTCGATTCTGTTTGCTTTGATCGTTCCCCCCACCCTGCCTTTGTGGCAAGCGGCTTTGGGTATTTCTTTCGGCGTTGTGGTTGCGAAAGAAGTATTCGGCGGTACAGGCAAAAACTTCATGAACCCTGCTCTTGCAGGCCGTGCGTTCCTGTTCTTCGCCTACCCTGCCAATATTACCGGCGATACCATTTGGACTGCGGTTGACGGCTATTCCGGTGCCACTGCTTTGGCGCAATGGGCGGCACACGGTGCAGACGGCCTGAAAAACGCTGTAACCGGTCAAAACATCTCTTGGATGGATGCGTTTATCGGTAACGTGCCCGGCTCAATCGGCGAAGTATCCACTTTGGCGCTCTTAATCGGCGGCGCGTTTATCGTGTTCACTCGTATTGCCTCTTGGCGCATTATCGCCGGCGTGATGATCGGTATGATTACCATGTCTTCTCTGTTTAACTTCATCGGTTCAGACACCAACGCCATGTTCTCCATGCCTTGGTACTGGCACTTGGTGGTCGGCGGCTTCGCCATCGGTATGCTGTTTATGGCGACCGACCCTGTTTCCGCTTCCTTTACCAATGTCGGCAAATGGTGGTACGGCGCGCTTATCGGTGTAATGTGCGTATTGATCCGCGTGGTCAACCCTGCTTACCCCGAAGGCATGATGTTGGCGATTTTGTTTGCCAACCTGTTTGCCCCGATTTTCGACTATTTCGTCGCACAAGCGAACATCAAACGCAGAAAGGCGCGCAGCAATGGCTAAGAAATTCGATAAAGACAGCTTCAGCGGCACGCTGATTGTGGTATTGGTTGTCAGCCTGATTTGTTCCATCATCGTTGCTGGTGCGGTCGTCGGCTTGAAACCTATCCAAGAGAAACAAAAACTCCAAGACAAACAAGGCTATATCTTAAGCGTAGCCGGTTTGATGGATAAAAACACCGACATCAGCAAAACCTTTGCCGAGCGTATCGAGCAACGTGTCGTGGACTTGGCAACCGGCGAATATGTCGCCGATGCGCCTAAAGACTTCAGCGCACGCATCGCAGGCAAAGACCCTGCCCAAAGCATCCAAATCAAACCCGAAGACGATTTGGCCGGCATCAAAAGCCGTGCCAAATACACCGAGGTTTATCTGGTAAAAGGCGATGACGGCAAAGTCAGCCAAATCATCCTGCCTATGCACGGCAACGGCTTGTGGTCTGTTATGTACGGCTTTGTCGCCATCCAACCCGATGGCAACACCATCAACGGCATCACCTACTACGACCAAGGCGAAACCCCGGGCTTGGGCGGCGAAATCGGCAATCCGTTGTGGCAACAAAAATTCGTCGGCAAAAAACTGTTTGACGAACAAGGCAAACTCGCCCTGCATGTCGGCAAAGGTGCAAGTTCGGACAAAGAACACGGCGTAGATGCCCTCTCCGGCGCATCGCTGACATCTAAAGGCGTGCAAGGTTCGTTCGCCTACTGGTTCGGCGAAAACGGCTATATCCCCTACCTGAACAAATTGAAATCAGCAGGAGCACAATAATGGCTGACATGAAACGCTTGAAATATTTGATGTTTTCACCCTTTATCGACAACAACCCGATTGCCTTGCAGGTTTTAGGGATTTGTTCGGCTTTGGCGGTTACCACCAAGCTTCAGACGGCCATCGTGATGGGTATTTCCGTAGCTTTGGTAACCGGTTTTTCCAGCTTCTTCATTTCTTTGGTACGCAACTATATCCCCAACAGCATCCGTATTATCGTGCAAATGGCGATTGTTGCTTCCTTGGTAACGCTGGTTGACCAACTGCTCCAAGCTTTTGCCTATGAGCTGTCCAAACAGCTGTCCGTATTCGTCGGCCTGATTATTACCAACTGTATCGTGATGGGCCGTGCCGAAGCATTTGCCATGAAAGAGCCTCCTTTGGAGAGCTTGGTTGACGGTATCGGCAACGGTGCAGGTTACGGCCTGATGTTGATCATCATCGCAACCATCCGCGAACTGATCGGCTCAGGCAAGCTCTTTGGCTACACCATTTTCCAAACTGTACAAGATGGCGGCTGGTATCAAACCAACGGCTTGTTCTTGCTCGCCCCTAGCGCGTTCTTCATCATCGGCTTCTTGGTATGGGGTCTGCGCACTTGGAAACCTGAACAGGCGGAGAAATAAGACATGGAACATTACTTAAGCCTCTTTGTAAAATCCGTCTTTCTGGAAAACATGGCACTTTCCTTCTTCTTAGGGATGTGTACATTTTTGGCAGTATCTAAAAAAGTATCCACTGCATTCGGTTTGGGCGTGGCTGTAACTTTCGTACTCGGCCTGTCCGTCCCTGCCAACCAACTTGTTTACTCGCTGTTAAAAGACGGCGCGCTGGTTGAAGGCGTGGATCTGACCTTCCTGAAATTCATCACCTTCATCGGCGTGATTGCCGCTTTGGTGCAAATTTTGGAAATGTTCTTGGACAAATTCGTCCCTGCCCTCTACAACGCATTGGGTATCTATCTGCCTCTGATTACCGTAAACTGCGCGATTTTCGGTGCCGTATCGTTTATGGCGCAACGCGAATACAACTTCGGCGAGTCCGTTGTATACGGTTTCGGTGCAGGTCTGGGCTGGCTTTTGGCTATTGTCGCTTTGGCGGGCATTACCGAAAAAATGAAATATTCGGATGTCCCTAAAGGCCTCAAAGGCTTGGGCATTACCTTTATCGCCGCTGGCCTGATGGCAATGGCGTTTATGTCGTTCTCCGGCATCCAGTTATAAGAAAGGAATCGGCATGGAGATTATTTTAGGTATTGTGATGTTTACCCTCATCGTCTTGGTTTTGGCACTGATGATTCTGTTTGCCAAATCCAAGTTGGTGAGCGAAGGCGACATCACCATCAAAGTCAATAACGAAAAAGAGCTGACGATGCCTGCCGGCGGCAAACTGCTGGGTGCGCTTGCCAGCCAAGGCATCTTCGTTCCTTCCGCCTGCGGTGGCGGCGGCTCATGCGGTCAGTGCCGCGTTGTCGTGAAAAGCGGCGGTGGCGACATTCTGCCAACCGAGTTGTCCCACATCAGCAAACGCGAAGCGCGCGAAGGCTGCCGTCTGTCTTGTCAGGTCAACGTTAAAACCGACATGGACATCGAAGTACCAGAAGAAGTATTCGGCGTGAAAAAATGGGAATGTACCGTCATCTCGAATGACAACAAAGCAACGTTCATTAAAGAACTCAAGCTTGCCATTCCAGAAGGCGAAGAAGTTCCTTTCCGCGCCGGCGGCTACATTCAAATTGAAGCCCCTCCTCACACTGTTGCCTATAAAGACTTCGACATTCCTAAGGAATACCACGAAGACTGGGACAAATACAATCTGTGGCAATACGTTTCCAAAGTGGACGAGCCGATTTTGCGTGCCTACTCCATGGCTTCATATCCAGAAGAAAAAGGCATCATCATGCTGAACGTGCGTATCGCCACGCCGCCTCCGCGCGTACCTGATGCGCCTCCGGGACAAATGTCGTCTTACATCTGGTCGCTTAAACCCGGTGATAAAGTAACGATTTCCGGTCCGTTCGGCGAATTCTTCGCCAAAGACACCGATGCCGAAATGGTATTTATCGGCGGTGGTGCGGGTATGGCTCCGATGCGTTCCCACATTTTCGACCAGCTAAAACGTTTGAACTCCAAACGTAAGATTACCTTCTGGTATGGTGCACGTTCTAAACGCGAGATGTTCTATGTCGAAGACTTCGACCAACTCGCAGCAGAATTCCCGAACTTCACATGGCACGTCGCTCTGTCCGACCCATTGCCTGAAGACAACTGGGACGGTTACACAGGCTTCATTCACAACGTGGTTTACGAAAACCACCTGAAAAACCACGAAGCACCGGAAGACTGCGAATTCTACATGTGCGGCCCTCCAATCATGAACCAGTCCGTGATCAAAATGCTCAAAGACTTGGGCGTGGAAGACGAAAACATCCTTTTGGACGATTTCGGCGGCTAACAGACAAAAAGGAAGAAACTTCGGTTTCTTCCTTTTTTATTGGCAGGCCGTCTGAAAACCATACTTTCAGACGGCCTGAACCTTTCTTTTACGATACAATAAAGGCTTCAAAAAATAATCCGCAAATCCCTTATGCCGTTTCTTTCAAATTCATTTTACCGTCCGATAATCGGTTGTACCGTTGCCATCGTTTCCGCACTCACGCTCTCTGCCTGCCAACCTGAAAAACAACAAACCATTACCCTGCAAGGCGAGACCATGGGCACGACCTATACTGTCAAATATCTTTCAGACGGCCAAGACAAACTCCCCTCCCCCGCCGAAATACAAAAACGCATTGATGATGCGCTTAAAGAAGTCAATCGGCAAATGTCTACCTACCAGACCGATTCCGAAATCAGCCAATTCAACCAGCTGCGCACTGTCAATCAGGCCATGCCCATTTCCCAAGACTTTGCCTATGTAACCGGCGAAGCCTTGCGTTTAAACAACCTGACGCACGGCGCACTAGACGTAACCGTCGGCCCCTTGGTCAACCTTTGGGGATTCGGTCCGCAAAAAGAAATCACGCACGAACCGACTGCACAAGAAATCCAACATGCTTCAGAAATGGTCGGTACGGACAAACTCAAACTTTCCCAAGACGGACAGCAGCCTACACTGGCGAAAACCCATCCCGAAGTCTATTTAGACCTATCCTCCATTGCCAAAGGCTTTGGTGTGGATAAAACCGCCGCCGAACTTGAAAAACTCAATATCGGCAATTATTTGGTAGAAATTGGAGGCGAGTTGCATGGTAAAGGCCGCAATGCGCAAGGCAACCCTTGGCGTATCGGCATCGAGCAACCCAATATCGTTCAAGGCGGCGCCACTCAAATCACCATTCCATTGGACAATAAATCACTGGCCACATCCGGCGACTACCGCATTTTCCATGTCGATAAGTCAGGCCGCCGCCTTTCCCATATCATCAACCCTAAAACCAAACAACCCATCAGCCACAACCTTGCTTCCATCAGCGTAGTCGCTGAAAACGCCACACTTGCAGACGGCCTTTCAACCGGCTTATTCGTCCTCGGAGAAACCGAAGCACTTAAACTTGCTGAGCAAGAAAATCTCGCCGTTTTCCTTATCATCCGGACCCCGCAAGGCGGCTACCATACTAAAATGTCCAGCGCATTCAAGAAATTACTAAACTAACCTTCAGGAATACACACATGAAAACCCTCCTCCTTACTTTCGGCATTTTTATCATTGTCATCCTCGGCATGGCAGTCGGCTATATCTTCTCCAAACGCACCATCAAAGGCAGCTGCGGCGGCATTTCCTCTCTCGGCATGAAGAAAATGTGCGATTGCGACACGCCATGCGATACCTTGCAAAAAGAGCTGGATAAAAAACAACATTCCGACAACCAAGGCATCAAAGTCGATCATTAAGTCATTGTTGAATGTTTATTAGTGATTTAAGACTGCTTATCCCCTATCAGGCCGTCTGAAAAATAAAAGAGCGTAATCCCAATGGATACACGCTCTTTGTATTTTGCCTCTTCCAAAGCAATCCAAAAATATCTTGCATACACATTTGAAACAAGCCTCCCAAACCAATCGAGAAAAAAGAAAAGCTCCTGAAAAACAGGAGCTTTTTCTTGGAAGAAACCGGATTATTTCAATTTAGTTTCTTTGTAAATAACGTGTTTACGGGCTACTGGGTCAAATTTTTTGATTTCCAGTTTGCCAGGCATAGTACGTTTGTTTTTAGTAGTTGTGTAGAAGTGACCAGTACCAGCACTGGACTCCAGTTTGATTTTATCGCGCATTGCAGTAATCCTTAATTAATGGTGTTTAAATTAAGCTTCGCCGCGAGCACGCAAATCAGCCAATACGACATCAATGCCTACTTTATCGATGGTGCGCAATGCAGCGTTAGAAACGCGCAGGCGAACCCAGCGGTTTTCACTTTCTACCCAGAAACGACGTGATTGCAAGTTAGGCAAAAAACGACGTTTGGTTTTGTTGTTGGCGTGTGATACGTTATTGCCAGACATCGGGCGCTTACCGGTCACTTTGCAAACTCGTGCCATGGTTAGTCTCCAAACTTCTAAAATAGTAAAACGCGATTTATACCACGAAATCCGCCTTCAGTTCAAGTCGTTTGCTGAAAAAACGGGATTTGTGGAAATAAATCTTCTCAATATGTTGCATCTGCGAAACGGTATTCCGCAAAGCCTTAACTTTTCAATTATAACGGATTTCTTTAAAAAAATCATCTGTCGTTTGCGTGGTCGGCGAAATAAACAGGCCGTCTGAACATTTCAGACGGCCTGTTTATCATCATGCTTTTTTCTTCAACGCCGCATTCAAAATGCAGCCGAGTATAAAGCAGGCTAAAGAGGGAACAACCCACCCTAAACCGATATTGTAAAACGGCAATGCGCGCTCGATGGCAGCCGCGGTTTCGGCATCAAATCCAAACGCGGCCTTATAGGCATCGAGCAAGCCGACCATAAGGGCCGCCATCATGGTGCAGAAATAGACAATACGGCCGCCGCCAAACAGTTTATCTGTCAAGGCCAACAAAATGATGACGATGGTCAGCGGATACAACAGCATCAACATAGGGATGGAAAACTGCAAAATCGCTGACAGGCCTTTGTTGGCCAACAGGATAGACACCACCGTATTCAGTATCACAAAGATTTTATAAGAAATACCCGGGTAAAGACGGTTGAAATATTCGGCGCATGAAGTAATCAAGCCAACCGCCGTACTCAGACAGGCAAGCAACACCATGACACCAAGCAACACAATACCGGCCGTACCGAAATAGTGCTGTGCGGTTTTAGACAAAACCGACGCGCCGTTTTCCTGCAAGCCGATACCGGCCACACCTGTCGCGCCCATATAGCCGATAAACAGGTAAACCACTGCCAAACAAGAAGCCGCCAACACACCGGAAATCGTCGTGGTCTTCAGTAAGTCCGCGCGGTTGTCCACGCCCATGGCGCGAACGGCATCGATGACGATAATGGCAAACACCAGCGAAGCCAGCGCGTCCATGGTGCCGTAGCCTTCCAAAATGCCTTTAACCAACGGATGAGTGGCAAAATCGCCTTGCGCCGCCTGCGGCATGCCCATCGGATTAATGGCGGCATAGCCGACCAATATCGCGATTGATAACAACAAAACAGGCGTGAGGATTTTACCGATACGGTCAACCAGCTTCCCCGGAGAAATCGACAGCCAATAAGTCATGCCGAAAAACACCAGGCTGAATACGGCTAATGCAATGTTTTTCCAAGATTCATCAATGAATGGGGAAATCGCGGTTTCAAAAGACACTGTCGCCGTACGCGGCATTGCAAACAGAGGGCCGATTGCCAGATAAAGTGCGGTGGCAAAAGTCACGCCGTACCAAGGCGCAACGCGGGAAGCCAATGCCTCCACATCGCGCGAGCCGGAATAGCCGACGGCAATCACGCCCAATAATGGCAAACCCGCCCCGGTCAGCAGAAAGCCGAACATGGCCGAAAGCCAGTTTTCACCGGCCTGCTGTCCCAAAAAAGCAGGAAAAATCAGGTTCCCCGCCCCAAAAAACAGGGCAAACAGCATTAAGCCCACCGCCCATAAAGAAGCTTTGTTATGACTTGTCGTCGAATTCATTTTAGTTCTCTTTTTTCAAATTTTCGTTATCGGTTTCATCGGCTTCAAGGCCGTCTGAAAACATTTTGGCTTCGTTTGTTTCCAAACCGTCTTTCAGGCTGATTTCGATTTCACCATAATTTTCAGGCTGCACGATACGCACCAAGCCTTCTTTAGCCAATTCCAGCAATGCAATAAAATTGACCACCACATATGTCGCGCCCTGATCCGGCTTAAACAAATCGCTGAACTTGCTGATACCGCTTTCGTTCAAGCGACGCAAAATCGCCGTCATCTGCGCGCGCACGGAAATGGTTTCCCGCACCACTTCATGACTGCGCGTATGCTTGGCGCGCGACAAAATACCCAACCAAGCCTGCGTCAAATCGGCAACATACACTTCCGGCAACTTCGCTTCGACCGCGATTTCCAGCGGCAGATAAGCCCAAGCAAAATCACGTCCGGCACGCGGCAACGCATCCAACCCCTGAGCCGCCAGTTTCATCTGTTCGTAAGCCAACAGACGGCGCACCAACTCGGCACGCGGATCCGCCTCTTCATCCTCAACTTCTTCGGGACGCGGCAACAGCAGGCGCGATTTAATTTCAATCAACATCGCCGCCATCAGCAGGTATTCTGCCGCCAAATCAAACTGATATGCTTCCATTTGGGCAATATAGTGCAGATACTGCTCGGTAATCTTCACCATCGGAATATCGAGGACATCGATATTCTGCTTGCGGATGAGGTACAGCAACAAATCCAACGGCCCTTGGAAGCTGCTCAATACCACCTTCAACGCATCAGGCGGAATAAACAAATCCTGCGGCACATCAGTGACAGGCTGACCGAACACCCACGCAACGGTATGTTCAGACGGCGTTGCTGCAGTGGAAGAGATAAGGTGTTCTGAAGGCATGGTTAAAGAGTCTTTTTCTTTTTAAGTTTAGTAAGAAGTTTCATCAACAAAAGGCCGTCTGAAACGGGGACAACCCGTTTTTAATATAAAAATCAGCGTTTTTTACGATTGATTTGCAAAGAAACAATGGCGATGGCAAAGGTCTGGGCCAAGGCCATGCCCAACAGCGGCAGACTGGCGAAAACCGTACCCGTCAGTACTGAGCCGATATCGCGGGACAATACAAAACCATCCCTCGCAAGCATCGCCACTATCAAAGCCAACAGCAGCAAACTTTCGCAGCCGACCAAAAACCAAATCATTTTAACCGAACGGCGTTTGCGCCATTTCATGATCCCGGCGTGTAAAAGGCTGAATATCACGACGGACAGAAACGGATAAAGAAAAGTGGTGAATGGGCGGTCATAACCGCTTTGCACACACAAATAATCGCCCGGCAGCGTATTGCATTCCATCACATCGAGAAACATCGGATCGACGGCATACATCAACACGCCGAACCATACCGCATAAATCAGACTGGCGATAAAGTAGGCTTTAAAAAATCGGCTCTTCACCATCTTCCCCTACCCCTCACTTCCGCCCTGCGATATGCTCCACCGCAGCCTGCGCGCAATACAGCCCAAACGAAGCCGTTACCAGCATACTCGCCCCATAGCCCGCGCAGGACAAACCTTGCGGCGCGGCATCGGTCGAACACGCTTCGCCGGATTGCGGCGGCGTAATATTCTCGGTTGAATAAACGCAAGGCACGCGCATTTTTTCTTTGGTATCGCGGCTGAAGCCGTAGCGTTTGCGCAAGGTGTAGCGTAGGTTGGAAAGCAGCGGATCATGGGTAACGCGGCTCAAATCGGCGGTTTGAATCAAAGCCGGATTTTTCTGTCCGCCCGCGCCGCCGCTGATAATAAACGGTTGTTTATGTCGCACGAAATATGCCGCCATCGCCGCTTTGACACGGATTTGGTCAATGGCATCGATGACAAAATCAAAAGGCCGTCTGAAAAGCTCGTCCAGATTGTCTTCGGTAACAAAATCTTCAATTTCCGTTACTTCGCATTGCGGATTGATTTGGGCAATGCGTTCGCGCAAAGCGGTAACTTTTGCCTTACCGAAATCATCGGTCAAAGCGTGCAACTGACGGTTGACATTGGACTCGGCAACGTTGTCCAAATCAATCAGCGTTAAACGACCGATACCGCTCCTCGCCAAAGCCTCTACCGCCCACGAGCCGACGCCGCCGACGCCGACCACGCACACATGCGCACGCGAAAAGCGCGCCAGTGCTTCGTCTCCGTAAAGTCTGGTAATGCCGCCAAAGCGGCGCGAAGAAAGAAAAGCGGCGTCCTGCATAAGTAACCTTGTGATATATCAATAAATTAATGAAAAACGCCACAGGCGATTCGGACAGACATTATACTTGAAAGCAGATGGGCTGTTGTACCCGCCCGAAAGAGTTTATAATCGTTTCACATTCAGACAAGTTCTGATTTCATATTAAACGAAAGTGCCGCTACTCGGCGCAAAAGGAGAATAAATATGTACAAACATCTAGTTGTAGCCGTTGACGGTAGCGAGACCTCCCTCAATGCATTGAAACACGCCGCCGAACTGGCAAGCCTCAACAAAGCCCAACTGACTTTGGTTCACGTTGCCAACCCTGCCGAATACATGGCTTTGGCTCCTGAATTCCTGCAACACGAAAGCTACGAAGCCGCCGCAGTGGCTCAAGGCAACGAAGTTTTGGATTTCGCAGAAAAAACAGCGCGCGAAAGCGGCGTTGAAAATATCGTGAAACACCTGTTGGTTGCCAACAAAGGCGCGCGCGAAATGGCGCAAGACTTGGTTGACTACGCCGACAATAACGGCGCAGACCTGCTGGTACTCGGCACACACGGCCGCACCGGCCTGATGCACCTGCTGATGGGCAGCTTCGCCGAGACCGTAATGCGTCAAAGCCACCTGCCTCTACTGATTATCCGCAGCAAAGCCGAAGAAGCATAATCAAGCATTGATTTAAAATAGCGAAAGGCCGTCTGAATATTTTTCAGACGGCCTTTTTTCACATGACAGCTTTAACTTTATTTCGCCATTTCTTTGAACACTTCGTGTGCCGCAGCAATGGTTTCGTCAATCAGCTCGGGCGTATGCGCGGCGGAAACAAAGCCGGCTTCATAAGCTGACGGGCCGAATGCGACATTGCGGTCGAGCATACCATGGAAGAAATGTTTGAAACCTTCAATATTGGAACGCGCCATGTCGGCATAGTTTTGCGGCGTATGGTTGGCAAAATACAGACCGAACATGCCGCCCACGCTGTCTGCCGTAAATTCAACGCCGTGCGCTTTGGCCGCGTCGGCCATACCGTTGGCGAGGCGTTGGGTCAAGGCAGTCAGGTTTTCATAGAAGCCTTCGCGCTGAATGATTTCCAGCGTTTTCAAACCGGCCGCAACCGCAATCGGATTGCCGGACAAGGTGCCTGCCTGATACACGCCGCCCAACGGGGAAATACATTCCATAATGTCTTTACGGCCGCCGAACGCCGCCAAAGGCATGCCACCGCCGATTACTTTGCCCATGGTGGTCAAATCGGGTTTGATGCCGTGCAAAGATTGCGCGCCGCCCAGCGCCACGCGGAAGCCAGTCATCACTTCGTCGTAAATCAATACGGCACCGTGTTTTTCGGTCAATTCGCGCAAGGCTTTAACAAAGGCTTCAGACGGCCTAACCAGATTCATATTGCCGACAAATGGCTCCAAAATCACACAGGCAATGTCATTGCCGCTTTGTGTAAAGGCTTCTTCCAGTTGGGCGATATTGTTGTATTCGAGTACCAAGGTGTGTTTGGTAAAGTCGGCAGGTACACCGGCGGAAGAAGGATTGCCAAACGTCAGCAGACCGCTGCCTGCTTTAACCAACAGGCTGTCAGAATGGCCGTGGTAGCAGCCTTCAAACTTGATGATTTTGTCACGGCCGGTAAAACCGCGTGCCAGACGGATAGCGGTCATCGTCGCTTCCGTACCGGAGCTGACAAGGCGCAGCTGCTCGACCGACGGCATGATTTTGGCGATTTCTTCGGCAATGACAATTTCGCCTTCAGTCGGCGCACCAAACGACAAACCGCCCAATGCCGCTTCGCGCACGGCTTCAATGACTTCAGGGTGGGCATGGCCGACAATCGCAGGGCCCCAAGAGCCGACATAGTCGGTATAACGCGTGCCGTTTTCGTCCCAAACATACGCGCCTTCTGCCTTTTTGATAAAGCGTGGCACACCGCCGACGCTGCCGAATGCGCGCACAGGAGAGTTCACGCCGCCGGGAATAATGGCTTTGGCGCGGTTGAACAAGCTTTCATTACGGTTCATGGTCAATTCTTTCGTAAGAGGTCATCTGAAAATCAAATCGGTGCCATTTTAACACCAAATCCTTTTCAGACGGCCCAAGCTTCAAAATAAGAATCGGGCGCAAAATCAAAATTATTCTTTAAAAACAAACACTCTATCCACATTTTTCCTGCTTGTGCTATAATCCGCGACCTATTGAAACAATAAAAGAAAAGCATCATGTTACGCGGATTCATACTCAGCCTCGCCCTTTTGGCGTCCTCCCTCGTCCATGCACAACGCAGCCTGCCCGACGATATGGACGTGGCCGTTTTAAAGACTGTCGATCTGCCTTATCTGAAAGTCAGCAAAGGCGGTTTTTCTTGGACGCGCCTGCTGACCTTGGGCATTGTGGACGGCAATGCGGCCAAACTGCAAATCACGCGCTTTACCAAAATCCACGATGAAAACGACCGTTTTATCCCCATGGGCCGCCTGCTGAATCAAACCGGCAAAGCCGTCGCGTTCAAATACAACGAAGAAAGCCGCCTCGTCCGCGAAATCTGGATTCTGACCGATGCCGAGGCCGACAGGTTTGCCGCACACGCCAAAGCGCAAAAACAGGCGGAAGAATAACTTTCAGACGGCCCGGGTATTCAAAGGCCGTCTGAACCCTTTTACAACAAGCAAGTCAATCAAAACAAACCATGAAAAAAGTATTTATCCGCACCTTCGGGTGCCAAATGAACGAGTACGACAGCGAAAAAATGCTGTCCGTCCTCGCCGAAGAACACGGCGGCATCGAGCAGGTTACCCAACCTGACGACGCCGACATCATCTTGTTCAACACCTGCTCCGTGCGTGAAAAAGCACAAGAGAAAGTCTTCTCCGACTTAGGCCGCGTACGTCCGCTCAAAGAGAAAAACCCAAACGTAATCATCGGTGTTGCCGGCTGCGTTGCCTCTCAAGAAGGTGAAAACATCGTCAAACGCGCTCCGTATGTGGACGTGGTTTTCGGTCCGCAAACACTACACCGCCTGCCCAAACTCATCGTCGATAAAGAAACCACCGGCCTGTCTCAAATCGACATTTCCTTCCCCGAAATCGAGAAATTCGACCACCTGCCGCCTGCGCGCGTAGAAGGTGGTTCGGCATTCATTTCCATTATGGAAGGCTGTTCCAAATACTGCTCTTACTGCGTCGTCCCTTACACCCGCGGCGAAGAATTCTCCCGCCCGCTCAACGACGTATTGACCGAGATTGCCGGTTTGGCACAACAAGGCGTTAAAGAAATCAACCTCTTAGGCCAAAACGTCAATGCCTATCGCGGCGAAATGGAAAACGGCGAAATCTGCGACTTTGCCACCTTATTACGCATCGTCCACGAAATCCCGGGCATCGAACGCCTGCGCTTTACCACCAGCCATCCGCGCGAATTTACCGATGCGATTATCGAGTGCTACCGCGACCTGCCCAAGCTGGTTTCCCACCTGCACCTGCCGATTCAAAGCGGTTCCGACCGCGTATTGAGCGCAATGAAACGCGGTTACACCGCCTTGGAATACAAATCCATCATCCGCAAGCTGCGCGCCATCCGTCCTGATTTGTGCCTCAGCTCCGACTTTATCGTCGGCTTCCCGGGCGAGACCGAGCGTGAGTTCGAGCAAACCTTGAAACTGGTCAAAGACATCGCCTTCGACTTGAGCTTCGTCTTTATTTACAGTCCGCGCCCCGGTACGCCTGCCGCCAACCTGCACGACGACACGCCGCACGAAGAAAAAGTGCGCCGCCTCGAAGCTTTGAACGAAGTCATCGAAGCCGAAACCGCACGCATCAACCAAACCATGATCGGCACGGTTCAACGCTGCTTGGTCGAAGGCATTTCCAAAAAAGACCCTGACCAACTGCAAGCCCGTACCGCCAACAACCGCGTGGTCAACTTTACCGGCACACCCGACATGATCAACCAAATGATCGATTTGGAAATCACCGAAGCCTACACCTTCTCCCTGAAAGGCAAACCGGTATAAGCACACACAAACAAAGGCCGTCTGAAACTGTTCAGACGGCCTTTATCTTGGTTCGGCCCGGCATTATCTGATTCATGTATTTTTATTACCCGAACAAAAGTCTTTTCAGTATAATACCGCCCGAAAATTCCCTTATCTGTTGAGAAGTTAAGGCCAAAATCCGGGCTTCCGGCAGTTAAACCCGCTGATTCCGTCCTTGAACGGCTTTCCCAAAGGAATATCTCGAATGAGTTCTTCAAATCAAAGCGTTTTGGAAAGATTATTCAACCTCAACGCCAATCAGACCAACGTCCGCACGGAAATTATGGCCGGTGTGACAACCTTCCTCGCCATGTGCTACATCATCATCGTTAATCCCCTGATTTTGGGCGAAACCGGCATGGATATGGGCGCAGTATTTGTGGCTACCTGTATCGCCTCCGCCATCGGCTGTTTCGTGATGGGCTTTGTCGGCAACTACCCGATCGCCCTCGCGCCGGGCATGGGTTTGAACGCCTACTTTACCTTTGCCGTCGTCAAAGGCATGGGCGTGGACTGGCGTGTGGCTTTGGGTGCCGTTTTCATCTCCGGCATCATTTTTATCCTGTTCAGCTTCTTTAAAGTGCGTGAAATGCTGGTCAACGCCCTGCCTATGGGCTTGAAAATGTCGATTGCCGCAGGTATCGGCCTCTTCTTGGCATTGATTGCACTCAAAGGCGCGGGCGTGATTGTGGCCAATCCTGCCACATTGGTCGGCTTGGGCGACATCCACCAACCTACCGCCCTGCTGGCGATGGCAGGCTTTGTCATGGTGGTTGCACTCGGCCATTTCCGCGTTAAAGGCTCCATCATCATTACCATTCTGACGCTGACCGCCGTCTCCACCATCTTGGGCTTGAGCGAGTTCAAAGGCGTGGTCGGCGAAGTTCCGAGCATTGCGCCAACCTTCATGCAGATGGACTTCAAAGGCTTGTTCACCGTCAGCATGGTCAGCGTGATTTTTGTATTCTTCCTGGTTGACCTGTTTGACTCTACCGGCACATTGGTCGGCGTTTCGCACCGCGCAGGCCTGTTGCAAGAGGGCAAATTGCCGCGTTTGAAACGCGCCCTGCTTGCTGACTCAACCGCCATTATCGCAGGCGCCGCCCTGGGTACTTCTTCTACCACCCCTTACGTTGAAAGCGCGGCAGGTGTTTCTGCCGGCGGCCGCACCGGCCTGACTGCCGTTACCGTCGGCGTCCTGATGCTGGCCTGCCTGATTTTCTCGCCGCTGGTTCAAAGCATTCCAGCATTCGCTACCGCTCCCGCCCTGCTCTATGTTGGCGCGCAAATGTTGCGCAGCGCGCGCGAAATCGATTGGGACGACATGACCGAAGCCGCACCGGCATTCCTGACCATCGTCTTCATGCCGTTTACCTACTCGATTGCCGACGGTATTGCGTTTGGCTTTATCAGCTACGCACTCATCAAACTCTTGTGCAACCGCACCCAAGACGTACCGCCTATGGTATGGATTGTCGCCGTATTGTGGGCATTGAAATTCTGGTTCTTAGGTTAAACCATTCAAACGAACAGGCCGTCTGAAAACTTTTCAGACGGCCTGTTTTATTTTACCCAGCGTTTAAAGCTGTCGGTAAAAAATTATTTTTTTGCTTTTTTAGCGGCTGGTTTAGCAGCAGCTTTCGCGCCTTTGTCCAATGCGCAGAAGCGGGTAACGATTTGATCAACCACTTCTTGTTTGCCGTTTACTTCGGTAGTACCGCGGATAGTCAGCATGTTGCCGTCAACTTTGTCTACGTTGGCTGCAGTGGCAGCTTCAGCAACCCAAGCAACATTACCGCCCCAGAATGCGTTTACATCTTTGCTGCTGTCAGTGATACGGAACAGGTTTTCAGTTAGTTGACCTTTGTATTTTACTTGTGCAGCAACAACTTCGTTGCCTTTGAAGCCGTACATTACGCTCAAAGGCTCTTTGCCGTCTTTACCGCATTTGTAGTGAACTTCTTTTTTACCGTCGATAGAGTCTACTTTCAAAGTATTAGGCACTGGAGCTTGAGCTTGTTGAGCCTGAGCTTGAGTTTGCTGTTGCGCAGTAGGCGCAGCTTTAGCTTCAGGTTTGGCTTTAGAACCGCTGCTGCATGCAGTCAGGGCAACAGCCGCCAAAACGGCAGGAACGATTAACTTAACATTCATATTCATAATTGACTCCCAAATGGTTTCAATAAAAAACCGGCAAACGCCGGCTGACATTTACACATTAACAGAGATATTCCGTCTTGTCTTTATCTCAGACGGCATTTTTTAAGAAAAGTTTAAATGTATATTTTTATCTTCTAAAATCAATAAATTATAAATATGAAATCATGTAAATTCAGGTTTGGGAATTTTTAAGATGAATACTGTTGTCAATAAATCGGGGGGCGGCAATGGTAAAATGAGATTGAAAAGCGCATTTAGACGACAAAAGTCTGAGCAATTTATTTTATACACTTCTGTCTCTTGAGTTGCCGTGAGTTTCAGACAGCCTTAGAACACAAATAAGAAATGCAATAAAAAAACGCAATCTAAAACAGATTGCGTTTTTTTGAAAACTGGCACGCCCACGGGGAATCGAACCCCGGTTACCGCCGTGAAAGGGCGATGTCCTAACCGCTAGACGATGGGCGCGGATAAATCTTGTGGCGCACCCGGAGCGATTCGAACGCCCGACCCTCTGGTTCGTAGCCAGATACTCTATCCAACTGAGCTACGGGTGCATCATCATCACTTCGCTAGTGCGTTGTGAATCAAGAAGACCGAATAATATAGGCTTTCCTAAAACCTGTCTACCCTTTTCACGGATATTTTTTATATTTTTATTTAACTATTTGAAATTAAATAATATAAAATTAACGTAAAATCCCTACTCCTGACAAATCCTGCGCCATTTTGGCGGCGGAATTATCGGTCATGCCGCCGACAAAATCCAAAATCTTCATATAGGCCTGATACAGACTGTCTTCAGGAAGAATCGGATTGTGCTTTTTCAATAATTCCAACACCAAAGACTGGCGTGTTGCCAGCTGTTTTTCAGCAATCAGGGCATAAGCGGCAGGGACGAGTAAATCCAAGATGGAGCCTAAACATGGGAACGTGGCGATCTCGGTCAAGAGCTTGGTGTGATGGCGGAAAATCCGTGTTTGCGCCAATTCTTTCGCTTTTGCCAAAGTGTTTTGCACTTGCGGGCTACACAGAGCAAGCAAGTCTTTGCCTTTGAATGTTCCATCCAACAAGTCAGACTGATGCAGCATAAAGGTTTGCGCGACATCATCAATTGCCTTGCCGATCGCAATGCCGCGCAACATGGCGCAACGCTGACGACTGGAGCTGGCGTGCCACGCGCTTTCGGCAAAGGTCAGCTCGGACAAAATACTTTCTACTTCCGTATCCGTGAGCAAATCCAATTCGACGGCATCTTCCAAGTCCAGCAAGGCATAGCAAATATCGTCGGCGGCCTCCATCAAATAAGACAAAGGATGACGCGCCCAGCTGTCTGCTCCTGCGGAAACCAGCCCCAATTCGTCGGCAACTTGACGGATAAACGGCAACTCGGTTTGATAAATATTGAATTTTTTTCTGCCGTTCGGATGTTGCGTTGTCCACGGATACTTCAGTAATGCGCCGATGGCTGCAGCAGTCAGGCGCATTCCGCCCGCCTCGGGATACATTTCAAGGCTGGCGACGATACGCAGGCTATGCGCATTGCCTTCATAGGTTTGAATGTCGTTGCGTTCCGCTTCGTTTAATGTGTTCAGATAAATTTGATGTTCAGGCCGTCTAAACCAATCGCGCAAAGCATCTTCGCCGGTATGGCCAAACGGCGGATTGCCCAAATCATGTGCCAAACAGGCAACCTGCACCACAGCACCAATATCGCTGGGCGTATTGCCCTGCGGCAGAAAACCGCCGTTGTGCAACATCACGCCCACGCGGTTGCCCAAGCTCCTGCCCACGCTGGCAACTTCAACGCTGTGCGTCAAGCGGTTGTGCGTTAAGTCGTGCTGCGCCAACGGATGCACCTGTGTTTTACGGCCAAGGCGGCGGAAGGCTCCGGAAAAAACAACCCGGTCGTAGTCGATGTGAAAATCCGTACGCAAGGCATCTGCACCTTCCTGAGTCGAAGGGGTAACGGTCGGCACGATTTCGCCGTTTTTGGTACGGAAGCGTTGGGTGGACAATAAGTTTTGCCAATTCATTCGGATGGTCATAAAGATTCCTCAAGCAAAGTAAAGGCCGTCTGAAACATGTTCAGACGGCCTTATGCTTATTTACCGCGCATCAATTCAAAGAAATCGTCATTGTTTTTAGAGTCTTTGAGTTTGCCCACCAAAAACTCGGTCGCTTCGATTTCGTCCATAGGATGCAGGAATTTGCGCAAGAGCCACATACGTTGCAACTGATCGTTCGGCACCAGCAATTCTTCGCGGCGCGTACCGGATTTATTGATGCTGATAGCCGGGAACAGGCGTTTTTCTGCCATTCGGCGGTCAAGGTGCAATTCCATATTGCCCGTACCTTTGAACTCTTCGTAAATCACGTCGTCCATGCGGCTGCCGGTTTCAACAAGCGCCGTCGCAATAATAGTGAGCGAACCGCCCTCTTCCACATTACGCGCCGCACCGAAAAAGCGTTTCGGACGGTGCAAGGCGTTAGCATCGACACCGCCGGTCAGAATTTTGCCCGAAGTCGGCACAACGGTATTGTAGGCGCGCGCCAAACGGGTAATCGAATCCAACAGAATCACCACATCTTTTTTATGTTCGACCATGCGTTTGGCTTTTTCAATCACCATCTCGGCCACTTGTACATGGCGTTGCGCAGGCTCGTCAAACGTAGAGGAAACGACTTCGCCGCGTACAGAACGGCTCATTTCGGTCACTTCTTCCGGACGCTCGTCAATCAACAGGACAATCAGCTCGACATCGGGATAATTGGCGGTAATGGCATGGGCAATGTTTTGCAACATTACGGTTTTACCGGTTTTAGGCGGCGCCACCAACAATGCACGTTGGCCTTTACCGATTGGGGAAACCAAGTCGATGGCGCGGCCGGTCAGATTCTCTTCGGCTTTGATGTCTCGCTCAAGCTTGAATTGTTCGGTTGGGAATAAAGGCGTAAGGTTTTCAAAGAGGATTTTGTGTTTGCAGACTTCGGGCGGATCGCCGTTGATGGTATCGAGGCGGACAAGCGCGAAATAGCGCTCGTTGTCTTTAGGTACGCGCACACTGCCTTCGATGGTGTCACCGGTATGCAGATTGAAGCGGCGGATTTGCGTGGGCGAAACATAAATATCGTCAGGACCGGCAAGGTAAGAAGTATCTGCGCTGCGCAGGAAACCGAAGCCGTCGGGCAGGATTTCGAGTGTGCCGGAACAGGTAAAGCTGACATTTTGCTTCATCATCTGGCGGACGATGGCAAAAACGAGGTCTTGTTTGCGGAAACGGTTGGCGTTTTCAATGCCATGTTCTTCTGCCATTTCCAAGAGTTTGGAAATGTGGAGGGTTTGGAGTTCTGAAACGTGCATAGTATTGATATATTTTGAATGGTATCAGAGAGATGGCACAAAGGCCGTCTGAAAGTATGAAATCGTGCCGCAGGATACGGTAGATTTTTGAGAAAGTTGAATTTTAGGCAGTTGGAGGCAGGGTGTCAAATTTTTAAATCGAACGCTGAGCCGAGACCATAATCTTACCATACAATAAGATTATGGCCGGCAACAGCTTGGCAATCGCAACCCTATCGCCAAAAATCCGAGTATTTACCCAACTTCAGACGGCCCTCTGCCCGTACCGCATCAGCGTCATGCCGCCGACCGCTGCCGCACAACCCGCAACCAGCGAAATATGCAGCGGTTCGCCCAAAAACCACGCCGAAGACAGCACACCGAAAATCGGCACAAGCGTAATATACGCCGCCGCGCTGCCTGCACCCAAAGTCTTTACGCCTTCGAAATACCACGCATAGGCCAATACCGTCGCACCGATGACCAGCCACGCCAAGGCTGTCCAACCGCGCCCATCCATTGCCGCTATCGCCTCAAACGGCATTCCGTCCGTCCACAACGCCACCACCGACAACATCAACGCACCAATGAACGAAGTTGCCGTCGTTACCGTCAGCGCATCTATGCCGCGTAAAACCGCACGTCCAATTAAGGTATAAGCCGCCCAACAGACCACGCAGCCGAAAATCAGCCACTCCCCCGCCTTGATGCCGCCCGATAATACCGTCAACGGCTGCCCTTGCGTTACCACCATAATGGCACCGCCGACCGCCAGCAGCATACCCGCCAAAATCTTCGCATTTAAACGCTCGCCGAAAAACCAAGTTGCCAACAGCAACGTTAACACGGGGTTCACCGCCACGACCACCGCCGCCTTACCCGCCGGCATAGTCTGCAAACCCAGCATAAAAAACACCGCATAGCCGCACACCCCGACGGAAGCGGCCACCGTCAAACCCAGCCATTGCCGTGCCGACAAAGCCGCCAAAGTCGCAAACCTGCTGCGCGCAAACAACCAGCCCAACAACAAAATCGAAGCCAAGACAAACCGAACCGCCCCGCCCGTCAACGGCGGCAGCGACTGCCCCAGCATCCGCCCCATCGGCCAGGACGCACCCCACAACACCGCCATTCCC
This sequence comes from Neisseria sp. HMSC075C10, assembly GCF_001815615.1. NCBI lineage: Bacteria > Pseudomonadati > Pseudomonadota > Betaproteobacteria > Neisseriales > Neisseriaceae > Neisseria > Neisseria sp. HMSC075C10. The sequence continues at coordinate 31,313 of NZ_KV821269.1, forward strand.
AGCAGTTTCAAATGTACAGAATAACGTTCCATCTCATCCCTTTATCGACAAAGGCCGTCTGAAAACCGGATTTCACGTTTTCAGACGGCCTTCAATTTAACGACTGCAAACAGATTACTTAGGCTGCCAAGAATCTTTCAGCGTAACCGTGCGGTTAAACACCGGCATATCTTTGCTGTGGTCTTTGCGGTCGGTCACAAAATAGCCGATGCGTTCAAACTGCCAACGGCTCTCCGCCGGCAAATCTTTTGCGACAGGTTCGGCGTAGGCGGTGATTTCCTTGATGGATTCTGGATTGAGGAAATCGGTAAACGGCAGATAGTTGCCGTCTTCGCCGCGCACGGCATCGGGACGCTCGACGGTAAAGAGGCGGTCGTACAGGCGGACTTTAATTTCGGCTGCGTGTTCGGCAGACACCCAGTGAATCACGCCTTTAACTTTGCGGCCTTCGGGATTTTTGCCCAAGGTATCGTGGTCGATACTGCATTTGAGTTCAACCACATTGCCCGCTGCGTCTTTTACTACTTCATCGCATTTGATGACATAGCCATGGCGCAAACGCACTTCGCCGCCGGGAATCAGGCGTTTGAAGCCTTTAGGCGGATTTTCGGCAAAGTCGTCGGCTTCGATGTAAATGGTTTGTGAAATAGGTACTTCGCGATCGCCCATTTCCTCGTGGTTCGGATGGAATGCGGCACGGCGGCTTTGGGTTTTACCGGCTTCAAAGTTGGTCAGGGTCACTTTGAGCGGGTTCAAAACCGCCATCATGCGTGGCGCAGAGTTTTCCAACTCTTCACGAATCGCACCTTCCAACACGCTCATGTCAACGATGTTTTCAGATTTGGAAATACCGGCGCGTTTGGCAAACAGGCGCAAGCCTTCGGGCGTGTAGCCGCGGCGGCGCATACCGGAAATGGTCGGCATACGCGGATCATCCCAACCGGCAACGTGGCCGTCTGAAACCAGTTGGTTCAGCTTGCGTTTGGACGTGATGGAATACAGAAGCTCCAAACGGGAAAATTCGTATTGGCGTGGACGTGTGGCGTGCGGCGCAGGAATGTTGTCCAACACCCAGTCGTACAACGGACGGTGTGCTTCAAATTCGAGTGTACACAAGGAATGCGTGATGCCCTCGATAGCATCGGAAATGCAGTGCGTGTAGTCGTACATCGGGTAGATGCACCATTTGTCACCGGTGTTGTGGTGATGGGCGCGGCGGATGCGGTAGATGACGGGGTCGCGCATATTGATGTTGCCGGATGCCATGTCGATTTTCAGGCGCAGGGTTTTGCTGCCGTCGGGGAACTCGCCGTTTTTCATGCGTGTAAACAGGTCGAGATTCTCTTCGACGCTGCGGTCGCGGTAAGGGCTGTTTTTGCCTGCTTCGGTCAGCGTACCGCGGTATTCGCGCATTTCTTCGGGCGTCAAATCATCGACATAGGCCTTGCCGTCTTTGATTAAACCGACGGCGTAATCGTAAAGCTGGTCAAAATAATTGGAAGCAAAACGCGGTTCGCCCGCCCAATGAAAACCGAGCCACTCAACGTCTTCTTTGATGGCGTTGACGTATTCGTCGTTTTCTTTTTCGGGGTTGGTGTCATCGAAACGCAGGTTGCACAAGCCGTCATAAATATACGCCAAACCGAAGTTCAAGCAGATGGATTTGGCGTGGCCGATGTGCAGGTAGCCGTTCGGCTCGGGTGGGAAACGGGTTTGGATGGCTGTATGTTTACCGCTTTTGAGGTCTTCTTCGATAATGGTGCGGATAAAGTGGTTGTCCGCGAATTGGTCTTTATTCAACATAATATTTCTTTGATGGAAAGATGATTTTCTGTTTTCAGACGGCCTGGGCATTCAATCAGGCCGTCTGAAAGGAATGGAATGATGGCTCAATTGTACCCGACTTGGCTACTTTGATACAGGGTCGGCAACCTGCCACGCCACGCCGCGCTCGTTTAGGGTTTTCTGCATGGCGGCGGATGGTGTGCGGTCGGTAAATAGCTTATCGAATGCGCCGATATCGCCCAGTCTGACCAGGGCATTGCTGTTGAACTTGCTGTGGTCGACGCCGAGATAGCGCACGCGGGCATTGTTCACCATCGCCTGCATCACGCTGACTTCCTTGTAATCGTCATCCAAAAGCGAGCCGTCGTTTTCTATGCCGTGGGTACTCATGATGGCATAGTCGACTTTGAATTGGTTGATGAAATCGACGGTCGCCACACCCGTAATACCGCCGTCCAACGGACGGACCACACCGGAAGCGATGATGACCGTGTAGTCGGTACGCGCCGCAGTGATGGAGGCGGCGTAGATGTTGTTGGTGATAATCCGCAGGTTTTTACGCTGTCTGACCAACTCGGCGGCGACGGCTTCCATGGTGGTGCCGATGCTGATAAAGAGCGAGGCATTGTCGGGAATGGTGGAAGCAATCAGCCGGGCAATGGCGTTTTTTTCCTGCTGCTGATGGTTGCGCCGCTCCTGCCCTGCCGTTACGACTGAAACGTCGCCCAAAGACGCGCCGCCGTGATAGCGTTTGAGCTGTCCGGTTTCGCTCAATTCCTGCACATCGCGGCGTATGGTTTGCGGCGTCACATCCAAATTCGCCGCCAGCTCTTCCACCGTCATAAAGTTATGTTCGCGGACAAGGGTGAGGATATGTTCGTGTCTTTGGATTTTGGGTTTCATGGCGTTTTACTTTGCAGGGATAAACCAATGGCCGTCTGAATATTTCAGACGGCCTTTTTATTGTCAAACCGATTACATTTCGAGTTTCTGTTCCAAGCGTTCGATGCACGCGCTCAAGTGGCGGCGCATGACTTTGGTCACACGGTTGCGCTTGCCGGCCACCAATAAATCGAGGATTTCGCGGTGTTCATGGTGCGAATTGGAATTGATGGTGCGCTTTTCTTTGCGAAGCGGATCGGAAACGGCCACAATCAGTGAAGAACGCGCGCACAAGGTATTCATGATTTCAAACAGGACGTCGTTGTCCAGCAGCCGCGCCAATTCGACATGGAAGGCATTGGACAGGCGGTTCCAACCCACGCGGTCGCCGCTTTCGGAGGCTGCGGCCTCTTGCTCAATCATGGCGTAAAGCGGTTGCAGGCGCGTTTCCAAATCAGGCATATCGATGAGGACGCTCAAAATCATGCTTTCCATTTCGATACGCGTGTTGAACACGTCTTTCATTTCTTTCAAGTCCGGCACATGGACAAATGCGCCGCGGTTGGGCTGCAAATCGACGATTTTATCGTGCGCCAAAAGCGATAATGCGCCACGCACGGTATTGCGCGAGCAAACCATTTGCCGGCACAGCTCGGACTCGGTCAATTTTTTGCCCGGCAGCAGCAGATGGTCGGTAATCCCGTCCAAAATCAATGCGTACACGCGGAAGAGTTCGGAATCGTGACGCTCTTCCAAAATAAGCGATGAAGTTGCAGGCGCAACGTTGGTATTATTTTCGTAATCCATAATGTTTCCCCAGTATCCGTATTAAGGCACAAGCGTTTACAAACCTGCAGCTTTCGGGGGTGTTTAAAATATAATTAAAAATTGTTGACAATGTTAAACGAAACTTGCACAATGAGGTCAACAAGCCAAGTTATAAAGGCTGATAGAGAGAGAGAAAAAGGAATAAAAAGCAAGCAGATATATTCATGTTAATGCGTGAATATATCTGCTTTTTTTGTGGGCAGCCGTTTCACGCTCCGACACCCCCCCTGAAACCGCCCTATTCTGTTTCGACGATCTCGAAGCTGTGGCTCATTTTTGCCGCTTTGCCCAGCATAATCGATGCGGAGCAATATTTTTCGGCAGACATCTGTACAGCGCGTTCAATCGCGCTTTCTTGCAAATCCCGACCATACACTTTGAAATGGATATGGATTTCGGTAAACACGCGCGGCGCGGTGTCGGCGCGTTTGGCAGTCACTTCGGCACGGCAGTCGGTGATTTTTTGGCGTTGTTTCTCGGCAATCATCACTACATCGATGCTAGAACAGCCTGCTACACCCAACAACAGCATTTCCATCGGGCTGGGGCCGCGTTTGACTTCGCCTTCAGCCGCCGCGCCTTCCATCACAACGCTGTGTCCGTTTGCCGTTGTTCCGACGAAGCACATTCCGTCTATCCATTTTGAAGTAACTTGCATGGTGTCTTTTTTATCCGTAAAAGCATTAATCCGATATTGTAAACAATTTCAAGTGATAAACCTAGTCAGGCCATCTGAAAAATACAATCAATTACAATTGGTCTGAACGCATTATTCGTCCCGATACGCCCAGTGGTTGACCGGTCCGTGCCCTGCCCCGATGCCCAAAGGATGGGAAATGGCGGCGGTAATATAGTTTTTTGCCGTTTGAACCGCCTCGGGCACGCTAAACCCTTTTGCCAACTCGGCAGTAATGCAGGCAGAAAACGTGCAGCCCGTGCCATGCGTATGCGGCGTCGGGAAACGTTTGCTGTTCAGCTCGATGGTTTCGTATGGCGTAAACAGCCAGTCGGTGCAATATTCGCTTTGACTGTCGGCAAGATGGCCGCCTTTAATCACCACATTTTTCACGCCCCAATCCTGAAGAATTTTGGCGGCGCGTTCCGCATCTTGGCGGTTTTCAATATTGATACCCGTCAAAGCCTGCGCTTCGGGCAGATTGGGGGTCAATACGTCCGTATGTGGCAGCAGCAGGCGCTTCATGGCTTCGACGGCTGAATTTTCCAACAACGGCGCACCGCCTTTGGCAATCATGACCGGATCCAACACGCGTTTGCCGAAGTCGCATTCGGCGGTTTGTTCCACCACGCATTCGATGATTTCCGCCGTACCCAGCATGCCGATTTTATAGGCGCGGATTTGGAAATCTTCCTGAATCGCGGCAATTTGTGCGGCAATCATGTCGGTCGGTATCGGATGCACTGCCGATACGCCCAAAGTATTTTGTGCGGTAACCGCGGTCAGTACGCTGGTACCGAACACGCCGCGCATCTGAAATGTCTTCAAATCCGCCTGTATACCCGCGCCGCCGCCGGAATCTGAGCCGGCAATCGTCAGCGTTTGAATAAAAAGTTCGTCCATCATATCCTCCTGTTTTCAGACGGCCTTTTGCTTATCGTTATGGGAAGCTGTTTTGGTTTTCTCCGCAAACAAAGGCATGCGCCGTTTATCTTTCCGAAAGTCTTATTTGTTGTTTTACCCAAAACAAACGTACGTTCTCGGGCGGAATATCTTAACAAACAAAAGGCCATCTGAAAACTATTTTCATTTTCAGACGGCCTGTTCAATTTTAAACCTATTCAGGCTTATTCTTCGTATGCGTCAATCGGCAAGCAGGAGCAAACCAGATTGCGGTCGCCATACACTTCATCTACCCGTTTAACGCTCGGCCAGAATTTGTGTTCGCGGACGAACGGCAATGGGAAGACGGCTTCTTCGCGGGAGTACGGATGCGCCCATTCGCCGGTTACGTCGGATGCGGTATGCGGAGCGTTCACCAGCGGATTATCCTCTTTCGGCCATTCGCCGCGCTCGACTTTCAGCACTTCCTGTTTAATTTGTTTCAGGGCGGCGATGAAGCGGTCGAGTTCGGCTTTGCTTTCGCTCTCAGTCGGTTCGATCATCAGCGTGCCGGCAACAGGGAAGGAAACCGTCGGCGCGTGGAAGCCGTAGTCCATCAGGCGTTTGGCGATGTCGGTTTCAGTGATGCCGCTTTCGGCTTTGAGTGGACGCAAATCAACGATACATTCGTGCGCGACGCGGCCGTTTTTGCCTGTATACAGAATCGGATAGTCTTCGCTCAGACGTTTGGCAACGTAGTTGGCATTGAGCAATGCCCAGCGTGTTGCCTGTTCCATGCCTTGTTTGCCCATCATGGTCAGGTACATCCAAGTAATCGGCAGGATGGACGCAGAACCGAAGGCCGCAGCAGCAACGGCGGTTTGGTCGGCACTGGCGCTGTGGGTGTCGGTCAAAGCGTGTCCCGGTGCAAACGGGGCAAGGTGGGCTTTCAAACCGATAGGGCCGACGCCCGGACCGCCGCCGCCGTGAGGGATACAGAAGGTTTTGTGCAGGTTCATGTGCAACACGTCCGCGCCGACTTCGGCAGGCTGCATGATGCCGATTTGGGCGTTGAGGTTGGCGCCGTCCATGTAAACCTGTCCGCCGTTTTCATGGATGATGCGGCAGATGTCGCGGATGCCTTCTTCGTACACGCCGTGGGTGGACGGGTAAGTAATCATGATGGCGGACAAAGCGTCGCGGTATTGCTCGGCTTTGGCTTTCAAATCGTCGATGTTGACGTTGCCGTGTTCGTCGGTATCGACAACGACGACTTTCAAACCCAGCATAGCGGCAGTCGCAGGGTTGGTGCCGTGGGCGGATTTAGGAATCAGGCAGATGTTGCGGTGTCCCTCGCCGTTGGCTTCTTGATAGCGGCGGATGGACAGCATGCCGCTGTATTCGCCCTGCGCGCCGGAGTTGGGCTGGAAGGAAATCGCGTCAAAGCCGGTGATGGCTTTCAGGCTGTTTTCCATATCGGCGAGCAATTCGCGGTAGCCGGCGGTTTGCGCTTCGGGAGCGTAAGGGTGGATATCGGAGAACTCAGCCCAAGTAATCGGCAACATTTCCGCAGTCGCATTGAGTTTCATGGTGCAGCTACCGAGAGAAATCATGCTGCGGTTCATCGCCAAGTCGCGGTCTTCGAGTTTTTTCAGATAGCGCAGCATTTCGTGTTCGGTGTGGTAACTGTTGAACACAGGATGTTGCAGAATGTCGTCTTGACGCAGCAATTCGGCGTTCAGACGGCCTTTGACATCATCGGCAAATGTGAACGTATCCTTGCCGGTAAACGCGCGGTACAAATCGACCAAATCTTCGTATGCCGACGTTTCATGGAATGCAGCCGCAACTTGAGTATCGTTGACGCGGCGCAAGTTGTAACCCGATTCCAAAGCAGCGGCAAACACTTGGTCTGCTTTCTCTTTGCTGCCAAAATCAACGGTAACGGTATCGAAGAAGACTTTGTGAACCACATTCAGGCCGTCTGAAACCAGCGCATCGGCAAAGGCAGAAGCCAGCGCATGAATGCGGTTGGCAATACGTTTCACGCCTTCAGGGCCGTGGTAAACGGCATACATACCGGCCAAGTTCGCCAGCAATGCTTGTGCCGTACAAATATTGGATGTCGCTTTTTCGCGGCGGATGTGTTGCTCGCGGGTGGACAAAGCCATGCGCAAGGCAGGTTTGCCCGATGCGTCTTTGGATACGCCGATGATACGGCCCGGGGCAGAACGTTTGAACTCGTCTTTAAACGCGAAATAAGCAGCGTGCGGACCACCGAAGCCCATCGGCACACCGAAGCGTTGGGTATTGCCCAAGGCAATATCCGCACCCAACTCGGCAGGAGATTTCAGCAAAACCAAGCTCATGATATCAGCGGCAACGGCCACGATCGTGCCTTTTGCTTTCAGACGGCCGATAACGTCCTGCAAGTCTTGCACGTCGCCGTCTTTACCGACGTATTGGAACAGCGCGCCGAAGTATTCGCCATCGTCGGCTTGGGCAAAATCACCGACCACCAGTTCAAAGCCGAAATATTTGGCGCGGGTTTTCATCACGTCCAAAGTTTGCGGATACACGCGCGCATCCACAAAGAAACGCTCGGATTTCACTTTGCCCACGCGGTGCGCCATCGCCATCGCTTCGGCCGCGGCAGTTGCCTCGTCCAACAAAGACGCGCCTGCCACAGGGAAACCGGTCAAATCGATACACACTTGTTGGAAGTTTAACAACGCTTCCAAACGACCCTGCGCGATTTCCGCCTGATATGGGGTGTAGGCGGTATACCAGCCTGGATTTTCCAACACGTTGCGCAAAATCACATTCGGCACGCGGGTCGGGTAATAGCCCAAACCGATATAGGACTTGTTGATCACGTTTTTCGACGCAATGCCTTTCAATTTCGCCAACGCGTCCGCCTCGGTCAAAGCCTCGGGCAAATCGAGTTCGGACGGCATACAGATGCTTTGCGGCACGGTATTGCCGACAAAATCGTCCATGCTCTTCTCGCCGAGCGCTTCCAAAAGCGCAGCCTCGTCGCCAAAGCTCAAATGGCGCGCGGCAAATTCGTTCGGGTTGAACAATTCAGATAGTTTCATTTCTACTCCTTCGGTGTTATCGATATCAACACTGTTTTTTCTTGCAGATGTTGTTTCAGACGGCCTCCGCCCATTTTGGACGACATGCCAATATTTCCCTATAAACCGGACAGGTTTCCACATGCGCGCCGGGCAGGTAGCCTGTACTCATCAGAAATTCGCCGACGATTTCGCCGCCGACAAATTTGAAATGTTTTTTAAACAGCTTCACCCATTCAGCCTTGTCGAGCGGATGGTTCGCATCCAGCCAGTTTTTGAATGAGCCGTATTCTTGCTGTATTTGTTTGATTTGTCGCGCGTTATAGATGGCTGCGTTGATTTTCAGGCGGTTGCGGACGATGCCTGCATCGGCAAGCAACCGCTCAATTTCGGCTTCGTCAAATGCGGCGACCGTATCGATGTCGAAACCTTTAAATGCCGTCTGAAATGCCCGTTGCTTCTTCAGCATCAGCGTCCAGCTCAATCCTGCCTGATTGATTTCCAACACCAGCCGCTCAAACAATTCATTGTCGTCCTCAATCGGAAAACCGTATTGCGTGTCGTGATAATGTTTGTTGGGGTTGTCCGTATCGTCGGGAAGCGTGGCGACAAATTCGCAGTAATTCATGTTTGCTGAGGAAAAATTGAAACAAAGGCCGTCTGAAAGCATTTTTCAGACGACCTAAGACCTGCAATATCAAACAGGCGCAAAACCTGTTTGGATGTTTGCAAAAATCAAGCTACTTCGCCTGCGTATTGTTCGGCAGTCAGCAGACCGTCGTAATCGGCAGGGTTGGCAGGTTCGATTTTGAAGAACCAGCCTGCGCCGTAAGGGTCGCTGTTGGCAGTTTCCGGAGCGCTTGGCAAATCTTCGTTGACGGCAACGATTTCACCTGCAATCGGCGCGTATACGTCAGATGCGGCTTTTACAGACTCAACCACACCGGCTTGCTCTTCGGCGGCAAGGTTTGCGCCGACTTCTGGCAGCTCGACAAACACGATGTCGCCCAACAGCTCTTGCGCGTGATGGGTAATGCCGACGGTGATGGTACCGTCTTCTTCAAGGCGCAGCCATTCGTGGCTGGCAACGTATTTCAGTTCTGCTGGGATGTTGCTCATGGTTTGATACTCCATTGATAGGGGGTTATTTTCAGACGGCATCTTCATAGATGCCTTGTTCAATGCTTTCTACAAACGTCCGTACCGGACGACAATTAAAACCTGCTTTCAGAAGGCCCTTAACAAATAAAGGCCGTCTGAACCGATATTAATCAAACTGTTTTTGACCGTTGCGGACGAACGGCAGCTTCAGTACGCGTACGTCCACTTCTTTGCCGCGCATCAGCACTTTGGCGGTATCGCCGTCAAAATCTTTCGGTACACGTGCGATGGCGATGGATTGTTTCAGGCTTGGAGAGAATACGCCGCTGGTGGTTTCACCTTGGCCTTTGTCGGTCAACACTTCCATATGCGCACGCAGGATGCCGCCTTTGTCGAGCAGCAAACCGACCTGTTTCACGGCAACGCCTTTTTCTTTCAATGCCAGCAAGGCGGCTTTGCCGACGAAATCGCGGCTTTCGTCTTTCAAATCAACGGTCCAACCCATGCCTGCTTCGAGCGGGCTGGTATTGTCATCCATATCGTTGCCGTAGAGGTTCATACCGGCTTCCATGCGCAGGGTGTCGCGTGCGCCGAGACCGCAAGGCTGTACGCCTGCTGCTTGCAGGGCTTTGAAGAATGCGCCTGCTTCAGTACCCGGCAAAATCACTTCGACACCGTCTTCGCCGGTGTAGCCTGTACGGGCGACAAACCAGTCGTTGCCCAAGTCTGCACCTTGGAACGGTTTGAGGCCGTGAATCACGTCCGCCCATTCAGGTTTGACGGTCAGGAGTTTTTCGATGGCTTTCGGGCCTTGTACGGCAAGCATGCCGAGGTCGTAGCGCGGATTGAAGGCAACGCCGAACTCTTGTCCGACTTTGTGGAATTGCGCCGTATCTTTTTCGCGGGTCGCGCCGTTGGACACGATGCGGTATTGGGTTTCGGCTTCATTGGTGCGGTAAACGATCAAGTCGTCAATCACGCCGCCGTTGTCGTTGAGCAAAGCAGAATAAAGGGCTTTGCCGACAAAAGCGAGTTTGGCGACATCGTTGGCAATCAATTTGCGGAAAAAGGCTTTGGCATTTGCGCCTGCTACGTCGGTAACGAGCATATGGGATACGTCAAACATACCGGCGTCGGTGCGCACGGCTTCGTGTTCGGCGATTTGTGAACCATAATGGATGGGCAGCTCCCAGCCGGCAAAATCTACCAGCTTCGCGCCTGCATCTTGATGGGCTTGATGAAATGGGGTGGTTTTCAGAGCAGTCATTCTCAAGTTTCTCCGGATTTTTTGTTCAGATGCCGCCCGCGCACCTGTGCGCGGATGACCCTATCTGTCCTTGGACCTGAGATTTTCGGCCGTATCCGCATGACGGCAAACCAGTCTGCTCACTGCTTTGCGCGGTTGTCTGAATGGTGGTTCAGACGGCCTTCTCCCCTTCGGTGGACGTTATTCTAACGCCGCTCTCCAGATTGTTTGTTTCAATGTGCAGTCCCTGATACCTGAGCGATTTAAGGGTGTCTGCGCCTTCGGTGGTTACATTGTAGTTGGGTGTAACACTCTCCTGCACATTTCCCGATTATGTCTTGAATCGGCGGTTTGGGCAAGTAGCCGATGAATATTTATGATGTGAATATCCGTCTTTTTATTGGAGCGGCAAAACTTGAGCCTTTATCAAATTGTTAGCTATGCGGCAAATGTTTTTGCAAAAGTCTCAGGCCGTCTGAAGCCCTTACCCGTTTTTCCTATATAATTCTGTTTTTTCGATTTATCTGCGTCCATCATGAACCGCCTCAAACGCATCAAAACCATCCTCTGCACGCTCTACCGCTACCGCCTCGCCGAGCTGATTGCCTCGCTGGTCCGTCCGGGTTGGGCACGGACTTTCCTCAATATGCTGCCGCAGTCATCCAAGTTCAAACACGATACGCCTGCCGTGCGCCTGCGTTTGGCTTTGGAAAGCCTGGGGCCGATTTTCATCAAATTCGGACAGGTATTGTCCACGCGCCCCGATTTGATTCCGCATGATTACGCGGTCGAACTGGCAAGGCTGCAAGACAAAGTGCCACCGTTTGACGCACAGCTTTCACGCTCGCAAATCGAAAAATCGCTGGGCCAATCCATCGACACTTTATACGCGGAATTTGAAACCGAGCCCGTCGCCAGCGCGTCCATCGCCCAGGTACACAAAGCCCGCCTGCATTCGGGCGAACAGGTCGCAGTGAAAGTCTTGCGCCCCAACCTTTTGCCCGTTATCGAACAGGATTTGTCGCTGATGCGCTTTGGCGCAGGCTGGGTGGAGCGTTTGTTTTCAGACGGCAAGCGTTTGAAGCCGCGCGAAGTGGTGGCCGAATTCGACAAATACCTGCACGACGAATTGGACTTGATGCGCGAAGCTGCCAATGCCAGCCAGCTCGGTCGCAATTTCCAAAACAGCGATATGCTGATTGTGCCGAAGGTATTTTACGACTACTGCACCAGCGACGTACTGACCATCGAATGGATGGACGGCACGCCGGTATCCGATATCGCCAAACTCAAAGCCGACGGCATCGATTTGCACAAACTTGCCGATTACGGCGTGGAAATCTTCTTCACGCAAGTTTTCCGCGACGGCTTTTTCCATGCGGATATGCACCCCGGCAACATTCTGGTCGCCGCCGACAACCGCTACATCGCCCTCGATTTCGGCATTGTCGGCACGCTGACCGATTACGACAAACGCTATCTCGCCATCAACTTCCTCGCCTTTTTCAACCGCGATTACCACCGCGTCGCCACCGCCCACATCGAATCAGGTTGGGTACCTGCCGACACGCGCGCGGAAGAGTTGGAAGCCGCCGTTCGAGCCGTGTGCGAGCCTGTGTTCAACAAACCGATTTCGCAAATTTCTTTCGGCTTGGTGCTGATGCGCCTGTTTGAAGTCAGCCGCCGCTTCAATGTCGAAATCCAGCCGCAACTTGTGTTGCTGCAAAAAACGCTGCTCAACATCGAAGGCTTGGGACGCCAGCTTGATCCCGATTTGGACTTGTGGAAAACCGCCAAACCGTTTTTGGTGCGCTGGATGAACGAACAGGTCGGCCCCAAAGCACTTTGGCGCAACCTCAAAAACGAAGCCCCCGACTGGGCGCAAATCATCCCTTCCCTGCCGCGCAAAATCAATGCGCTGGTTGATGAAAACCGCCAGCAGGAAATGCGCGATGCCTATGTGCACTTGGTCAAAGTGCAACAACGCCAAAGCCTGTGGCTGGGTATGATTGCAATTGTTTTGCTGCTGATTTTGCTATTTAAATAAACTGTAATACAGCTTTAAACGACATAATAAAGGCCGTCTGAAATCGATTTTCAGACGGCCTTTTATATACCAACCTATTCTTTTTTTTCGTGCTGAACATGTCCGCTTTCGGCTTCGATATGCCGTCTGAAGCGCAAACCTGCGGCATGATAAAACGGATGCGGCGAGAATTGGCGCGAGACTTGCGAAGCGAAGATGCACGTCAGCAACATCCAAAACAGCAAATTCTGTCCGCCCGTCATTTCCATTACCACCACGGCGGCGGTTAACGGCGATTGGGTCGCGGCGGCAAGGAATGCGGCCATGCAGAGCAAAACCGCGACATTAGATGCGTCGCCCAGTTGCGCAAAAGAAGCCATGTGTTCGCCTATCATCGCGCCGATGGTTAACGACGGCGTGAAGATGCCGCCGGGAATGCCTGCCCAGTAGCTGAACACGGTTGCCGCCCATTTTGCGGCGGCTAAGCCGAACGGCGCTTCATACGCGCCTTTGAGTGCGGCTGCGGCTTCGTGATAGCCCGTGCCATAGGTTTTGCCTTGATAAAACGTACCGAGCAGCGCCAGCAAAATGCCCATTACAAAGGCGACCACCAACAAATGACGGCGGATGAAACTGCGCCAGCGCACCGGTGCGAATGCCGCCGCACCGCGATACAAAAAGCTGCCGAACAATCCGCCTGCCACGCCGCAGACGATGCCCGACACTGCGGCCCACATCAGCATGTTTGGCAGCTCGTGTCCTTGAAACCCTGAAAAATACGGGTTGTTGCCCTGTATCGCCACTTGAATGAAACCGGCCGCCAACACGCCCATCAAGATTTGGCGTTCCCAACGCAAAATCACGCCGCGCCCCAATTCTTCGATGGCAAACACCACGCCGGCCAAAGGCGCGTTAAACGCCGCTGCCAAACCGCCGGCCGCGCCTGCGGCAATCAAATCGTTTTCCTGCATGCCCCTAAACGCCAGCCCGTGCTTTTTACACCACGCGCCCCAAGCGTTCATGACCGCCGCGCCTACTTGTACAGACGGCCCTTCCCTGCCGATCGACGCACCCAAAATCATGCCCAAAAACGTCAGCGGAATCTTAAAAAAGGTTTCGCCCAGACGAATCAGACGGGTTTTCTGCGCGCCATACGGCAAAGACAACGAAGCGATGACCTGCGGAATACCGCTGCCGGAAGTGTACGGCGCAAATTTGCGCGTAAACCACGCCAAAAGCGGCAAGCCCAGCGGCAAAGCCACCCATGCGAACCACGGATATTTGCCCGCCAGTAAAGCATTCCATTCCAAAGCCAAATCCGCCAAACGCGCAAACAGCAAAGCCGTCAGGGCAACCAGTGCCGAGCCTGCCAGCAAAAACAGAAAGGCAATGCTCTTTTTGGACAGGCGTTTGGTTTGGCGGATTTTGTGGGCGAGGCGCGCCGCCCAAGTCTGTGGAAATTTCATAATAGGCACACAGCAAATATGTTCAGACGGCCTTGATGCTTTTCTCAAAGGCCGTCTGAATACAAGGATAAAGGTTTTTAAGAACGGTAATCCGCGTTAATCGACACATATTCGTGCGACAAATCGCAGGTATAAACAACCGCCTCCGTATCGCCGCGTTGCAAATCGATGCGGACGGTGATTTCCGGACGGTTCATCACGGCTTGCCCTGCCTCTTCGGTATAGCTTTCCGCACGGCCGCCGTTTTCGGCCACCAACACGTCATCCAGCCACATTTTCAAAGCATCGACATCCAAGTCTTCAATACCGGCATAGCCGACGGCGGCCAACAGACGGCCCAAGTTCGGGTCGGAGGCAAAGAACGCGGTTTTCACCAAAGGTGAATGGGCAACGGCATAAGCCACCTTGCGCGCCTCTTCACGGGTTTTCGCGTTTTGCACTTCAATCGTGATGAACTTGGTCGCACCCTCGCCATCACGGACAATCGCCTGCGCCAATTCCAAAGCCAGCGAACCGAGCAAGGCTTTGAGCTGCGCATAGCGCGGATCGGCGGTATTGTCGATTTCGCTCTGACCGCAACGGCCTGTCGCCATAATGACGAAACTGTCGTTGGTGCTGGTATCGCCGTCCACGGTAATCGTATTGAAACTTTCGTCTGCGATTTCTTGCGTCATCAGCTGCAAAATCGGCTGGGACACTTTGGCATCGGTGGCAATAAACGACAACATGGTCGCCATGTTCGGATGAATCATGCCCGAACCTTTGGCGATGCCGGTGGCGCGGACTGTGTGTTTTTCGCCGACCAGGCCTGTGCGTGAAGCGGCTTTAGGCACAGTGTCCGTCGTCATGATGGCACGCGCCGCGTCCGACCAGAATGCAGGGCGCACTTGCGGCAAAGCGGCCACGATTTTATCCACAGGCAGCGGCTCCAAAATCACGCCGGTCGAAAACGGCATCACCTGATTGGATTGGCAGCCGACCTGTTCCGCCACGGCCGCGCACACCTTAATCGCTTCCAGACGGCCTTGTGCGCCGGTACCTGCATTGGCATTGCCCGTATTGACGACTAAGGCACACACGCCGTCTTGGTCAAACAGGTGCGATTTGGCGATATGCACCGGCGCGGCGCAGAAACGGTTTTGCGTAAACACCGCGCCCACCGTATGTCCGCCGCCCAACACCATCAGCGTCAAATCGTCGCGGTTTTGCTGCTTGATGCCGGCACGACCCGTAAACAGACGAATGCCGTCGATTTCCAACAATTCGTCTGCACGTTTTTCAGTCAAATTTACAGCCATATCATTTTCTCCTGTTTTACACTGTTTTCAGACGGCCTAAACGCTATACGCCCAATAAGGGAATCAAAATAGGCACCAATACCGCCGTCAATACGCCGTTGAGCGTCAAGCCCAAGCCGGCATAGGCGGCCATACGGCGGCCGTATTCCAAAGACGCCGCAATCCCCATCGCATGCGAGGCCGTACCCAAAGACATCCCCACTGAAGAAGGCATATACAACGTCCCTTTCAACACTTTATATCCGGCCATCTGTCCAAAAAGCCCGGCAATAATCACCGTTGCCGCCGTAATCGCCGGAATACCGCCGACCGATGCCGTGATTTCAATCGCAATCGGGTTGGTTACCGATTTGGAAGCCAACGACAAAACCACATCGTGCGAAGCGCCCAGCCATTTGGCAAAATACACGCCCGTAACAATGCCTGTCACGCTGCCCGCCAACTGCGACAGCACCACCGGCAACCACTGGCTGCGGATACGGTCCCAATTTCGATAAAGCGGCACCGCCAGCAACACGACTGCCGGTTTCAGCCAAAAATCAATAAATTGCGAAGCAGAATGGTACAGCTCGTAATCAATGGAAAATACCTTCAAATACCCCATCAACACCAGCGTACTGATCAATACCGGATTACACAGCACATTCCCCGTGCGCGCCCGAATCTGCACCGCCAAAGCATACACGGCCAAAGTCAGGAACAGCATGACCGAGGGCATACGCAACAGCCCGTCTATATTCATCACATCCACCTCCTGACCCACTCATGCACTTTGCCGGTCACCAACAATACGCACACCGTACTGCCGATCGTGGCCGTCAAAATCGAAAACCAGTCGTTTGCAATCACATCCAAATAGCTGATGACGGCCACGCAAGGCGGCACCAAAAACAAAGTCAGGTTCGCCATCAAAATGTCCGCCAGCTCTTCTACCCAAGACAATTTGACCCAGCCGGCCTGCAGCGCGGCAAACAGCAAACCCATGCCGACAATGCTGCCCGGCAGCTTCAACCCCAAAATCCAAACGGCCGCCTCGCCCAAAGTCAGGCAACCCAATACCACCAATAAGGCACGAATAATATTCATTAAGCCGGTTTCTCCCTATCTTTTTCAGACGGCCTCAAAAAATTTATTAATCATTGAATCATATCGTGCCACAGGCCGTCTGAAAAGGGAAGAAACGCCTTCTTTCAAGTTTAATGAAAGATAAGCATGATTGCTCCGGCGGATTGGCTTCGGAGCAGTGAAACCCTTGCCCTGCTTTTGTCTTTAACGGCCGCCGCAAAGCGGACATTCGGGATTGCGTCTCACCCCGTATTGCCGCCATTGTCCGCTCAATGCGTTGTAGGTGGAAAGTTTGCCGTGCGACGGCGTACCGATACCGAGCAGCACTTTAAGCGCTTCGGCGGCTTGGGTCGTTCCGACAACACCGACCAAGGGCGAAAAAACGCCGAACAATGCACAAGCGCCGTCGTCAGCTTGTTCGCCGTCGAACAGGCAGGCATAACAAGGCGTATCGGGAAGGTCGGGGCGGTACACGGCGATTTGTCCGTCAAAGCGGACGGCCGCGGCGGAAACCAAAGGCGTGCGCGCGGCAACGGCGGCGCGGTTGACCGCCTGGCGCGTGGGATAATTGTCGGAACAATCAAGGATGATGTCGGCGGCGTTTGCCAATTCGACAAGCTTGGCCTCATCGAGAAATTCGGCCATGGCGACAATGTGTGTTTGGCTGTTGATCTGTTTCAGACGGCCTTGCATGACCAAAGCCTTGTTTTTGCCGATGTCGGCTTCGGTAAACGTGATTTGGCGTTGAAGGTTCGTCTCGTCGATGGTATCGGCATCGGCAATCGTCAGGCGGCCGATCCCGGCGGCGGCAAGATACGGCAAGGCCGCCGCACCCAGCCCGCCGCAACCGACAACGAGCGCATGGGCGGCCAAGAGTTTTTCTTGGCCTTCGATACCGATTTCATCCAACAGGATATGGCGGCTGAACCGCAAAAGTTGTTGATCGTTCATCATAACAATAAGGCCGTCTGAAACCGAATATTCAGACGGCCTGAGTGGTTTAGAAATTGATATTTTCGTAGGCGTTGTCAAACAGGAAAGGGCGGCCTTCGCTGCTGGTTTCGGATTCGAGGCGGATACCGCTGAGCATCATATTGCGGTCAACGTCTTTCATCATGTCGTAAACGCTCAAGAGTGCCAAATTGAGGCCAGTCAGGGCTTCGGTGGCAATGCTGCCGTTGCTGTGCGCTTGGACGGTCAATGTGGCCTTCAAGCAGGCCAGCTCAACGTTAATATCGAAATCAACCTGCACGCCGATGATGCGGCCGGGCAGGTGCAGCGGAATCAGGTTGCCGCTTTGTTTGATGTTTTGAATGGCGGCAACGCGGGCGATGGTCAGGATACTTGCCTTTTCGGTTGCATTCTCTATCAACACCCGTACCGCCTGCTGGCTCATGTTGATGGTGCCGACGGCGACGGCGGTGTGTTGCTCAGGAAAATCGGGCTGGTTGGGGAATTCGATCATGGGGTTCTCGCCTCTGTTTTGACAGTTAATATTTTACGGCATTTTACAGACACCGGCCACGTGGCGGATACGGACGGCTGTTTTCCGGTTTGAAATGTATCGGACGGCAGCATTGGCAGTTTACAAAAATTTGCTATACAATGGATTCGGGACAAACCCAAATTAACATTTAAATAAGAGAAAAATCATGCAACTGCATATCTTAAACAATCCCAAAGATGCCGCTCTGGCGGCGGATGCGGAATTTTTAAAACAGTCTCTTTTCAATCTGCTGCATGAGGAAGCGTCGCCTTTGGTGGTCGAAACCGTTAAGTTATTATCGACTTCAGACGACAGCGCCGCCTTGATTGAAAAGGTGTTGCCGCAATTGGACGAACAACAAACCCACGATTTAACCTTGGCCTGCGGCCTGTTCGCGCAGATTTTGAACATCGCCGAAGACGTGCACCACGAACGCCGCCGCCAAATCCACGAAGATGCCGGCCACAGCGCAGCAGAAGGCAGCCTGACGGAAACCGTGCGCAAGCTCAAAGCCGGAAAAGTCAACGGCAAAGCGTTGCAACAACAACTGGACAATACAGTCGTTACCGCCGTTTTGACCGCGCACCCGACCGAAGTGCAACGCCAAACCGTCTTGAGCTTCAACCGCCGCATCCGCGCGCTGCTGCCGCAACGCGAACGCTGCACCAATCCTGATGCGCTGGCTCAGTTACGCCGAGAAATCGACACCGTGCTTTTGGGCTTGTGGCAGACCAGCGAAACGCGCCGCCACAAACTCAGCGTCAACGACGAGATCAACAACGGTGTATCCATCTTCCCAATGAGCTTCTTTGAAGCCCTGCCCAAACTCTACCGCACAATGGAACGTGATTTTCAGACGGCCTATCCCGGCGTCCGCGTTCCGAATATCCTTAAAATCGGCGGCTGGATCGGCGGCGACCGCGACGGCAACCCGTTTGTTTCTGCCGAAACCTTGCGTTTTGCGTTCAGACGGCATGCCGACGCAGTGTTCCGTTTCTATCGTGGCGAACTCGACAAACTCTACCGCGAATTGCCGCTCTCCATCCGCCGCGTCAAAGTCAACGACGACGTGATGGCACTGGCCGCCCTCTCACCTGACGAAGAAATCGCCCGCACCGAAGAACCCTACCGCCGCGCCATCGCCTACATCATGGCACGCGCCATGGGCAAGGCACGCTCACTAGGTTTGGGCATGGGCTGCAAATTCGGCTTCCTCGAGCCTTATGCCACGGTCGAAGAGTTCCTCACCGACCTGAAAAAACTGCAACGCTCGCTCCATGAAAACGGCAGCCAACTGCTGGCAGAAGGCCGTCTGTCCGACATTATCCGCAGCGTATCCGTGTTCGGCTTCCACATGATGCCGCTCGACCTGCGCCAACACGCAGGCAAACACGCCGATGTGGTTGCCGAGCTTTTCCAACACGCAGGCTTGGAAGACTACAACAGCCTGAACGAAGAGCAAAAACAAACCGCCCTGTTGCGCGAATTGAGCCATCAACGTCCGCTGTACAGCCCGTTCATCACATACAGCGACCATACCCGCCACGAACTGGCAATTTTCAACGAAGCGCGCAAAATCAAAGACGAATTTGGCGAAGATGCCGTTACACAAAGCATTATTTCCAACTGCGAACAACCCAGCGACCTGCTCGCCTTGGCATTGCTGCTGAAAGAAAGCGGCCTGTTGGTGGTGGAAAACGGCAAACCGCACAGCCGCATCAATATCGTGCCTCTGTTTGAAACCATCGAAGCGCTCGAAAACGCCTGTCCGGTCATGGAAACCATGTTCCGCCTCGACTGGTATGACGCCCTGCTCGAAAGCCGCGGCAATATCCAAGAAATCATGCTCGGCTACTCCGACTCCAACAAAGACGGCGGCTACGTTACCAGCTCATGGTGTCTGTATCAGGCAGAGTTGGGCTTGGTCGAACTCTTCAAAAAATACGATGTCCGCATGCGCCTGTTCCACGGTCGCGGCGGCAGCGTAGGTCGCGGCGGCGGCCCTTCTTACCAAGCCATCTTGGCGCAACCCGCAGGCAGCGTTGCCGGACAAATCCGCATTACCGAGCAAGGCGAAGTCATTACCGCCAAATACGCCGACCCGGGCAATGCCCAACGCAACTTGGAAACCTTGGTTGCCGCGACGTTGGAAGCCAGCATCCTGCCGGATAAAAAAGACCCTGATGCCAAACTGATGCAGGACTTGTCGGACGTATCGTTCAAATACTACCGCGAACTGATTACCCACCCCGACTTCATCGACTACTTCCTGCAAACCAGCCCGATTCAGGAAATTGCCACCCTCAACCTCGGCAGCCGCCCCGCCAGCCGCAAAACCTTGGCGCGGATTCAGGACTTGCGCGCGATTCCGTGGGTATTCTCATGGATGCAAAACCGCCTCATGCTGCCGGCTTGGTACGGTTTCGGCAGCGCAGTGGAAACCTTGTGCGAAGGCAAACCCGAAACGCTCGCTGCCCTGCGCGAACACGCCCAAAGCAACCCATTCTTCCAAGCCATGCTCTCCAATATGGAGCAAGTGATGGCGAAAACCGACATCACTTTGGCGGAAAACTATGCCGGCTTGAGCGAATCACCCGACAAAGCAAAAGTCATCTTCGGCATGATCAAGGAAGAATACCAACGCAGCCGCAAAGCACTGCTCGACCTGTTGCAAACCGAAGAGCTCCTGCGCGACAACCGCAGCCTCGCCCGTTCGCTTGCCTTGAGGATTCCATACCTGAACGCCCTCAATGGCCTGCAAGTCGCCATGCTCAAACGCCTGCGCAAAGAGCCCGATAATCCGCACGCACTGCTGATGGTTCACCTGACCATCAACGGCGTGGCGCAAGGTTTGCGTAATACCGGTTAAGTCAGTACGGAAAAAAGGCCGTCTGAAACAGTTTTTCAGACGGCCTTTAAACTAACTGCGAACCGCGGCAAAGTATTTACCCACAAACTCCATACTGTTTCTCAACCTGCTTGCCACTCTGACCCTATTCATTTAACTTACCCTGTATTTCAGACTATTTGGAGAAATAGCAGATAACCCTCTGCTAAATCAATATGTTCACTTAAGTATGGCAACTGCTTCAGCATGGTGGATGGTCGACCTACTGACATACCTTACTGCGGCACCATCGCATATCGCCGCACAATACGCTTTCAGACAACCCTGAGGCCGTCTGAAAAACAAAAACATCTCACACCAAGGCAACTATCATTATGTTTGACATTGTATTTATCTTGTTATTCGGCAGGCTTCAGCCCCACAAAACACCCGATTCATCCGACACGCCCGTCCCTTTTGGGCATTCGGCGGCAGGCTCGGCTTTAATTTATTTATGCATACGCATAGGGGCAATCATCCTTCATGATTCGATTTCCGGAGCCATTGACAGCCTCCCCCTCATTCTGTTTCAAACAATCTGCATGTTCGGCTGTCTGGTTTTGTATTTTAAAATGTTGCGTACCGCATCCGACCCGAAATACCGTCAGATGATTTATTGGGTACTGGGCATTCTTTTGGGTTTGATCTTAAGCCTCCTGTCCGAAAAATTGTTTTATTTAACGGCTTTATTCATTTACTCATTCTTCGGAAGAACAATAAGCTGAATGCCTGCCCCTCTTTTTTCAGACGGCCTTTTATTATAAGAACACACCAACATTGCGGCTGTTTTGAGTACCTTCACAATATGCTATAATCCGCCGTTAAACTTTTATCTTTTCAGGAAAAACCATGAGCTTAAAATGCGGCATCGTCGGTTTGCCCAACGTCGGCAAATCCACCCTCTTTAACGCGCTGACCCAATCGGGTATCGAAGCGGCAAACTATCCTTTCTGTACCATCGAACCCAACGTCGGCATCGTTGAAGTCCCCGATCCGCGTATGGCCGAATTGGCAAAAATCGTCAATCCGCAAAAAATGCAGCCTGCCATCGTCGAATTTGTCGACATCGCCGGTTTGGTTGCAGGCGCGAGCAAAGGCGAAGGCTTGGGCAACCAGTTCCTCGCCAACATCCGCGAGACTGACGCGATTGTTAACGTTGTACGTTGCTTTGACGATGACAACATCGTCCACGTTGCAGGCAAAGTTGATCCGATTGCCGACATCGAAACCATCGGCACCGAGTTGGCACTGGCTGACTTGGCCAGCGTCGAAAAAGCCATTGTCCGCGAAGAAAAACGCGCCCGCTCAGGCGACAAAGACGCGCAAAAACTGGTCGATCTGTGCAAAAAACTGCTGCCGCATTTGGACGAAGGCAAGCCTGTACGCTCCTTCGGTTTGGACGCAGAAGAACTCGCCATGCTCAAACCGCTGTTCTTGCTGACTGCTAAACCTGCCATGTACGTCGGCAACGTTTCCGAAGACGGTTTTGAAAACAACCCGCACCTCGACCGTCTGAAAGAATTAGCTGCAAAAGAAAACGCACCGGTTGTGGCTGTATGCGCCGCGATGGAAAGCGAAATCGCCGAATTGGAAGACGACGAAAAAGCCGAATTCCTCGCTGAAATGGGCTTGGAAGAACCGGGCCTGAACCGCCTCATTCGTGCCGGCTACGACCTCTTGGGCCTGCAAACCTACTTCACCGCCGGCGTCAAAGAGGTCCGCGCTTGGACCATCCACAAAGGCGACACTGCGCCACAAGCCGCCGGCGTGATTCACACCGACTTTGAACGCGGCTTCATCCGTGCCCAAGTTATCTCCTACGAAGATTTCATCGCTTTAGGCGGCGAAGCCAAAGCCAAAGAAGCCGGTAAAATGCGTGTGGAAGGCAAAGAATACGTCGTACAAGACGGCGATGTGATGCACTTCCTCTTTAACGTATAAACCCAGCGTCCCGCTTTTTCAGACGGCCTTTTCTAAGATTAAGGCCGTCTGAATTTATTTTCAGACGGCCTCATGTCTTGAAATATCAACAAAACAAGACATTATCTCCATAATAAATGCGGGTATAGCCCGTAATTTTTCTTGCTTAAAATCTCTCGTTTCTTACCTACGCCTCACCTAAAAATAACGCAAGGTTACATCATCAATAACAATACCATTGATATGACAATAAACAATTAAACAATACCACATCGTATTGATTCATTATAAAAACAACATATTAAATATTATGTTGAAACTATCAACTGTATCCCTACTCTAATCTATTACTATTCAAACGCATATCATCAGCAATCATTCTAAGAAGGCAAACAAACTGCCCAGTACTGACAAACGATGGCCGACCTCCGAAATGCCCCCACTCTCGGCAGGAGTCACTTTTCAGACGACGCCATTAAAATAAACTAATTAAAATCAAAATATTATGAGCAAAGTTTTATCTTACCGCCCAGATATTGATACATTGCGTGCCGTTGCTGTTCTATCCGTTGTTGTTTTCCATATTGAAAAAAACTGGCTGCCCGGCGGCTTTCTTGGTGTTGATATCTTTTTTGTCATTTCCGGCTTTCTGATCACGATGATTATCCATCGTGAAATGAGCAGCGGGATTTTCTCGTTCAAAAAATTTTACATCCGCCGTATCAAGCGGATACTGCCCGCATTTTTTACCGTATTGACGGTAACGCTGATATGCGGCTTTCTTTTATTCACCAAAGATGATTTCTTCCTTTTATGGAGGACAGCCCTGTCCACCTTGGGGTTCATCTCCAATATCTTTTTTGCAAAGGGTCAGGGCTATTTCGATCCCATACAAGAAGAAAAACCTTTGCTTCACATATGGTCTTTATCGGTCGAAGAACAGTATTATTTCGTCTTCCCGATATTGCTGTTACTGGTTGTCCGCAAAAGCTGGCGCACTCAGTTTGCCTTCCTCATCAGTCTATGCGTATTCAGCATTTTGGCTTCTTTTATGCCGACTGCACTGGATAAATATTACCTTCCTCATCTGCGCGCATGCGAAATGCTGATCGGCTCATTGACGGCCGTGTGGATGCAATACCGGCAACAACAAGGGCTGGATACCGGCAAACAATATGCGGCGGCAGGCGCATTACTTTCCGTATGCGTACTGTTTGCCTGCCTGTTTACCTATACGGAAAAAACCGCCTATTTCCCGGGTCCTGCCGCCATCATTCCTTGTTTGGCCGCCGCCGCATTCATTTATTTCAATCAATTTGAACACCGGCTGAAACAATTTTTCCAATGGAAGATTACCGTCGGCATAGGCTTGATTTCCTATTCGCTGTATCTGTGGCATTGGCCTGTATTGGCTTTTATGAGATACATCGGTGCAAACAATCTGCCTTCGTATTCGACTGCGGCCGCGATTGTCTTAATGTTTGCACTCTCCCTGCTTTCTTATTATTTTGTCGAGAAGCCGTTTAAAAACTGGAAAGGCTCTTTTGCACAATCTGTGACATGGGTTTATGCCGTCCCCATGCTTGTTTTGGCCATTACGCCTTTTCTTGCCATGAAGCTCCCGTTTATGCAGCAATACGACCGTATGGGATTGGCACGTTCCTACACTTCTTGTCACAACAATACCGACAAACAGTGTATTTGGGGCGATACAGACAAACAGCCGGAATTACTGATTCTAGGCGATTCGCATGCCGACCAATATAAAACGTTTTTTGATACCGTCGGCAAAAAAGAAAAATGGTCGGCAACGATGGTTTCTGCGGACAGTTGCGCCTATGTAGAAGATTATGCCGCACCCGTATTCAAGAAAAACGCCTCCTGCCGTGCCGTTTATCAGTATGCCAAAGAGCATCTGCCCCAATACTCAAAAGTGCTTTTGGCCATGCGCTGGGGTAGCCAAATGCCTGAAAACAGCAACTCCCTTGCTTACGATGCCGATTTTTTCAAAAAATTCGACCTCATGTTGCAAAAACTTTCTTCGGAAAAACAAGCGGTTTACCTGATGATAGACAACCCTAATCTGTCATACAACGGCTTGCGCGCCTATATTCTGTCTTACCGCATACCGAGATTTAGTCAAAATCTTGCCATTGATGAAACAGTCACTTCAAAAGGAAATGAACGCATCAAAAATTTGGCAGAAAAATATGCCAATGTGCACATTATCGATGCCACTGCCTATATTCCGGAGAACTTCAAAATCAACGGATTGCCGGTTTATTCCGATAGAGACCACATCAACCCTTACGGCGGCAGAGAACTGGCCAAGCGTTTTTCTGAAAAACATACGCTTCTTCAGTAAGCCATAGCCATTCATCCGATGAAATTTGTTACAATTAGCGGTTTGTAAAACTGCTAATTTTTTTGGAAGATATCAATGAGCGTCATCAAAGACCTACAATCGCGTGGCTTAATCGCGCAAACTACCGACATCGAAGCCTTAGACGCTTTGCTAAACGAACAAAAAATTTCCCTCTATTGCGGTTTTGACCCGACAGCCGACAGCCTGCACATCGGCCACTTGCTACCAGTATTGGCATTGCGCCGTTTCCAACAAGCCGGCCATACGCCGATTGCTTTGGTGGGTGGCGCGACCGGCATGATCGGCGACCCAAGCTTCAAAGCCGCCGAACGCAGCTTGAATTCTGCCGAAACTGTTGCCGGCTGGGTAGAAAGCATCCGCAACCAACTGACCCCTTTCTTAAGCTTTGACGGCGATAACGCCGCCATTATGGCCAACAACGCCGACTGGTTCGGCAGCATGAACTGCCTCGACTTCCTGCGCGACATCGGCAAGCATTTCTCCGTCAATGCCATGCTGAACAAGGAATCCGTCAAACAGCGTATCGAGCGCGACGATGTGGGCATTTCCTTTACCGAATTCGCCTACTCCCTGCTGCAAGGCTACGACTTTGCCGAATTGAACAAACGTCATGGCGCAGTTTTGGAAATCGGCGGTTCCGACCAATGGGGCAACATCACTGCCGGTATCGACTTGACCCGCCGCCTGCACCAAAAACAAGTATTCGGCCTGACCCTGCCTTTGGTAACCAAATCAGACGGCACCAAATTCGGCAAAACCGAAGGCGGCGCGGTATGGTTGAACGCGAAGAAAACTTCTCCGTATCAGTTCTACCAATTCTGGCTGAAAGTGGCCGATGCCGATGTGTATAAATTCCTGAAATACTTTACCTTCCTGTCCATCGAAGAAATCGATGCCATCGAAGCCAAAGACAAAGCCAGCGGCACCAAGCCAGAAGCGCAACGCATCCTCGCCGAAGAAATGACCCGTCTGATTCACGGCGAAGAGGCCCTTGCCGCCGCCCAACGTATTTCAGAAAGCCTGTTTGCCGAAGACCAAAGCCATCTCACCGAAAGCGACTTCGAGCAGCTGGCACTCGACGGCCTGCCGACTTTTGAAGTTTCCGAGAGCCTCAACGTGGTTGAGACTTTGGTAAAAACCGGTTTGGCGTCTTCCAACAAAGAAGCGCGCGGTTTTGTTAACAGCAAAGCGGTTTTGCTCAACGGCAAACCTGCTGAAGCCAACAATCCGAACCATGCCGCTGAAAAACCTGACGATGCCTACATGCTTACCGACGAACACAAACGTTTCGGCAAATACACCATCGTCCGCCGCGGCAAACGCAACCACGCTTTGTTGGTTTGGAAATAATCTTTAAACATTAAACGCATCGTTTAAAACAATCATGCCGTCTGAAATCAGCCCACGCTTTTTTTCAGACGGCATTTTATATTGATGATATTCAGTTTTCCCAAAAAGAAAGAGCAGGTTTTACACCTGCCCTTCTATTAAATAATCCAATTTTTTAAGCAACTTTTATCGCGCGATTACTGCAAACGCTCATTTTCTTGACGGACGGCATTCACCACATCCGCGCCAAACAAAGCGTTGACATCGGTTTCATCAAACACATACTTGGTATGGCAGAAATCGCAATCGATTTGAATGCTGCCTTGTTCCGCCACTACGCCGCCGACTTCCTGACCGCCAAGCATCAACAGCATATCGCTGACTTTGCCACGGGAGCAGGTGCAGGCAAATTCAATAGCCTCCGGTTCAAAAACGCGGGGCGGGGTTTCATGGTAAAGGCGGTAAAGGGCGTGATGAGCGTCCAAACCGGTCAATTCTTGCGGAGTAAGCGTTTGCGCAAGCGTGGTCACATGCTCCCAAGCGGCATCATCCAATTCTTCTTCCGGCAGACGTTGCAGCAATAATGCACCTGCTGCTTGGTCGTCGGCGGCAAGCGTAATATAGGTATCAAGCTGCTCGGAACGTTTCATATAGTTGACCAGCATTTGCGCAATGCTGTCGCCTTCCAGCAGCACAACACCTTGCCAAGGGTCGGCATCTTTAGGCTGATGAGTCAAAACGAACACGCTGTTTTCGCCCAACAGCGCAGTCAGGCTTTCGTCATCACGGATTTCAGCGTTTTCGTCCCAACGCGCGGTAGCACGGACAGTATTTTCAGAAGTCGCTTCCACCACCAACATTTTCAGACGGCCCTGACCTTGAACTTGAACAATCAGCGTGCCTTCGTTTTTAAGGTTGGCAGACAATAAAGAACCGGCGGCCAACAATTCGCCCAATGCGCGACGGATGGCGACAGGATAATGTTTTTGGTTGACGATGTGGTGCCAAACCTTTTCGAGGCGGATGTGCATGCCGCGGATAGGCATATCGTCGAAGATAAAGCGTGTACGGATATCGCTGTGATTTTGTGTCATGTCAGTCTCTGAAAATAAATCAATGAATGCCGCTTATATGGTTGCAGCGGCGGATAAATCAAGCGAAACCGCATTTAATGTTTTTCTAGTTTGTTTGGAAACAAGGGTTTAACGCAAAATAACAGCAGTTTTTTTGCCAAAAAGACGGTTTTTGAATACAATCAAGCAGATAACAAGAGAATGATACGGGATAACATCTCAGAAACCGGCAATGTGCCTGCAATCGGCAGGGAATGCCTTCTGAAACGGAAGTTTTTATAATGAATTTTTTACTCCGGCTCGCAGCAGTTTGGACTTCGGTCGCCATGCTCGCGAGCGTCAATTTTTCTTACGCCGATGATTTGGAAAACCTGATTACCACCCGTCAGCATGTTTTAAACCAATTCAACGACAACGCCAACGTTTACGGCAATACGCGTCAGGCAACCCCTGTCCACCCCGTCAATACACGCCCCGCTCCAAGCAACAATACGCGCGCACCTTCAGGTAATTCAGACGAATTGATCGGCAGCGCCATGGGCTTGCTCGGCGTAGCCTACCGCTACGGCGGCACATCAGCCTCTACCGGCTTTGACTGCAGCGGCTTCATGCAACACATCTTTAAACGCGCCATGGGCGTAAACCTGCCGCGCACCTCTGCCGAACAGGCGCAAATGGGCGTTGCCGTGAACCGTTCCGAGTTGCAGCCGGGCGACATGGTCTTTTTCCGCACCATGGGTCGCGGCCGTATTTCCCACGTCGGCCTTTACATCGGCAACAACAATTTCATTCACGCACCGAGAACGGGCAAACGTATCGAAATTACCAGCCTCGGCCACAAATATTGGAACGGAAAATACGCCTTTGCCCGTCGCGTGAAGAAAAACGACCCATCCCGTTTCTTGAATTGAGGTGTACGATGGCGATGCCGCAAATGCCCAAATGGTATGACGACGACGGTCAGATTGTTTCCTGCACCGAAAAGGTCAAAGTCATGACCGAAAACTTAAACGAACTGTACCAAATAGCGCAGGACGCATTTGAAGACGCGCTGCTGATGGGTTGTTCCGAAAAACAGTTGCGCGAATACTTCCACGACTTAATAGCCGGACTGGAAAACCCTTATCAAAAAAACGGTTAGTTATTCGATCCATACAAAAAAGGCCGTCTGAAAGTTTCTCAGACGGCCTTTTTTATTGGGCATATCCCCTCCCTATTGCTAACATTCCACCACGCGCACGGATACCGGTATGGCTTTTTTCTGCAAGGTGATAGCCAGGCCGGCGAGTGAGGTTTCTTTGTAGGTTGCCTTCATATCGCGGCCGGTTTGCAGCATGGTTTGAATCACTTCATCGAGTGAGACTTTTTTGTCTGTGCCGTCTTCCAAAAGCGCGAGGGTAGCAAGCTTGAGGGCTTTTTCGGCGGCAATGCCGTTGCGCTCGATACAAGGGATTTGCACCAAACCGCCGACAGGGTCGCAGGTCAGGCCCAAGTGATGTTCCATAGCCATTTCGGCGGCGTTTTCCACTTGTTTCGGTGTACCGCCGATGACTTCGGCGTATGCGCCTGCCGCCATGGAACATGCCACGCCGACTTCGCCTTGGCAGCCGACATCCGCGCCGGAAATTGACGCATTGGTTTTATACAAAATACCGATGGCACCGGCAGTCAGCAGGAAGTCTTCGACACGTGATTGGTTGGCGTGCGGATTAAATTTACGGAAATAGTGCAAGACGGCAGGAATGATGCCTGCCGCGCCGTTGGTGGGTGCGGTGACGACGCGGCCGCCAGCGGCGTTTTCTTCATTGACCGCCATGGCGTACACCATCGGCCAAAGTTGGGTATTGACGATTTCGCTCTCGCGCAGGACTTTGAGTTTGGCTGCCAACTGCGGCGCGCGGCGGCGGACGTTCAAGCCGCCCGGTAACTGCCCTTCCGCACCCAAGCCGCGCTTGATGCAGTTTTCCATCACATCGGCTACGGCGGCCACTCGGCGGCGCACTTCCGCCTCATCACAACCTGCCAACGCCGCTTCATTGGCCAACACAACTTCGGAAATATTCAACTGGTTCAGACGGCATTGTGCCAGCAACTCGTCGCAGTTTTTGTATGGATACGGCACATCGCCATTTTCCTGCGCCTCTTGTGCAAATCCTTCGTCTGTTACGATAAAACCGCCGCCGACCGAATAATAAATCTGCTCTTTCAGCTTCAAGCCGTCTGAATGGTAGGCGATAAAGTTCAAACCGTTCGGATGTTTGGGCAACACTTTGTCGCCGCGGATATCCAAATCTTTTTCAGGATTGAAGGCCATTTCACGGTCGTTGAGTTTTAAAACGTGCTGCGTGCGGATGCGTTCCAAGCGTTGGGGGATGTCTGCAAGCGGAATATCGTGCGGCAGGCTGCCTTCCAAACCAAGCAATAATGCATCGAATGTACCGTGTCCGATACCGGTCAAAGCAAGCGATCCGTACACTTCAATGACAATGCGTGCCACTTGTGTATCCAAGTTTTCGGCATGCAGCAAATCGGCAAAAGCGGCCGCGGCCTTCATCGGGCCGACGGTGTGCGAGCTGGACGGGCCGATGCCGATTTTGAAAATATCAAAGATGCTGATCATAACTTTCCTATTATTGTGTGTGCGGGCTGTGTTTTTCAGACGGCCTTAAGGCCTAAAGAGGAATCTTGTGCGCCGCTTGCCAATGCAAGTACCAGATGCCCAACAGTCATCAAAGGATCGCCTGCTTCCGGCGAGGTGTATTTCAGCATCAGCGGTTTTTTACGCAAGGGTTCGTAACGGCTGACTTTACAATGCGGGTCTTCCAAACTTGTAGAGCCGGAGCGGTATCTGTATGCCAACAGCCGTAAATCGTTCAAGTCCATCTTCATGCCGTTATCCAACAATTCGCGCAACTGGTTTTCCCAGGCAATATCGTTGCTTCCGTCTTTAATGGCAATCAAGATGGACTTTTCGAGGATTTTTTTGATGTGCTGGTTCAAGGAGCGGATTGGGAAATGCCCCAGCCACAACAAATCGGTCTCTGCAAATTGTGCGGAAAACTGCTCGATAAACCAGGAATGTAAACCTCGATAATTCGGCGAATGAAACAGGGTTGATTCAACCTTGTTGCCATCTTTATCCAACATGTAATGGCAGCCGATAATCACGCTGCAAGATTCGGCAGCCCATCTGGGAATAATGACTTTAGGGGTAAAGAGCGTTTCGAGGCGTTGCTCGGTAAATTGAGTGGTGAAATCAGGGTTGTATTGCAACGATGTCGGCAAATAGCCGCGCCAAAGATACATGCCGATCTTGTATTCACCGATGACATCCAAGAGTTGTTCCAGCATGGTACGGCTAGGACATGAAATAAATTCGTCCGCATCCAGCGGAAAAACGAAATCTATCGCTTCATCTTTTGCTACAAGCTGCTTCATAAGCAGGTTTACCAATTGGTCTTGATTGAACTTGAGCGCTTGATATTGATAGATAAATACCGGTAAACCTTCTTCTTTCAATTGAATCAGGATTTCCCTTGTGCCATCGCTGCTGCCGTGATCAATGATGTGCATTTCATCCATCAGCTCGTGATTATGACGGACAAACGATTCGATAACGTCGTTTTCGTTGCGCACCATACTGATGCTGATTAATTTTTTTCCCATAAATTACGCAATGTATTGAGATATTTTAATATTTTTCAGACGGCCTTTATCCAACCGGCAATCCGTTTTTCAACGGATTCGGCATTCAGCCCCAAATCGGCTAAGAGTTTTTTCGGGTCGCCGTGTTCGGTAACTTTGTCTTCTACACCCAGCAGCAATACCGGTTTGCAGATGCCATGTTTCGCCAACACTTCCAACACCGCGCTGCCTGCGCCACCTTGTTCGGCATTTTCTTCGACAGTAACGATGTAGTCATGGCTTCGGGCGAGACGGACGATCAGTTCTTCGTCTATCGGTTTGACAAAGCGCATATCGGCAACGGTCGCGTTCAGCTTGTCGGCAGCGGCCAATGATGGGGTAACCATGCTGCCAAAGGCGATAACGGCAATTTTCTCGCCTTCGCGACGGATGATGCCTTTGCCGATTTCAACGGTTTCCAGGCCGTCTGAAACGGTTGCACCCGTGCCTGTACCGCGCGGATAACGGACGGCGGACGGAGAGTTTGCCTGATAGCAGGTTGAGAGCAGCAGGCGGCATTCGTTTTCGTCGCTTGGTGCGGCAATAATCATGTTCGGAACGCAACGCAAAAAGCTCAAGTCATATAAACCGGCGTGGGTCGGGCCGTCTGCACCGACAATACCTGCACGGTCGATAGCAAACAAAACAGGCAGGTTTTGCAAGGCAACGTCGTGTACCAACTGGTCGTAAGCGCGTTGCAGGAAAGTGGAGTAAATCGCCACGACAGGCTTAATGCCTTCGCATGCCAAACCGCCTGCAAAGGTAACGGCGTGTTGCTCGGCGATTCCAACGTCGAAATAGTGGTCGGGGAATTGCTGTTCAAACTCAACCAAGCCGCTGCCCTCGCGCATGGCAGGCGTGATGGCAACCAAACGCTCGTCAGCCGCCGCTTGGTCGCACAGCCATTGGCCGAAAACTTGCGTATAAGTTGGTTTGGCCGCGGCAGGTTTGACTTCCGGCGCAGGCACTTCGCTCGGCAGCTTGGCAACAGCGTGATATTTGACAGGATCGTTTTCGGCGAATTTGTAGCCGTTGCCTTTTTTGGTGATGACGTGCAACAACTGAGGGCCTTTTCGGCCGCGCAAGTCTTTTAATACGTCCACCAGATTTTCAACGTTGTGGCCGTCCACCGGGCCGGTGTAACGGAAACCGAAGTTTTCAAACAAAGACAGCGACTGTTTGGCGTGTTCCGCTTCGCCTGCCAAGGTTTTGATTTTGTTTTCGACTTTTTGGGCAAGCTCCATCGCGCCGGGCAATTTGTCCAATACTTTGCTCGATTGGGCTTTGATGGTGCTCAACAGGCCGTGCATATCGCGCACGACGTTGCTGGCAAGGTATTTCGGCAGCGCGCCGACATTGGGGGAAATCGACATTTCGTTGTCGTTGAGGATGACCAGCAAATCGACATCCATATCGCCTGCGCAGTTCAGGGCTTCAAACGCCTGACCCGCCGTCATGGCTCCGTCGCCGATGATGGCAACGCTGCGGCGGTTGTTGCCCAACTGTTTGTCCGCAACGGCCATGCCCAAAGCCGCGCCTATGGATGTGGAAGAATGCCCCACGCCAAATGCGTCGTATTCCGACTCGCTGCGTTTCGGAAAGCCCGCCAAACCGCCGTATTGGCGCATGGTGTGCATTTGATTTTTGCGGCCGGTCAGGATTTTGTGCGGATAGCTTTGATGGCCGACATCCCAGACCAAATGGTCTTCGGGCGTGTCGTACACATAATGCAGGGCCACCGTCAGCTCGACCGCGCCCAAGTTACTGGCGAAATGGCCGCCCGTCTTACCGACGGAATCCAACAGAAATTCGCGCAATTCGGCGGCGACTTGCGGCAGCTGTTTTTTCTCCAGACGGCGCAAATCCTGAGGCGTATCGATAATATCGAGCAAAGGGCTTGGGTTCATGATTTTTGGCGGTGATTTTTTGTGTAACGGACGATTATATCAAGAGATTGCACAACTTGTTACAAATGCTTTCAGACGGCCCGAACCTTTATCCTTTATAATACTGCCAACTGAAAACACAAGGCCGTCTGAAATGACCCAAAACGCAAACAATCTCTGCTGGCTCGATATGGAAATGACCGGCCTCAACCCGGAACACGACCGCATTATCGAAGTTGCCATGATCATTACCGATTCCGATTTGAACGTACTGGCGCAATCGGACGTTTACGTCATCCATCAAAGCGACGAGTTGCTCGACGGCATGGACGAGTGGAACACCGCCACCCACGGCCGTACCGGCCTGACCCAACGCGTGCGAGAATCCAAACTGACCGAAGCCGAAGTCGAGCAAAACCTGTTGGACTTCATGTCCGCATGGATACCCGAGAAATCCACGCCCATGTGCGGCAACTCCATCCATCAAGATCGCCGCTTCATGGTCAAATACATGCCGCGTTTGGAAGCCTATTTCCACTACCGCAACTTAGACGTGTCCACGCTGAAAGAATTGGCCAAACGCTGGAATCCTGCCGTTGCCAAAAGCGTGGTCAAACGCGGTTCGCACAAGGCATTGGACGACATCCTCGAAAGCATCGAAGAAATGCGCCATTATCGCGAGCATTTCCTCAAACTCCCTTCCGAACAATAATCCCAAGGCCGTCTGAAACCGGTTTGACACCGTTCAGACAGCCTGATCGGCTTCCCTCATCTCATGAAAATCACCAAAATTTTTACCTTCGATTCCTCGCACATGCTCGACGGGCATGACGGCAAATGCCAAAACCTGCATGGCCACACCTACAAACTCGAAATCACCGTCTCCGCGCCCGTTATCCAAGGCGGCGCAAAAGACGGCATGGTGATGGACTTTACCGACCTGAAAGCCATCGTCAAACAACACATTACCGACCCGTTCGACCATGCCTTCATCTATCACGGCGACAACGAACGCGAAAGCCAAATCGCCGCGCTTTTGGAAGGCTGGAACATGAAAACCCTGCGCTTGCCCTGCCGCACCACAGCCGAAAACATGAGCGTAGAAATGTATGGCCGTCTGAAAAATGCCG
This sequence comes from Neisseria sp. HMSC075C10, assembly GCF_001815615.1. Lineage (NCBI taxonomy): Bacteria > Pseudomonadati > Pseudomonadota > Betaproteobacteria > Neisseriales > Neisseriaceae > Neisseria > Neisseria sp. HMSC075C10. The sequence continues at coordinate 65,426 of NZ_KV821269.1, forward strand.
GTGTCAAAGTGTGCAGCGTGAAACTATGGGAAACGCCGACGTCGTGTGCAGAATATGAAGGAGACTAAACCGGCATTTTGTATTTTTCAGACGGCCTGTTCCACAAACACACCCATCCGCTAAACATCAAAAGGAATCTTCATGAAAATCATCTCCACCCTCCTCGTCCTCTTCGTCGCTGTCGAACACTTCTACATCGCCTGGCTCGAAATGACGCAAATCCCAAGCGAAAAAGCGTCAGAGCTGTTCAACATGCCTTACGAATTTATGGAACAAAAGCGCGTGCAAACCCTGTTTTCCAACCAAGGCCTGTACAACGGTTTCCTCGCCATCGGCTTGGTATGGGCGCGCTTTGCCGCACCCGACAACGCGGTTTACGGCGCGACCATCCTGTTCCTCGGCTTTGTCCTCATCGCCGCCGCATGGGGCGCGTTTTCATCCGGCAACAAAGGCATTTTGCTCAAACAAGGCTTGCCGGCATTTTTGGCCGCCGCAGCCGTCATTGCCGCTTAAACACACCAGCCGTTCTTTCCACTCGAACTAACAGAAAGAATGGCTGCCTCAACCGATTTCTTAAAACGCTTCACCACAACAATTAAAACCCCACACCCGACATTCATGACCATTCACATCACGCCGAACAATCCCCAATACCGCATTGTCGAAATCTTTGAAAGCCTGCAAGGCGAAGGCTGGAATACAGGCATGCCCGCCGTTTTCATCCGTTTGGGCAAATGCAATCTCGCGTGCAGCTGGTGCGATACCGACTACCTCAAATTCGGCATGATGAGCCTGTCCGATATTTTGGGCCGTCTGAAAACCTACACGGCGCGCAATATCATCATTACCGGCGGCGAACCCACCATCCAACCGCATTTGGATACCCTGCTCAATGCACTCAAAGCCGAAGGCTATTTCCTGTGTATCGAAACCAACGGCCTCAACCCCGCGCCGCCGCAAATCGACTACGTTGCTACCAGCCCTAAGGCCTGCTACGCCGCCAAATATCAATCTAGTTGCATCGAGAAAGCTAATGAAGTGCGCATTGTTGCCGACGGCGATGTCATTGCGTTTTGCCAAGAGATGGAACGCAAAATCCTCGCCCAACATTACTACCTCTCGCCTTGCGAGCAAGAAGGTGTGATGAATATCTACGACACCATCCGCCAAATCGGTGTGTTAAACAGCCGACCCGATGCACTCGTCCATTGGCAATTGAGCGTACAAACGCATAAATGGGCAGGAATAGAATAATTCGTTTGAAATCAATTAAAAACAAAATCTTTACAAAATATTGAATGTAAATACCATTCGATATCCGACCAAATGAACTGCTGGCAAAGCTCTCAGGCCGTCTGAAAACCCTATTTCAGACGGCCTTTTTTATTACAAACCTCTTGACCGATTACATAAGATTACGTAAAGTGTGCAACAGTTTTCATAAATTGGTAAAACCAATTTACCTGATAACTGGTTGCATCTAAAAAAAATAGCAATCCTTATTCGAAAAACATTAACTACTCAACACATCGCATCAAACCGCCATTGATTGACGGTTATGATGCTTGTTGCCCCGAGGATAATCCCATGGCTCTCTTTCTCAGTATTTTTCCCATCGTGCTGCTGATCTGGCTGATGGTTAAGAAAAACAGTATGCCGTCCTACGTCGCGTTGCCGATTACCGCCGCGCTGATTTATGCCATCAAACTGTTTTATTTCGGCGACGACGCCATGTTGCTCAACGCAACAGCCGCGTCCGGCCTCGTCTCTACCCTGACCCCGATTACCGTAATTTTCGGTGCCATTATGTTTAACCGCATGATGGAAACCACCGGCTGTATCGATGTCATCCGCAAATGGCTGGCCACCATCAGCCCGAATCCGATTGCCCAGTTGATGATCATCGGCTGGTCTTTCGCCTTTATGATTGAAGGCGCATCCGGTTTCGGCACACCTGCCGCCATTGCCGCGCCAATCCTGATGAGCTTGGGCTTCAACCCATTAAAAGTAGCCATCTTCACTTTGGTCATGAACTCCGTACCCGTATCCTTCGGTGCAGTAGGTACCCCGACTTGGTTCGGCTTCGCTCCTTTAGGCTTGGATCAAAAGAGCATTATGGAAATCGGTATGCAAACCGGCGTAATGCACTTCTTTGCTGGTTTCATCATCCCTGTGATCGGCTTGAGCTTCATCGTACCTTGGGCTGAAATCCGCAAAAACTTGGGCTTCATCGGTATCGCCGTATTCTCCTGTACCCTTCCTTACGTTGCATTGGCGATGGTCAATGAAGAATTCCCATCTCTGGTTGCCGGCGCAATCGGCCTGATGGTATCCGTATTCGCCGCAAACCGCGGCTGGGGCTTGAGCAAAGATTACGCCAAAGACCCGAATGCAGAAAAAGTACCTTTCGCACAAGTTGCCAAAGCACTGGCTCCTTTGGGTATGCTGATCGGCATGCTGGTGATAACCCGTATCAAACAGCTGGGCATCAAAGGCCTGCTGACCAGCAAAGAAGAATGGTTCAGCTTCCAACTGCCGTTTGATTTGTCCAAAATCACCGTCAGCGACTCCCTGACCATCACCTTCGGCAACATCTTCGGCCAAGGCGTAAACGCTTCCTACCAAACCCTCTACGTTCCGGCTTGGATTCCGTTTGTCTTCACCGTTTGGATTTGCATCCTGCTGTACAAAACCAAATTCAAAGATGCGTGGTCTTTCTACGCTGCAACCTTCAACCAAACCAAAAAACCTCTGCTTGCCCTGATGGGTGCGCTGATTATGGTTCAACTGATGATGGTTGGCGGCGACGACTCCATGGTGAAAATCATCGGTAAAGAGTTTGCCGCGATGGCAGGCGAACACTGGGTGTACTTCTCCCCATACTTGGGCGCAATCGGTGCATTCTTCTCCGGCTCCAACACTGTATCCAACTTGACCTTTGGTCCGATTCAACAACAAATCGCGCTTGATACCGGCCTGTCCGTTACCCTCATCCTCGCCCTGCAATCCGTAGGCGGCGCAATGGGTAACATGGTCTGCATCAACAACATCATCGCCGTATGCAGCGTATTGAACGTAAACAACGCCGAAGGCGCGATCATCAAGAAAACTGTCATCCCGATGAGCATCTATGGCGTCATCGCCGTGACTATCGCTTCAATTTTCTTCTTGTAAACCGCTTCATATCAAAGGCCGTCTGAATATTCAGACGGCCTTTTTTGTATTCTTTTGCTATATTTCTTAAAGAATCATTAATGTATATATTCCGCAACAACCCGTATAACCACTTTGCAACACCAAATTACAAACAACTTTCTATTAATAAACAATCAGGTAAGCATAAGTAAACACTGTTTTGCAATTTACCTAATTGTCACTACCACCAAAACGCCTACAATATGCTTCATCTGCAAACGAAAACCCTTTCTCACTTTGCAAGATAACACACAACCCTCATATGGAGCTTAGATCATGAAATTACTTTCTGTTATCACTGCAGCCGCATTGGCTACTGTTTCCTTCTCTGCTGCCGCTGCACCTGCCGGCTTCGTTTCTTACCATTGTGACGGTGGCAAATCACTGAACGTGATGTACGGCTTTGACCGTAGCGGCCGTGCAGTTACTGCTGACGTAAACGCCGGTGGCAAAAAAGCCTCTTTGGTTGTCAACAAAAAACGTTCTGACAGCACTGGCACTACTTTCACCAACCGTCAAGGTTATGCAATGTCTGCCGGTTTCATCGACAAAAACACCCACACTACTTCTGAAGTAGTTGGCGTGAACGCCCCTAACGGCTCATTCCTGGTGAAAAACTGCGAACCACGTCCACGTTAATCCCAGTTTTCCTATTTAACCGAATCATCCCGGTTTAATCAAAAGGCCGTCTGAAAAACAATTTTCAGACGGCCTTTTGATTCAATCCTATAAAAAAGAGCGTGTCCCGTACACGCTCTTTTTGTTTGTTCACCCAATTAAATACGCATCGGCATTACGATGTATTTGAAGTTCGGATTGTTCGGCACGGTAAACAGCGTTGAACGGTTGGCATCGCCGAAAGCAAGCTGCATATCGTCGGAGTGGATATTACGCAACACGTCCATCAAGTAGCCGATATTGAAACCGACTTCGAGTTCTCCGCCTTGGTAAGCGATTTCCAGCTCTTCGCGCGCTTCTTCCTGCTCGTTGTTGCTACATACGACACTCAGCAAACCTGGCTGCAAGAACAGTCGTGCACCGCGGAATTTTTCATTGGCAAGAATGGCGGCACGTTCGAGCGCACCCAAAAGCTGAGTACGGGATACGAGGAAAATCTTGTCGTTATCCAAAGGAATCACGCGGTTAAAGTCAGGGAACTTGCCGTCGATGACTTTGCTGACAATAGTCGTGCCATTGCATTGGAAGCGTACTTGATTGTCCAAAAGCTCAACGGTAATGGACTCGGACGGATTGTTCAACAGCTTAAAGAGTTCCAATACCGTTTTACGCGGCAGGATCACTTCCGTTTTCGGCAGTTCTGCTTCAATTTGGCTGGCCGCATAAGCAAGGCGGTGACCGTCGGTTGCAACAAGGCGCAGTTGGTTTCCTTCAACCTGCATCAGTAAGCCGTTGAGATAATAGCGGATATCTTGAACTGCCATGCTGTATTGCACTTGCGAAAGCATGGTTTTGAAGGTTTCTTGAGTCAGCGAGAAAGTCGCGCTGACGTCGCTGCCGACGTTCATCAACGGAAAGTCTTCAGCAGGCAGGGTTTGCAGGGCAAAACGGGATTTGCCCGCGCGCAAAGTCAGACGGTTGTCCGCCCAATCCAGTGACACCAGCGCACTGTCAGGCAGGGCGCGCAGAATGTCTTGGAATTTTTTAGCGTTGGTCGTAATGCGGAAATCGCCTGCCTGACTTTCAGGGCCGGCGGTATTGATTTGGATTTCCAAGTCGGTTGCCAAAAGTTTGGTTTGTCCGTCTTTGCTTTCCAGCAACACATTGGACAAAATCGGCAGAGTATGGCGACGTTCGACAATACCGGTAACGGCTTGCAACGGCTTGAGCAGACTGTCGCGATCGGCTTGTAAAATCAGCATGTTCCATTCCTTTGAATTTGAAATCGGTTGATTGGGGTATTTTAAAATATTTTTTGTTTTCAGACGGCCTCACATTGACATCAGGCCGTCTGAATATTGCATTGGGTCAGTTCTGAATCAAAATCAGCAGTTTCTCGTAGTCTTGCGCCAATTCGGGATCTTCTTCGCGCAGTTTCGCCACCGCTTTGACACCGTGCATCACGGTTGTATGGTCGCGACCGCCAAAGGCATCGCCGATAGAAGGTAGGCTGAGCGCGGTCAGCTCTTTGGTCAGGCTCATGGCAACTTGGCGAGGACGGGCGATGTTGCGTGTGCGTTTTTTACCCAATATATCGCTGATTTTAATACGGTAGTATTTGGCTGTCGCATCGATGATGATGTCGGCAGTAATGACTTTGTGTTTCTCGGCAATAATATCCTGCAAAGCCGTACGCGCCAAATCCATGTCGATGACTGGGCGGTTCATAAAACGGCTGCTGGCGCTGACACGGTTGAACGCGCCTTCCAACTCACGCACATTGGAGCGGATCAGATTGGCAATAAACAGAGCAGCTTCGTCTTCGATACTGATACCGGCTGCTTCTGCCTTTTTCTGCAAAATCGCCACGCGCATTTCCAATTCGGGCGGTTCGAGTTCCAAAGTCAACCCCCATGAGAAACGGGATTTGAGACGGTCGTCCATGCCCTCGATTTTGGCAGGCAATACGTCGCACGTCAGAATCAGCTGTTTTTTCTCGTTGTGGAAATGGTTGTACAGATAGAAGAATTCTTCCATCGTACGGTCTTTGCCTTTGATGAACTGAATATCGTCGATAATCAGCAGGTCATATTGCTTGTATTGTTGCTTGAACACATCATAAGTGTTGTTGCGCACAGCCTTCATAAAGCTGCGGATATAGTCGTCCGAGTGCATATAGCGCACTTTGGCATCAGGACGGTTTTTCAGCAATTCGTTGCCAATGGCCTGCACCAAGTGGGTTTTACCTAAACCGGTACTGCCGTATAAGAAAAACGGGTTGTAGCCCTGCCCCGGATTTTCAGCAATCGCTTGGGCGGCTGCGGCGGCAAGGCGGTTGCCCTTACCTTCCACCAAAGTTTCAAATGTATAGTCGCGCGACAGATTGGTCTGTTCGTAGCGCGCTTCTTCCGCATCGTGTTGTGCGTCGGTTTTGGCTTTGGCAACTGCTTTAGACTCAGCCGGAGCGGCAGTTTGTACTTGAGGCTCATGCGGCAGGTTTTTCATGCGTTGCGCCAAAATCTCGGCAGCCGTCATGGCAGCGGCAGGCTTGGAAACCGTTTCAGACGGCCTATCTTCTTCCACTGCCACAGCAGTTTGCAAAGGCATTTGAACAGGCTCTACAAATTCTTCAACTTCAATGACTTCTTGCACTTGCACCGGCGCAACAACCTGAGCCGCCATTTCATAATGCGTACCTACGCCCGGCTTAAACGCAAACGCAGCCTGCTGAGGCACCAATTCGGCACGCACGGCGTCAATTTTGGCGGCAAACTGGCTTTTGAGCATATTGCAGGCAAATTGGTTTTTACCATACACCACCCATACGCCGTTTTCTTCACCCACGGTCAAAGGCGCAATCCATTGCGCAAACTGCCCGGCAGGCAACATTTCGTGAAGGCGGCAAAGGCACAGCGGCCAAAATTCAGCTAACGTCATGAGATTAAGCTCGGAAAATGGAAGATTTGGGAAATACAAGAAGGCAGAGCAGACAGGTAATCCGATAAAAATCAAATTTTTACGATACTCCCACTGCTTTCAGACGGCCTTGCGCACAGAGAAAAGCAAGGTTGGGCGATTATACCCATTCCGCTCTTTTTTATCCACAACCGCCGCAAAATTTTATCCACAAATTCTATCAATGCATCAAACTCGTTGTCACACTTTAGCCAACGAAAAGTTTTTATATTGATTGACAAAAGCAACAAATTGGAGTGTAATTCACGGTTTAATTATCTACCAATTTTTAGGAAACATCATGAAACGCACTTATCAACCTTCCGTTACCAAACGCAAACGCACCCACGGCTTCTTGGTTCGCTCCAAAACCCGCGGTGGTCGCGCAGTATTGGCTGCCCGTCGCGCCAAAGGCCGCAAACGCCTGGCTGTATAATTTTGAATTACGGCTTCTCGAAGCAGTATCGCTTATTAAAAACGGATGATTTTTCATCCGTTTTTGCGTTGAAAAACCGACGCAGCCGCGATTTGCTGCAAGTCTCCCAGTCCGCAGACAACACGCTCGGCCATCCGCGCCTTGGTTTGGTCGTCAGCAAAAAGACCGCCAAACGCGCCCATGACCGCAATTACATGAAGCGCGTCATCCGCGACTGGTTCAGGCTGAATCAACACCAACTGCCGCCGCATGATTTTGTTGTGCGCGTGCGTCAGGCGTTTAATCGGGAAACCGCCCCTGAAGCCCGAGACCAACTTGCCCAGCTGATGAAAAAACGCCGATGAATACCCTGCTTTCCAAGCTCTTCCTTGCACTCATCCGCTTTTACCAATACTGCATCAGCCCCCTCATTCCGCCGCGCTGCCGCTATACCCCGACCTGTTCACAATACGCAGTCGAAGCCGTCAAAAAATACGGCGCATTCAAAGGCGGATGGCTGGCAATCAAACGCATCGCACGATGCCATCCTTTCGGCGGACACGGCCATGACCCTGTTCCATAATGCTGCTGTCAACCATTTAAAGAACACGATTTCCTTTAATTTCCCGTCGGTTTCTATATAATGCCGTCTGAAGCAGTTTTCATCTCGATTACCTATCCGTCAATTCCAGGAATCTCTTATGGATTTTAAAAGACTAATGGCGTTTTTTGCCATTTCAGTGGCAATCTTTGCCGGCTGGGAACATTTTTTCCCCAGCCCCAAACCTAATCCGGCGCCACAAGCCGCGCAACAGCAAACGGCCGCAGCTCCGGCAAAAGCCGCTGCCGAAACCGTGCTTGCCCCGGCCTCCTCTATTACCGTTACCACAGACACGATTAAAGCCGTCATCGATGAGAAAAGCGGCGACCTGCGCCAGCTGACCCTCTTGCAATACAAAGCAACCGGCGACGAACACAAACCATTCGTCCTGTTTAACGACGGCAAAGAATACACCTACGTTGCCCAATCCGAGCTTTTGGACGCACAAGGCAACAACGTTCTGAAAGGCATCAGCTTTACCGCTCCGCAAAAACAATACAGTTTGGAAGGCGACAAAGTTGAAGTCCGCCTGAGCGCACCTGAAACCAACGGCCTGAAAATCGACAAAGTTTATACTTTTACCAAAGGCAGCTACTTGGTTAACGTCCGCTTTGACATTACCAACAGCAACGGCCAACCCGTCAACCTGAGCGCAGACTACCGCATCGTTCGCGACCACAGCGAACCTGAAGGCCAAGGCTACTTCACTCGCTCTTACGTCGGCCCGGTGGTTTACACCCCTGAAGGCGGCTTCCAAAAAGTCAGCTTCTCTGATTTGGACGACGATGCCAAATCCGGCAAATCCGAAGCCGAATACATCCGCAAAACCCCGACCGGCTGGCTCGGCATGATTGAACACCACTTCATGTCCACTTGGATTTTGCAGCCTAAAGACGGCCAAAGCGTTTGCACCGCAGGCGACTGCCGTATCGACATCAAACGTCGCAACGACAACCTGTACAGCGCAAGCGTCAGCGTGCCTTTAGCCGCCATCCAAGCCGGTGCGAAAGCTGAAACCGCCATCAACCTGTATGCCGGTCCGCAAACCACTTCCGTTATCGCCAATATCGCCGACAAACTGCAACTGGCCAAAGACTACGGCAAAGTACACTGGTTCGCCTCCCCGCTCTTCTGGCTCTTGAACCAACTGCACAACATCATCGGCAACTGGGGCTGGGCAATCATCGTTTTGACCATCATTGTCAAAGCCGTACTGTATCCATTGACCAACGCCTCTTACCGCTCTATGGCAAAAATGCGTGCCGCCGCACCTAAATTGCAAGCCATCAAAGAGAAATACGGCGATGACCGCATGGCGCAGCAACAAGCCATGATGCAACTTTACAAAGACGAGAAAATCAATCCGCTGGGCGGCTGTCTGCCTATGCTGTTGCAAATCCCCGTCTTCATCGGTCTGTACTGGGCATTGTTCGCCTCCGTAGAATTGCGCCAAGCGCCTTGGTTGGGTTGGATTACCGACTTGAGCCGTCCGGATCCTTTCTACATCCTGCCTTTGATTATGGCGGTAACCATGTTTGCACAAACTTATCTGAATCCGCCGTCAACCGACCCTATGCAGGCGAAAATGATGAAAGTCATGCCTTTGATTTTCTCCATCATGTTCTTCTTCTTCCCTGCCGGCTTGGTTCTGTACTGGGTAGTCAACAACCTCTTGACCATCGCCCAACAATGGCACATCAACCGCAGCATCGAAAAACAACGTGCCCAAGGTGAAGTTATTTCTTGATAAAGGCTTAGGCAACACAAAGGCCGTCTGTTGTTCAGACGGCCTTTTTTTATTTCCTCAAACAAATACAGTTTGAAATTGAATCCAATCCAGTTTTAAGCGGCATGCAACACAAAAATCGTCGGGCGCTTTTTCAAATTCGGCATTTCTTTTCTTTTTCGCCACTGCGCAATCGTCTGACTGATGATTTCCTGTGTCGACAAGGTCAAGTCCGTAGCCACGCACAAGCGCGTTTCGGGATGCAGGTTTTCCACCGCATCAGCCAACAACGCATCGTTGCGATACGGCGTTTCGATAAACAGCTGCGTTTCATTCTGCTGGCGCGAACGTTGCTCCAAAGCCTTCAAACTCTGAATCCGCTCATTTTTTTCAGACGGCAGATAACCCTTAAATGCAAAGTTCTGCCCATTCGCACCCGAAGCCATCAGCGCCAGCAACAAACTGGACGGGCCGACCAAAGGCCGTACTTCAAAACCGTGTTTATGCGCCAACGCCACCAAATTCGCGCCTGGATCAGCAACAGCCGGGCAACCCGCCTCACTGACAATGCCCATACTGCGTCCCTCTTGCAAAGGCTTCAGCAATTCCGGCAAAGTCTTCAAATCCGTGTGTTCATTCAGCGTTTGCAAATTCAGCTCGCGGATAGGCGTAGTCACGCCCAAATGTTTCAAATGCGCGCGCGCTGTTTTTTCCGCTTCCACGACAAAATCCGTCAGCCCGACAATCGCCTGTTGTTCATGCGGCAACAGGCATGGCGTATCAGGCGCACCCAAAGGGGTAGGAATCAAATACAAAATCGGTTTCATTCTTGCAACTCCAAAAAATCTCAGGCCGTCTGAACACATTCAGACGGCCTCAAACTATAAAACTTCCACACCTTCGTTTTTCAAAAAATCAATCAGACGGAAAATCGGAAGGCCGATCAAAGCATTCGGGTCCGTACTTTCAATCCGCTCCAACAAAGCAGCGCCCAAACCCTCGCTCTTCGCCGCACCGGCACAATAAACCGCATCCGGCTCTCGTTCCAAATATCGGCTGATTTGCGCCTGCGTCAACTGTCGCATGGCAACCACCGTATGATCGACATGATGCTGAACCTTGCCCGTAGCAGTATTCAAAAGCACGATTGCACTGTAAAATTCAATCCGTTTTCCGCTTAAGTCCGCCAGCATCTGTTGTGCATTTGCGACGTTCATCGGTTTACCCAACTGCCGTCCTTCGCACCATGCGACTTGGTCTGCGCCGATAATCAGCGCGGCAGGGAAAGTTGCCGCCAATGAACGGGCTTTGCCTTCCGCTAAACGCAGCGCCGTCTCGCCTGCATGCTCGCCCTCAATAGGCGTTTCGTCAAAATCAGGCGATGCCGTCTGAAAATCGATACCCAAACGGCGAAGCTGTCCACAGCGGAAAACCGAACTCGACCCTAAAACCAAAGGCAGTTTTACTTCCATATTTTTACTTAAAAACATTGACGTTAGACTGCTGAAATTATATCATACTCCGTTTATGTCATACCCTAATTTGATTGACCCAGAAGTTTTCGCCGCCGAAGGGCAGAATCTGCAAGGCAGCTTCCTGCTCGAAGAATTGGATGAACGAGTCAGTTCGCACGATTATCCGGCCGACAAACAGACACGCGTGTCGTTTACGCTGCAAGGCGGTCGTGACCGGCTGCACCGTCTGTTTCTCGATTTAAACGTCAAAGCCGACATGCCCCTGATTTGCCAGCGTTGCATTACGCCCATGCCGTTTCTACTCGATGAAACCAGCCGTATCGTCCTGTTTGCCGATGAAGAGAGTTTGGACGAAGCCATGCTTGCCGATGAAGAATTGGAAGGCATGCTGCTCGAAAAAGAGCTTGACGTGCGGACTCTGGTTGAAGACCAAATCCTGATGTCGCTCCCTTTCTCCCCTCGACACGAAGACTGCGGCAACAATGGAACACTGGACGAAGTCAATCGGGACAAACCAAACCCCTTCGCTGTTTTAGCAGGTTTGAAAAGCAGTTAATTAGGACACAGTTTATTTATCTAGGAGCTTGAAATGGCCGTTCAACAAAACAAAAAATCCCCTTCTAAACGCGGTATGCACCGTTCACACGACGCTCTGACTGCGCCTTCTCTGTCTGTTGACAGCGCAACCGGCGAAGTACATCGTCCACACCACATTTCTCCAAACGGTATGTACCGTGGCCGTAAAGTGGTAAAAGCTAAAGGCGAATAATCCGTTCGTCTGACTGAAAAAGCCAGAATATTGCCATGCAATGACTGGCTTTTTTGCATTGCACCCTGTATTTTCCTCTTCGGAAGCACACCATGAAACGTAAAATCTGGTACACCTACGACGACATCCACCGCGTAATCAAAGGATTGGCGGAAAAAATCCAAAACTCCGGCACCAAATACGATGCCATGATTGCCATTGGCGGCGGCGGTTTTATCCCTGCCCGCATGTTGCGCTGCTTCTTGGAAATTCCGATTTACGCCGTCACCACAGCCTACTACGACAGCGATAACGAAGGTCAAGTGACCGAGGAAGTAAAAAAAGTCCAATGGCTCGATCCCGTTCCCGATGTACTGAAAGGCAAAAACGTACTGGTCGTCGACGAGGTGGACGACAGCCGCGTTACCATGGAATTCTGCCTGAACGAATTGTTGAAAGAAGATTTCGGCACCGTCGGCGTGGCAGTATTGCATGAAAAAATCAAAGCCAAAGTCGGCAAAATTCCTGAAGGTATCCCTTATTTCAGCGGCATCACCGTTGAAGACTGGTGGATCAACTATCCTTGGGACGCGCTGGACATTGACGAACACAACAAATTGGCCGCGCAAAACCAATAAATCTGGCACGACTGTCGCAACAAGCCTTTTCATCTGATTTTCAATTCAATCTCCTGAAAATCAGATGAGCGTGCTTGTCCGATTGTCTGAGGCCGTCTGAAACACACAAACCGGAGAACAACATGATTACACTGGCCGTAGATGCCATGGGCGGAGATGCAGGCCTTGCGATTACCGTCCCCGGTGCAGTGGATTTCCTGAAACAGCAATCCGACGTACATCTGATTATGGTCGGAGATGAAGCAGCAGTCCGCCAAGCATTAAGCTCTGCTGGTGCGCCTATGGACCGCATTACCGTCAGCCATGCAGCGCAAGTCGTCGAAATGGATGAAGCGCCGCAATCCGCGCTGAAAAACAAAAAAGAATCATCCATGCGCATCGCCATCAACCAAGTCAAAGAAGGCAATGCGCAAGCCGCCGTATCGGCAGGCAATACCGGCGCACTGATGGCGACCGCCCGATTCGTCCTCAAAACCATTCCCGGCATTGAGCGCCCTGCTATCGCCAAATTCCTGCCTTCCGACAGCGAACACGTTACTCTAGCTTTGGATTTGGGAGCTAACGTCGACTGTACGCCCGAACAACTGGTTCAATTTGCCATCATCGGCAGCGAGCTGGTACACGCGTTACACCCTGAAAAAGGCAGCCCGCGCGTCGCCCTTTTGAACGTCGGCACAGAAGACATCAAAGGTACGGATGCCGTCAAACAAACCTTTAAACTGTTGAGCAGCAGCAAACTCAACTTTATCGGCAATATCGAAAGCAACAGCGTTTTGTATGGCGAAGCCGATGTCATTGTCGCTGACGGGTTTGTCGGCAACGTTATGCTCAAAACCATCGAAGGCGCGGTTAAATTCATGAGCGGCGCCATCCGACGCGAATTCCAAAGCACCCTGTTCAACAAACTTGCCGCTATTGCCGCCCTGCCCGCACTCAAAGGTCTGAAAGGCAAATTGGATCCGCGCAAATTTAACGGCGCTATTCTGCTTGGTTTACGCGGTATTGTGATTAAGAGCCACGGCGGAACCGACGAAGTCGGCTTCCGTTATGCTTTGGAAGAAGCCTACCACGAAGCCAAATCTGCCGGCCTCGCTCAAATCGAACAAGGCGTAGCCACCCAGTTGGCTGCTTTGGAAGCCGCCAAAGCAGCAGCCGAACTGGAAGAAACCGCTACTCCAACAACGGAAGCTTAAGGCTGATATATACAGGCCGTCTGAAACTTCACAATGTTCAGACGGCCTGTTTTTATCTTTAATCACCGACTTCATTCTTAATATTGGGAATTTTCCCATTTTCGCTTACAATACCCGACTATCTGAATCAACTCTCTAAAAAGGCCGTTCTCATGCAATATGCCAAAATTTCCGGTACAGGCAGCTACCTTCCTGCCAACCGCGTCAGCAATGACGACCTTGCCAAAAAAGTGGACACTTCCGACGAGTGGATTACCACGCGTACAGGTATCAAATTTCGCCATATTGCAGACGACAGCGAAAAAACCAGCGATTTGGCCGCCGAGTCAGCGCGCCGCGCCTTGGCAGATGCCGGTTTGCAGGCTGACGATATCGATCTGATTATCGTCGCCACAGCCACTCCCGATATGCAGTTCCCTTCTACGGCAACCATCGTGCAGCAAAAATTGGGTATTGCCAACGGCTGCCCTGCCTTTGACGTACAAGCTGTGTGCGCCGGTTTTATGTATGCCCTGACCACTGCCAATGCCTACATCAAAAGCGGCATGGCGAAAAACGCTTTGGTCATCGGCGCGGAAACCTTCAGCCGCATCGTCGATTGGAACGACCGCACCACCTGCGTCCTCTTTGGTGACGGTGCGGGCGCGGTTGTCTTAAGCGCATCTGACGAACCGGGCATCATCCACGGCAAACTCAAAGCCGATGGCAACTATCTCAACCTTTTGAACGTCCCCGGACAAATCGCCAACGGCCAGATTTGCGGTTCGCCCTACATCAGCATGGACGGCCCCGGCGTATTCAAGTTTGCCGTCAAAATGCTGTCCAAAATCGCAGATGACGTTATCGAAGAAGCCGGTTATACCACCGATCAAATCGATTGGCTTGTGCCGCACCAAGCCAATAAGCGCATTATCGACTCTACCGCCAAACACTTGGGCTTGAGCATGGACAAAGTGATCTTGACCGTCCAAGACCACGGCAATACTTCCGCCGCCTCCATTCCGCTGGCACTGGATGTCGGTATTAAAAACGGCCAAATCAAACGCGGACAAAATCTCTTGCTCGAAGGCATCGGCGGCGGTTTTGCCTGGGGTGCGGTCTTAGTAAAATACTAACGGTTGGGCCGTCTGAACATCCCTTTCAGACGGCCTATTCTGCTCAAACCCATGAAATCCCTAACGTTTGCACTCTGCATCAGCAGTCTGTTTTTAAGCATAACAGCTGCGATATTGCCCAAACTGGCAATCGCCTATCTCGCACTGAGTGCATACGTTTTCCTGCTTTACTACCAAGACAAACAGCGCGCACGCAACCACGGCAGACGCATACCCGAAGCAAAATTGCATCTGCTCAATCTGCTTGGCGGCTGGCCGGGCAGTTATTGCGGCAGCCTCGCATTCCGGCATAAAACCAGCAAACTCAGTTTTGTCCGCATCTTCCGACTGACCGCTGCAACCAATACTGTCGCCACCCTCCTTCTGCTGGCAGACACCCTCAAACATTCAAACCAATAAGGAATTACCATGTCTTTCGCATTCTTTTTCCCCGGACAAGGCTCACAAAGCCTAGGCATGATGAACGGCTTTGCCGAGCAAGCCATCGTTAAAGCCACATTTGACGAAGCTTCCGCCGTATTGGGTCAAGACCTGTGGGCAATGATTAACGGCGAAGATGCCGAATTAATCGGACAAACCGTCAACACCCAGCCCATCATGCTGGCTGCCGGCATTGCCACCTACCGCGCCTACTTGGAAGCCGGAGGTAAAATCCCTTCAGTCGTTGCAGGCCACAGCCTCGGCGAATACACCGCCCTCGTCGCTGCCGGCGCATTGGATTTCGCAGACGCGGTCAAACTGGTTCGTCTGCGCGCCGAACTTATGCAATCCGCCGTACCACAAGGCGTAGGCGCAATGGCCGCTATCTTGGGTTTGGAAGATGAACAAGTAAAAGCCATTTGTGCCGAAGCTGCACAAGGAGAAGTCGTTGAAGCCGTCAACTTCAACTCCCCAGGCCAAGTTGTGATTGCCGGCAACACTGCCGCAGTCGAACTCGCCATGGCCGCCGCCAAAGAAGCCGGAGCCAAACGCGCCCTGCCGCTGCCTGTTTCCGTTCCTTCACATTGCAGCCTCATGAAGCCTGCAGCGGAAAAACTTGCCGAAGCACTGAAAGACATCACCATCAAACAACCGCAAATCCGCGTCATCCATAACGCCGATGTCGCTTCTTATGATGATGCCGACAAAATCAAAGATGCCTTGGTACGCCAGCTGTACAGCCCGGTGCGCTGGACAGAAACCGTCAACGCGCTTGTTTCCGAAGGCATCACCGAATCCGCCGAATGCGGCCCCGGCAAAGTCCTCGCAGGCCTCGCCAAACGCATCAACAAAGAAGCCGCGTGCAGCGCATTGACCAATGCCGACCAAGTGGCTGCATTTATCGAAGCCCAGTAAAACGTTTTCAGACGGCCTATCCTGTCAGGCAAGGCCGTCTGAAAAATCAGCCCACTCCAATCCGAATACATTATGAAAAAAACCATTATTCTTGCCGTTCCCTACATGTACGGACTGGATCAATGTATCGAAAAAAATCTGCGTTTTCTTGGTTTTAATGTCATTAATCTGTGCTATGACGACCGAGATTCCTATTATCCGAACTTGGGCAGCAGACTCAAAAACCTCTACCACAAACACATCACCAAAGACGGCAACTATAAAAAATACCTCAAATACAGCCGCCACCTCGACGACATTCAGCAAAAATTGGCCTTGCTAAACGGCAAAAAAGCCGATTATGCGCTCTGTATCCGCGCCAATATTTACCCCAAAGAGATTATCGCCACCATCCGCGAACACAGCAATGTTTGCGTGAATTATCAATGGGATGGCATAGGACGCTTCCCAGATATTATTGAATATTTGGATTATTTTGACCAATGCTGGGTTTTCGATCCCGACGATATTCAAAAATATCCACAATGCCGTTTCAAAGCCACCACTAATTTTTACTTTGACTTTCCCGTGGCTGAATATGCACCCACTAACAAACTCTACTTTTTAGGCGGCTACGAACTTAGACGCGAAGAGCAAACCAAACGCTTTATCCAAGAAACCGAACGCCTCAGCCTACCCTTGGATTTTCATATCTACTGCAAAGACGACAGGGCTGAAAAAGCCTTCGGACACAACGGCATCCGCTATCTTGACCGCAGCAGCATCCTCAGCTTTGAAGAAAACCTCAGCCAAGTGCAAAGTTGCGGTGCAGTCGTCGATTTTGCACAATTCGAACATTACGGCTTATCATTCCGTATCTTTGATGCGTTGCGTTTCGATAAAAAACTGATTACCACCAACAAACATATCTTGGAAACCGACCTATACCACCCAGACCGCGTGTTCGTATGGGACGGCGGTAATTTAGACGCATTGCCTGAATTTTTGGCACGTCCGTATCAGCAACCTGCCCCTGAAATCAAAGCCTATTATTCGTTTACACAATGGCTAAACCGCCTGCTCGGCATTGATTAACCCTATTGCCTATGGCAAATATACCTGCCTGACAAAATGTTATATTGAATACATTATGAGTAAGAAAAAAGTCATTCTCGCCATGCCGGAACTCTTCAAAATCCACGAACTCATTATTGAGAACTTGGAGAAATGCGGATTTGAAGTGCTGTCTCTGACCTATGAAGAAAAAGAGTTCAAATACAAAAATGTATTTCAACGGCTGAAAAAAATCTGGTATCGAAATATTCTTGGGCAAAAAGACTTCAAAAAACGGACCATGTTCCGCGCCGTAGCAGAACGCCTCAATACCCTGTTAAGCGAACATCCCGAACAAGCGGATTATTGCTTCATGATTTGGCTGGGGGCCTATCCGAAAGACTTCATCGCCAAGCTCAGAGCGCATTCAAAATTAATGGTGTATTACAACTGGGAAGCCCTGACCTTCTTAAAAGAAGACTTCGACAACATCGAATTTTTCGACAAATTTTACTTTTTCGATCCGTTTGACCAAGGCAAACATCCCGAATACACCGAAAAACTCTTTCCAACCACCAGCTTCTACTTTGACAGCTTCAGGCCGTCTGAAAACCCGCAAAACAAAATCTTGTTTATCGGTTCGTACGCTGCCGACCGCAACAATGACATCCGTGCATTTTGCGAAGCTGCGCGTTCAATCGGTTTAGAAATAGATTTCCGCTTGGCCAGTAAGAAAATCGAAGAAGAAAAAGCGGCTTTAGGCATTCCCGAAGTCGAGTTCTTCTCATTTGAAAACGCCCTCTCCTATCGTCAAAACTTAGGAGAAGCGGCCAAATCCTCCGTATTGGTAGATTTCCTCAACCGCAAGCACTACGGCCTCTCTTTACGGATTTTCGAAGCGATTGGTTTGGACAAAAAACTGATTACAACCAATCCGACCATCGTACATTACGATTTTTATCACCCGAACAATATGTTCTACTGGGACGGAAGCAACCTTGAAGAACTCAAAGCCTTCCTGACCTTGCCGTACGTACCGCTTGCCCCCGGCCTAAAACACAAATACAGCTTCAGCAACTGGATCAGCTGCGCATTTGATATTGAACCGAATATCCCTATCGGATTACCTGAAATCGATAGAGAAGTTGTGGAGAATTTAAATGTTTAACCGAGAAAAATTAGTATTAGAAACCGTTCATATCCGCAAACGAGAATTCATTGAACAACCGAAACATATTGTTTATGCAGCCGATCAAAACTATATCAAACACATCGGCACTGCGTTACTTTCTGTATTGCAAAACAATACCAGCTCAATACATTTTCATTTGTTAGTTAGTGGTTCAGAAGGTTATGATTTTAATATTTTCAATCAAATTGAAACATCAAATCAAAACTACGCAATAAGCGTTTACCATTTAAATACAGAATACTTTTCTACCCTGCAAACTACTCATTATTTTACTATCGCTATGTATTACCGTATGAGTATCCCTTGCTTATTAAAAGGTATTGCTCATACTGCACTTTATTTAGATACTGATGTACTGTGCTTGGGTAACATTGATGATTTATTTGAAATCGACATTTCAAATTCTTTGATTGCCGCCGTACCTGATGCAATCTTATACAGAGCATATATAAAACAACTCAATCAATTTGGTTTTACAGATACTGAGCCTTATTTCAACTCTGGGGTCATTCTATTCAATATTGACAAATGGAATGATATGGCAATAGATAAAATTTTGTCTGAAAAAATGCAAGCCGTAGAAAAACAGAATTTTAAACTCTCCTGTCCAGACCAAGATATTTTGAATTTAGCCTGTATAGGTCATGTACACTGGCTTTCAGAAAACTTTAACTGGATACATTGGCATCAAAAATACAGTGAATTAATCGACAATCCCAACAATATCCGCTTAGTCCATTTTGTTGGTCATATCAAACCGTGGCATCAATTAGGCTTCCACCCTGCATATGATCAATATTTTAAGAATTCCCCATGGAATAACGGATATCTAGAACAACCTCTATCAACTTGGTTGCCCTTTCCAAATCCTAAAAGGAAATTTAGACAAGCAGCCAAACGGCTTTGGAAACAAGGACAAAAAAAGCAAGCATGGGCATACTACAAAGAATATTTATTACGCAGAATCAACAAACGACGGTATCAAGCACCCTCCCTAGGTAAATAAGGCCGTCTGAAACCATTTTTCCAATCGCAATTAAGGAATAAAACATGAGTACACAAGATTTAAGCGGCAAAATCGCTTTGGTAACCGGCGCATCGCGCGGTATTGGTGCGGCGATTGCCGATACTTTGGCTGCGGCCGGTGCAAAAGTTATCGGCACTGCCACCAGTGAGAGTGGCGCGGTTGCAATCGGCGAACGCTTGGCACAATGGGGCGGCGAAGGCCGTGCATTGAATTCTGCCGAACCTGAAACCATCGAAAACCTGATTGCCGACATCGAAAAAGAATTCGGCAAACTGGATATTCTGGTCAACAACGCCGGCATTACCCGCGACAACCTCCTGATGCGCATGAAAGAGGAAGAGTGGGACGACATCATGCAGGTTAACCTCAAATCTGTGTTCCGCGCCTCCAAAGCCGTATTGCGCGGCATGATGAAACAGCGTGCCGGCCGCATCATCAACATCACATCCGTTGTCGGCGTGATGGGCAATGCCGGCCAAACCAACTATGCGGCCGCAAAAGCAGGCTTAATCGGCTTCTCCAAATCTATGGCGCGTGAAGTCGGCAGCCGCGGCATTACCGTCAACTGCGTCGCCCCCGGCTTTATCGACACCGATATGACCCGCGCCCTGCCGGAAGAAACCCGCAAAACCTTTGAAGCGCAAACTTCTTTGGGCAAATTCGGTGAAGCGCAAGATATTGCCGATGCAGTCTTGTTCTTGGCTTCTGATCAGGCAAAATACATTACCGGTCAGACACTTCATGTCAACGGCGGCATGTTGATGCCTTAAACCGTTTGTTTATTTAAAGGCCGTCTGAATATTTCAGACGGCCCTTTTTGTCAATCAAAACACTACTTTACATTCTATCTTGATATAATCTTAATAATCCGTTAGATAACGCTCGAAACAGTAAGTCCAAATAAGCATGATACGGGAAATCAAATCGCAGAAATGAAGTTCATTCTGTGCGTTTTTATTTGGGTTTGCTGTCGGTTTTCGACGTGTTTCAGACGGCCTATATAACAATAGCTACTTTTAACGAAAGGCCGCCCACTCTATGCACGAATTCTCCCTCGGTCCCATTGTCATTGTCCTGTTGGTTTCCGTCATTACGGTTATCTGCTGTCGCAAGTTCAACATTCCTTCCATGCTCGGTTATCTTTTGGTCGGTTTTATTGCCGGTCCGGGTATGTTCAAACTGATTCCGCAAAGCCACGCCACCGACTATTTGGGCGAAATCGGCATTGTGTTCTTGATGTTCAGCATCGGTCTCGAATTCTCCCTGCCCAAACTCAAAGCCATGCGCCGCCTCGTATTCGGCTTGGGCGGTTTGCAAGTCATCATTACCATGCTCTCGATTATGGGCATTTTGATGGCAATGGGCACGCCGTTTAACTGGGCGTTTGCCACTGCGGGCGCACTGACCATGTCGTCCACCGCCATCGTCAGCCGCATTCTGTCGGAGAAAACCGAGCTGGGTCAGCCACATGGTCAAATGGCCATGGGTGTTTTGCTGATGCAAGATATTGCCGTGGTACCGCTGATGATTCTGATTCCGGCACTTGCAGGCGGCAGCGAAGGCAACTTGTGGGTAGAGCTGGGCTTGGCCGGTTTGAAAATGTTGCTGACCTTGGGCATTTTATTCGTTGTCGGCAGCCGTGTGATGTCGCGCTGGTTCAGACTGGTTGCCAAACGCAAATCGTCCGAACTCTTTATGATCAACGTTTTGCTGGTTACTTTGGGTGTGGCCTATCTGACAGAGCTTGAAGGCCTGTCTATGGCATTGGGCGCATTCGTTGCCGGTATGCTGCTTTCCGAAACCGAATACCGTATTCAGGTGGAAGACGACATCCGTCCATTCCGCGATATCCTGCTTGGCTTCTTCTTCATTACCGTCGGTATGAAGCTGGATATTCAGGCGCTGATCGGCAACTGGCAGCAAATCCTGATTTTGTTGGCAATCCTATTGGCCTTGAAAGCACTGGTCGTCTTCATCATCGCTTTGCGCATGAAAAACCCTACGAGCGACAGCCTCAAGAGTGCGCTTTATTTGGCACAAGGCGGCGAGTTCGGCTTCGTGATGCTGGCCATTTCCAGCAAAATCAATATGGTTTCGCCCGAATTGGAACAAGCAGCCACTGCAGCCGTCTTGCTCTCCATGATTGCCGCACCATTCATTTTGGGCAGCAGCGATGCCATCGTCAGCCGCTTTGTCAAATCCGACTGGGACATGAAAGCTTTGGACTTGCACTCCATGTTGGTGGAAACCATGAGCAAATCCGAACACGTCCTGATTATCGGTTTCGGACGCGGTGGTCAATCGGTTGCCCGTGTATTGGCGCAAGAAGGCATCCCCTACTTTGCCCTTGACTTGGACATTGCCCGCGTACAAGTGGCACGCAATGCAGGCGAGCCGGTTTCCTTTGGCGATGCCAAACGTCGCGAAGTCTTGGAAGCCGCCGGCTTGGGGCGCGCCAAAATGGTGGTCATCACGCTGAACAATATGCACGAGACCCAACATGTTCTCGGCAACATCATGTCCATGCATCCGAGCATGCCAGTTTATGTTCGCGCCACCAATGACGATTACGTTAAAACCTTTACCGAAATGGGTGCGGAAGAAACCGTCTCCGATACCAAAGAAACCAGCCTGGTGCTGGCAAGCTATGCCATGTTGGGTCACGGTCTCTCTTATAACCATGTTTATCAAACCATAACCCACATCCGTCACAGCCGCTATGCATCTTTGCAAGACTTGTTTGTCGGCAGTGATGATGACAGTTTCTCCGACGAAGACAGCAAGGCCGTCTGCCGCCATGCCTTCCCATTGCAAGGCGAGGCACACGCCATCGGCAAAACCATCCGTGAATTGCCATTGGCAGCGCATTATCTGAAACTATTGTTTATCCGCCGCAATACCGGAAAAATCCAAGACCTTGACCCTGATTTCGTTCTGGAAGCCGGCGATATTTTGGTTGTTGCAGGCAAGCAGGAAGAAATTATTTCCTTTGAAAACTGGTGCTTGCAGGGAGATATCTAATAATCGGCAAATAAATCTTGCGCGTATCAGGATTTTTTGGTTTAATAGCGTCTTCGCAATTTTGTGCATGGGTGATTAGCTCAGTTGGTAGAGCGTCTGCCTTACAAGCAGAATGTCGGCGGTTCGACTCCGTCATCACCCACCACTTTCCTTTTCATTGTCCCTGACAATGGATGCGCGGTGGTAGCTCAGTTGGTTAGAGTACCGGCCTGTCACGCCGGGGGTCGCGGGTTCGAGCCCCGTCCGCCGCGCCATTATTTAGAAATGCTGATTCCTCAGTATCTCCCTTTTTCGGGTGATTAGCTCAGTTGGTAGAGCGTCTGCCTTACAAGCAGAATGTCGGCGGTTCGACTCCGTCATCACCCACCAAGTTTCCTTTCATTGTCTTTGACAGTGGATGCGCGGTGGTAGCTCAGTTGGTTAGAGTACCGGCCTGTCACGCCGGGGGTCGCGGGTTCGAGCCCCGTCCGCCGCGCCATCAAGTTAAAAATAAAAAATACCGGTTTTTACCGGTATTTTTTTCGTCTGTATCCTATGCCTTTTTATAAAAAATCCAGCTATTTAAATAGTATAAACAGGACAACACAATAAAGTAGACATATGGTTTAAATCCTGAAAGACCATCCATCTCAAGCGGATTCACACCAAACGCTTATTCATCAAAACCCCTAAATCATCTTCCAAAATAGACATAAATACTTGCCTCCCCTTCTTACACAAAGGCCGTCTGAAAACGTCAATACATTTTCAGACGGCCTTTTTTAGCTTATCAAGCCTGATACCTAATCATGCAGGAAGCCTTAGCATCAATCCAATGTTCGCCACCGGGCTGAACAATTTTAGACACCAGCTTATCCAAGTCGCGTAAATAATCGGTTGATTTTTGGCTGTTGATAATGACGACAACCAGCAACGGCTTTTCGCCCAACCAATACCCAGCCAGTGCGCGGACATCTTTAAGCGTACCGGTTTTGAGGCGCAGGTTTTCACCGGGCTGTTTCAAGCGTGTTTTAAGCGTACCGTCTTTACCGGCAATCGGCAGCGTACTGATAAACTCGTTTTTAAACGGGCTGAAGTAGGCTTTTTCCAACATTTGCGCCATCATTCGCGCATTGAGCCGTTCTACGCGGGACAGGCCTGAGCCGTTTTCCAACACCAATCCTTCCGTATTGATACCGGCAACCGCCAACTCGCTTTTTACGATAGAGGCGGCCTTAGTCTGCGCCAGCTTGTAATCAGACATGTTTCCGGCAAATTTAAGGAAAACCGAACGGGCAATCAGATTATTGGAATGCTTGTTCATATCGGTGAGAATATCGGTAAGCGGTTTGGAGAGATGGCTTGCCAACACATGCGCATCATGAGGAGCGACACCTGTCGTCAGGCCGTCTGAAACCGTGCCGTCTTGTTGACGCCATTGGTTCACAAAACTTTTGCCGATATATTCTTTCATGCTGTACATATTCAGATACAGCTCTTGACCCAAGCAGCTTTCCGGCAGCTTGCCCGATACGGTCAGCGTATTGTTTTTATAGGAAGTCTTCATGTGGTTTTTTAAAACACTGCACTTCCCTTCTTTATTCTCAAGCGTCAATTTGTTTTGAATATTCAGATTCGGCAGCGGCGGATTGGTACGGATGACCAAGCTTCCGTCTTCTTCTTTTTCAGCACGGAGTTCAACGGTTTTATACGCCAACATATTGGGATCGGGCGGCGTCATAAAGCTTTCGGCAGAATCGGAAGCAAAATCATCCGGATTCTTCACATCGCCCCACAGACTACGGTCGAGTATCAGATGTCCGTCAATATGGCGTATGCCCTTATCGCGCATCTGTTGCTGCATTTGCACCAAATCATGCTGGTCAAACACAGGATCGCCACTCCCCACCCAATACACATTGCCTTTCAACGTATCGCCTTTGATTGAGCCGTTGGTTTTAAACTCGGTTTTCCAACGATAATCGCCGCCCAACATATGAAACGCGGTAAACGCCGTTACCAGCTTCATGGTCGAAGCAGGATTGCGCAATTCATCGGCACGGTGCTCGGCAATCACTTTGCCGCTGTCCAGTTCCTGCACATAAACGGAAATTTCATTTTCAGGAATACGCCCGAAATCCAAAGCCCATGACGGACAAACAGCCATCATCAGGCCGATTGATAAAATACTTTTCAATTTCATTGTGTTACAAAAATCTTATAATTCTTACGAGGTACTTAGGCCGTCTGAACGGTTCAGACGGCCTTTTATTTATTTCTGATGCGCTTTCAAACGCAAAGCAAACATAACAACCACAACACCGACAACCAAAGCGCAACCCATCGCCAAATGGATACCGTCCAGCATTGCCTGTTGCGGCATATCTGCGCTGGAAAGTTTCTCGCCGATATTGGTCGCACCAACAAAAAACGCCGCGCCGATGGCACCGGCAATCGGGTTGATGGTGGTCAGAATCGCCGCACCGTGCGGATTGAGCGTTTTCGGCAACGCGTTCAGACCATGGGTTTCGCCGGTTACGCAAGCAGACACGGAAAGCGCCAACAGCGTAAACATCGCCGTCAGCATCATCACTTGCGTATCAATCCGTAAAAACAGCCACAATACCGCCAGTGACACCACCAGCATCACTGTTGCCGGCAAGACGACGAAGCGGCCGCCCTTTTTGTCCAACAATTTACCGAACAAAGGCGCGGCAACCGCCTGGGCAATACTGGCAGGCATCAAAATCAGACCGGTTGCCGTACCGGTCAGCATCAACACTTGCTGCGTGTACATCGGCACCATCAGTTCCAAGCCCAAGAACAGGAATATCGCACCAGCCAAAATCACAACGCAATATCTGAACTGTTTGTATTCAAACGCACGAAGGTTCAACAACGGCGTAGTCAAACGGAACTGACGGTGCGCAAACCAATCCACCAGCACAACGGAAGCGGCAAAGAGCAGGATAAATTCCAGCAGCGGCATATGGGCAAAATTACTGCTCGCATAAACCAACCCGCCGAAACCCGCAATCGACAGCACAGCCGACAACATATCGATTTTCGGACGGCTGATGTTGCTTAAATTGACCGTCAAATATTTACCCACCAGCACCATCGCCGCCAACATAAACGGCGCGGTAAAACCGAACAGCACGCGCCAATGCGTATGGTCGATGATGATGCCCGACAGCGTCGGCCCCATTGCAGGCGCGGCGGTAAACATCATGGTAATCACACCCATCGCCGTTCCGCGCTTATTGGGCGGGAAAATCGACAATACGCCGTTAAACAGAAGCGGGACAAAAAACGCGGCAGACACCGCCTGCACCATACGCCCCACAACCAAAATTCCGAAAGTAGGTGCAAACGCGCAAATCAGCGATCCTGCTAAAAACGTTGCCTGCGTAAACAGCACCATTTTGCGCGTTTCAAACCATTGAATCACGCCGGCCGTAATCGGCGTAAATGCCCCCATGACCAGCAAAAAGCCCGTTGTCAGCCATTGAACCGTGGTCTTATCGACACCAAAATCTTTCATAATCGGCGTAAGCGCGACATTCAGCAGCGTGTCGTTGAGATAGCCGAAAAATGCGCCGATGAATAAGGTGGCGACAATGGTTTTAGCTGGAAAGTCGGGATTGTCGGCATAGTATTCGTGTGCCGTTGCGTCCTCTTGCGAATCAGAAGCGTGCATAATAATTTGAAATATCAGCGAAACCGTTATTTTAGCATAAACCATTTTGACAGGCCGTCTGAAACCTTGACCGCTTCCCCAGATAACACTAAAATTTAGAATTGTTTTCATTTTTATTATTAAACAGGAGAAAAACATGTCAAAGAAAGTCAGCATCTTGGTCGGCAGTCTGCGTAAAGGCTCGTTCGCACGAAAAGTCGCACAAAACGTCATTTCCATGTTCCCCGAAGGCTACGAAGCGCAAATCGTCGAAATCGGCCATTTGCCTTTATACAACTTCGACTACGACGATCCTGCCGTTACCGACTTCCCCACTCCATCCAGCTATACCGAGTTCCGTGAAACCATCAAAGCCTCTGCCGGCGTATTGTTCGTGACTTCCGAAAACAACCGTACCGTACCGGCCTGCCTGAAAAACGCCATCGACATCGGTTCCAAACCCAATGCCGATGTTGCCTGGAAAAAAACACCTGCCGGCATCATCAGCCATTCAGTCGGCAAAATGGGCGGTTATAGCGCGCAAAAAAATCTGCGCCTTGCCCTTTCATATTTCGATATGCCGCTGACCGGCCAGCCGGAAGTGTTCCTCGGCAACTCGCCTACCCTGTTTGACGACAACGGCCAGCTCATCGAATCCGCGCGCGGCTTTGTTCAAGGCTATATCGACCAATTGGTTGCCTTGATTGAGAAAAACCCTAAATAATCGCGATTGAAGCATACAGGCCGTCTGAAAAACGAATTTCAGACGGCCTCATCTTTTGCAAAAAATCAGTTTTTCAACCCTTCCTAAATTTTTACTAATTGAGTGCGGTTATAATCACTGTCCACCCATCCTCCGGAGAACTTCCATGCGCGTATTATTGGTTGAAGACGATGCCATGATTGCCCAAGCCGTCAGTGCCAACCTGAAAGACACCGGCTACGCTGTCGATTGGGTCAGCCTCGGTTCGGAAGTTGCCTCAGCAGTGGCGGCGCAGGCATACGATTTGCTACTCTTGGATTTGGGTTTGCCCGGCAAAGACGGTTTGGACGTATTGGCGCAAATCCGCAACGGCGGCTGTACCGTTCCCGTCTTAATCGTGACCGCACGCGACGATTTGCACAGCCGCCTCAACGGCCTAGACGGCGGCGCAGACGACTACATCGTCAAACCCTTCGACATGGCAGAACTGCAAGCCCGTATGCGCGCCGTATTGCGCCGACACGGCGGACAGGCGCAAACGCTACTGAGCAACGGCATCATCACGCTCAACCCTTCCACCCATCAGGCGGAAGTGGTCGGGCAGGAACAGGCCATCATGCTCAGCAACAAAGAATTTGCCGTCCTCCAAGCCCTGCTACTGCGTCCGGGCATGATTCTGTCGCGCAGCGATTTGGAAGATAAAATCTACGGCTGGGGTGAAGAAGTCGAAAGCAACGCCGTTGACTTCCTGATTCACGCCTTACGCAAAAAACTCGGCAAAGAAGCAATTCAAAACGTCCGCGGGGTCGGCTGGCTGGTTGCACAAAACAACCAGGCCGTCTGAAAAACCAAAACAACACCAACACACAAACCATGCAACGCCTTATCCACACCATCAAACAATCCCTACAAGTTAAGATCAGCCTCACCCTGATCTGCATGCTCCTGCCCCTCTCCATTCTTGCAGGCATATTTTCATATTACGATACTTATCACGAGACCCAAGAGGTTCAAGACGACCTGTTGCGCCAAGTTGCGAACTATCTCGACCCGAGCGATGCCGATGACGAGAATCACTCGCTCGACAACGACAACAAGATTTCCGTTCAATTTCCCAATACGCCCAACCCCATTGTCAGCCTGCCTGAGCAGATTTCAGACGGCCTGCACACCATTCAGGCCGATGACGACGACGATTACTACCGCGTTTATACCCGTAATACCAAGCAAGGCCGCATCGCCGTCATGCAGGAAAGCGACTACCGTGAAGAGCTGGCCGAAATGGCCGCCGTGCAGAGCATCCTCCCCATGCTCCTCGCCCTACCCCTGATTATCCTGCTCACCGTCTGGATTACCCACCGCGCCATGCGTTCCGTCAAAACCCTGTCCAACGATTTAGAACAGCGCCAAATCAACGACCTCTCGCCGATGGACACGCAAGACATTCCCAGCGAAATCCAAGGCTTTGTCGTCGCTATCAACAACCTGTTGCAGCGTACCGACGAAAACGTCCGCCAACAGCAACGCTTTATCGCCGATGCCGCACACGAATTGCGCAGCCCCATGACTGCCCTTTCCCTTCAGGCAGAACGGCTCAACAATATGCAGCTGTCCGCCGAAGCGCGCGAGCAGTCCGCCCTGTTGCAACAAAGCATACAGCGCAACCGCCACCTGCTTGAGCAACTCCTTTCCCTCGCACGCGCCCAAGCACCCGAAACCCAACGCCCCAAAACCCTGATCAGCCTGCAAAACCAGTTCCGCCGCGTCTTGCAGGAACTCATGCCGCTGGCGTTGGCCAAAGGTCAAGACATCGGCGTCGCCGTTGAAAACGACTGCCAAATCCACGCCGACGACACTGAAATCTACACCCTTATCAAAACCTTTACCGATAACGCCATCCGCTATACCCCAAAAGGCGGCCGCATCGATTTGGGCTTTGACGAAACCGCCGAATACCTCAACATCTGGGTGGAAGACGACGGCCCCGGCATTCCCCCAAGCGAACGCCAACGCGTTATCGACCCCTTCTACCGTATTCTCGGCACCGAACAACAAGGCACCGGCTTGGGCCTGTCCATTGCAGACACCATTGTCAAACGCCATCAAGGCCGTCTGAAACTGGCCGACAGCCGACGCTTTGACAGCGGCTTGTTGATTATTGCCGAGTTGGATAAAAAGACGCTTTAAATAATTGACCCGCTCAAATGGTTTATCTAGCTTTAAGCCGATGAATCAAAACGCTTTAAAACCAAAGGCCGTCTGAAAATGACTTTCAGACGGCCTTTTTATATTTTAAAGCAAACCTCATTCATTCCTCACAAATACGGCTGCAAGGTTTGGCGGAGGATTTCCATATCGGTAATTTCAGTAATATTGGCTTTGCCCAAGTATTCCAAACCGACAAAACGCATGATGCCGCTGCTGACTTTTTTGTCGTGGCTCATGTGTTCAATCCATTTTTCAAATGAGAAAACAGGCGGCGCAGACGGGAGGGAGGCGGCTTCCATTAAAGCGGCAATGCGGCCGGTATCGGCCTGTTGGGTTTTGCCCAAAATTTGCGACAAACGGGAAGCGAGGACGCAACCGGCGGCAACGGCTTCGCCGTGCAGCCATACGCCGTAGCCCATTTCGGCTTCGATGGCATGGCCGAAAGTGTGACCGAGATTAAGCCATGCGCGGATGCCCTGCTCGGTTTCGTCTTGGGCAACAATATCGGCCTTCATTTTGCAGCAATGGTAAACGGCTTCTGCCATTTTTTCTTGGTGTTGCGCCATCAGGTCGGCCATATTTTCTTCCAACCAAGCAAAAAATTCGGCATCGCCCAATGCGCCGTATTTAATGACTTCGGCCATACCTGCAGAAAGTTCGCGCTGCGGCAGCGTTTGCAAGGCAGTCAAATCGGCCAGTACGGCTTGTGGCTGGTAGAACGCGCCAATCATGTTTTTACCGAGCGGATGGTTGATGGCGGTTTTACCGCCGACTGAGGAATCGACCTGGCTGAGCAAGGTGGTCGGCACTTGGATAAAAGGTGCGCCGCGCTGATAAGTCGCCGCGGCAAAGCCGACCATATCGCCTATCACGCCGCCGCCCAAAGCGATTAAAGTGGTTTTGCGCTCGGCACGGTTTTGCATCAAGCCATCGTAAATCAGGTTGAGCGTCTGCCAGTTTTTATATTCTTCGCCGTCGGGAAGGATGATGCTGAAATGCGGCACGCCCAGTCTGTCTAAGGCCGTCTGAAGCTGTTTGAGATAAAGCGGCGCAACGGTTTCGTTGGTAATAATGGCTGCTTTTTTGCCCAAATAGGGCTGAAGCAGCGTATCGGCCTGCTCAATCAGTTTATGCCCGATAAAGATGGGGTATTGATGGGACGGGGTTGGGACAGTCAGTGTGCGCATAGTATTCCTGTGCAAAGCGTATTTATTCGCCTAAAGCCTGTATCAGGCGTTTGAGCGTTTTGTGACAGCTGTCGGATTCGATGACGAGATGGGCGGTTTGACGGTACAGCGTATCGCGTTGGTCATACAGCTCTTGCAGTTTGACCAAAGGGTCGGCAACTTGCAACAGCGGCCGGTTGCTGTCGTAACGGGTACGCTCCAGCAAGGTTTCAGGACTGGCATGCAGATAAACAACCGTGCCGTTTTGGCGCAAAATCTGCCTGTTTTCACTGCGTAATACGGAGCCGCCCCCGGTCGATAAAACGATGTTGCGCCGGGAAGCGAGCTTCTTCAGCATATTGGTTTCGCGGTTGCGGAAGCCTTCCTCCCCTTCCATCTCAAAAATGGTCGGAATGGATACGCCCGAAGAAGTGCAGATTTCGTAGTCGCTGTCGTAAAACGGGCATTCAAACATTTGGGCAAGCTGCTTGCCCAAAGTGGTTTTGCCCGCGCCCATCAGCCCGATTAAAATTAAATTGCCGTTGATTTTTTCCATGTGGGTCATTTTATACGATATGGTGGTTTCGTGGAAAAGTTCGTCGTTTTTCAGACGGCCTTTTCATCTCAGGCCGTCTGAAAACCAAAACAGGCATACCTTTGCAGATATGCCTGTTTGTCATTTTAAAAATCAGTAACGCAGATTGTTACCCACATTATCCATGATGCGCGGCGTGATGAAAATCAACAGCTCACGGCGATTTTCACGCTTGCCGCGTGATTTGAACAGATTGCCGACAACAGGAATATCGCCCAAAACAGGGACTTTGTTCACTGCATTGGTGCTTTCTTCTTCGTAAATACCGCCGACAATCAGCGTACCGCCATCTTCAACCATGGCTTGGGTATTCAAGTGTTTGGTGTTGATACACTTGGTTGTCAGAGAATCCACGGTACAGTCGATCGGGGTATCGCGATTAATCTTCACAGTCATGATGATTTGACCGTCAGGCGTAATGTTCGGCGTTACGGTCAAGCCCAAAACGGCTTTCTTGAAGGTAATCGAAGTCGCACCGCTGGAAGAAGCCTCTTGGTAAGGAATTTCCGTACCGGATTCAATTTTGGCTTCTTTGCGGTCTTGTGTCAGCACACGCGGATTGGAAATGGTTTTGCTCTTACCTTGTTCTTCAGACGCGCTGATTTCCAAGCCCAATGCACCGGACGAGAACGCCCGCACCAGCGCAATGCTGTTGACTGCGGCTGCGGTCGGCAGGCTGACGTTCGGATCCAAAGACCAAGTAGGATAGCGGACATCACCACGGTTAAACGAGGCATTGGTATTGTAGTTGGTTTGTGCATTGCTCCAGTTGCTGCCCCATGCGTTACGGCCACTTGCACCACCGGAACCGAATTTAACGCCCAAGTTTCGGAAGAAGGTATCTTCTGCTTCCACAATACGCGCTTCCACCATCACTTGACGGGTTGGAACGTCCAATTCATCGATCAGTTTGCGGAATTTCTCAATCACGCCGCGGTTATCGGTCACGATCAGCGTATTGGTAGCCGGATCGATTAAGGCGCTGCCTCGGTTGCTCAACAGAGTGTTGCGGGTATTGGAATTATTGCTGTCGTATTCTTCCAAACGCAGAATTTTGCGGAATTCTTCCACGTTTTTGTATTTCAACTGGAAGGTTTGAGAATACAGCGGACCCAATTCGGCAATCTCTTTTTCAGCCTGCAAGAAGGCTTTGTCTTTTGCCAACAATTCATCGCGAGGTGCGATATTGATGATGTTGCCTTGACGGCGCATATCCAAATTGCGCGCCTGCATGACCAAATCCAAAGCCTGATCCCAAGGTACATCTTTCAGGGACAGGGTCATGGTGCCTTTGACGGTATCGCTGGCAACAATATTCACGCCGGACTCTTTCGCTAAAATCTGCAAAATGGTACGGACCTCTACATCTTGGAAGTCCAAGGAAATTTTACGGCCTTTAAACGATTTATTCGCATTTTGGTTCAAGCCGCTGGATTCGGTATTGGCGGCTTTAGGCGATACTTCAAATACAAAACGGCCGGAAGAAGCTTTGGTATTGATGTCCCAATTCGCATTATTGTTGCGGATAATGAGCTGGGTAGAATTGCCGATACGTTTGAGCGTAACGTTTTGTACAGGCGTATTGAAGTCAGCCACATCCAAACTGCGTTGCGCTTGTGTCGGCAGCGTATGGTTTTTCAAGGTTACAACCACGCGGTCGCGCTGCTGTTTAATGTCCGGCTGTCCGCTGAAACCCGGGGCGGACAATTCAATAATGCCGGAATTGCGTGCGCCTTTGCGGAAATCGATATTGGCGGCCGAAACGGCTTGATAAGCCTGAGTAGCGCGCGCGGTAGACGGCGTAGCCGCACGTTCATTTGCAACGGCTGCATTGGTTTGGTCAGTAGATTCGTTTACGAATACCCAAACTTCGTTGCCGCGAATCTCAGTATTGTATTGGCTGATTTTGTTCAAACCCAAAACCACGCGTGCGCGGTCATTGTTTTGTGCCGCAGTAATTTGATGCAGCAATGGGTCGGCATATTCCAAAACAGGCTGAGGTAAACGGATATTGGTGTTGGCAAAATCCAATGCAATACGTGCCGGAGTAGATGTTACAAAACCATGAGGTGTAGTGACGTCTTTGTCGAAACGGATTTTGATGATTTTTTGGTTGTCAGGCAAAGTGGAAACGTTGATATCGGTAATATTGCCTGCAAAGGCCGTCTGAACAGCGAGGGCAACGCTGAAGCCGGCAAATAATTTTGTCATGTGCTTGGTTTTCATAATCGAGTGAGACCCCTAAATTAATTTGAATTCGAACTATCGGAGCTATTGGAAGAATCCGCCTCTTTACTGCTCAATGGCAATTCGGCCTTCCGGTACACCCAGTTGCCGTAGCTGTCTTCAACTTGCTCGGTCAAGATAATTTTGTCTTCGGTAATACTTTGGATTCTGCCGTAATTCTGACCGATGTAGTTTCCGGGATAAACGGTATAAACATGGTCGTTGACCTTGATAAATCCGGAAACTTTACCGCCGCTTTGCAGCGTTCCGACAAAGGCCATATTCTCCAAACTGAAGGCTTCCAATGTTTCTTTCGGACGGTTTACATCCGGCGCATTGCCGCCTTTAGGGGCAGTGTCCAAACGGCGTGAATCAAACGCATTCATGCCTTTAAAGTTCGGCGGGCTATACGGCTTAGGCAATGTAACCGTCGGCTCTTCAAACGGAATAATCTTGGATTTTGCTTCCTGACGGGTTTGCGTCATCCATTGAGTCAAATCTTCATAGCTTTGCGTACAGGCTGCCAAGGGAAGAAGACTTAAGAGTAAGATGATTTTTTTCATGATTTCCCTATTCTTTTATTTTTGCTCATTCTCGGCAGGTTTGCCTTCTTCTTGTGCCTGTTGCGCAGCCAATTCGGCAGCAATCTCTTCGGCCGGACGTGCTTTGTAAGTCGTCGCAATCGCGCTCAATGTCAACTCGCCTTTATTGCCTTTGCCTTCTTTATCCTCGCCTGCATTCACGAGTTTCAAAGAATCTAACGTAATAATGCGCGACAAATCGCCTACATCACGGGTAAATTGGCTGATCTGTGAGTATTTGCCTGTGATGGAAATCTGATACGGCAGTTTTTGAATCGGACCATCGTTTTCAGGTTGGAGCGGTGCAACGCTGTCCAAACGCAGTCCGTTGGTTGAACCTGCCTGATGCAGCTCTTGAATCAGGTTCGGAATTTCCGCGTCGGTCGGCAGTTGTTTCAACAACACGTCGAATGCAGAACGGATCGAAGCCAATTCGGCCTTCAGATTATTCAAGCTTGCTGCCTGAATGCTTTTACGCGTAAAGGTTTCCTTCAGCTCTTCTTCTTTGGCTTCCTGCGTATTCAAAGTTTCAATCTGATCTTTAAATACGACGACATAGCCCAAAGCCAACATACCGACAATCAATAAACCTGCCAGCAAAAGTTTTGAAGGCATATTAAGCAGGTACAGGTTTTGTACGTCCAATTGTTTTAGGTTTTTAGATGCCATTATTGAGCCTCCGGAGCAGGTTCGGCTACAGGTTCGGCCACTTCACCGCTGCTTTGGGTAGTCGGTGCAGGAGCCGGCGTATTCACTTGGTTGATTGAAGATTTCAAAGTAAATTCTTGGTAGTTATCTACTTTTTTAATGCTCAACAATTCAGGCTGCAAGAAAATACCTGTACTTGGCAGGGAGCGCATCATAACGGCGATTTTATTGTCGCTGACGGCATGGCCGCTGATTTTATAGCTGGTCGGGCTTTCTGCTTCCAACGCAGTCAAATAAGTATTATCGGGCGTAAGCGCATTCAAAGAATCAAGGATATAGGCCGCTTGATAGCGTTTTTCCTGCAATTCTTCCACTTTCAGCTTCTTGGCCAAGAAGGCTTCTTTTTCTTGCTGAAGTTTATCAATTTCGCCTAATTCCCTATCAAGTCTGTCGATTTCGGTTTGCAAGAAGTTGTTGCGGCCTTCTTGATTGCTGATGGCGCTGTCAATACCGAGATAAGTAGCGGCCGCCAAGCCTAAACCCACTGCAAAAGCACCAAGCATCAATATTTTGAATTGCTGCTGCTTGCGCTGTTTAATTTCTTCCCGATACGGAAGAAGGTTAATTCTGGTTAATTCAATCATGTTCTCAAAGTCCCCTTAATGCCAATCCGAACGCCAAAGTCAGTGACGGCGCATCAATTTGAAACTGCGGCAATTCTACTTTTGCACTGCGTTCCACATATGAAATCGGATGCAGATATTCTGTTGGCGTATTGGTTTGCGAGAAAATGCTTTCTGCCAAACCTGCCTGCTGCGCAGTAAAGCCGGTCAACAGAATGTGTTTGATATTATGAAAAGAATCAGTAGCTTGCGTGGTATAGTAAAATTGCAGAACACGCTGAACTTCCTGCGCAACCTGTACATTAAAACGGTCGGCAATCTGAGACTGGTAGTCGGAAGGCTTGTTTTGAGAAGCCATCATTTGTGCGGCTTTTTCTTCCGTTACCTGATAAGTACGCTGAATCAGCTGATTGAGCTGCTCAGTACTGACCGGCGTTTCTTGTTTGTAGAGGATACGGCCGTTTTGCAGAATCAGGGCATACATTTGCGTTGCATGAATGCCGAACACGGCAACTTTTTCCTCTGCCATTTCGGGAGCATGCGTATTCATCCAATAGACAAAGGCATTACGTTGCGCCAGCAAGTCCAAATCCAAAGCGGACAAAGGCAAGCCCGCATTTTCAAACATTTCAATGCGTGGCTCGACATCGTCTTTTTTGGCGGCAACAGCTAAAACATGCTGGCTTGAACCGACTTCTTCGGCTTGAAAGTCGTAGTTCATCTCTTCAATAGGCGCAAATTGGCCGACTTCCGCCTCGATAAACTCTTCCAAGTCCAAATCGGTATCACGCGGGTTGTAAATAATTTGCTCGACTGTTGCCAAATTTTGTGGCACAGCAGCAACAATATTTTTGCAAGAACTGCGTAATTGTGTGTAAGTATGTTGGATGTAAGTAGCAAGCTGATCGTAGTCTTGAATTTTGTTGCCTTTAACAATATTTTTAGGCAATTTGGTAATAACGTATTTTTCCAGCTGAATTTGGTTTAAACTACGGCCTGTCAGTTGTACCATCTTAATGGCATGTTGACTGATGTCGACGCCGATGGCAGAGCGGTTGTTCAATCCGCTAGAAGCCTTGCCTGTTTTGGTATCTTTCGTGCTTTTAAATAAGCGCATGATTTGACTTCCCTGTATCATTTAGGAGTGAGTAACTGTTTCGTTATCCGTAAAGGACTTCTTATTCTTTACACAGTATTGACTGTGGCTGATAGAAATCGTTTCCCATTTTACTTTATTTATCGCCATTAATGGCAAAATTATTACCTAGTCATGATTAAAAAGATTATAACGACCTGCATGGGTCTCTTATTAGGACTGGCTCTTTTTGGTGTAGGTCTGATTGCAATTGCAATTTTGGTAACCTATCCAAAACTGCCGTCTTTGGACTCTTTACAACACTACAAACCAAAAATGCCGCTGACGATTTATTCTTCAGACGGCCAAGTCATTGGCGTTTACGGCGAACAACGGCGTGAATTTACCAAAATCGGCGACTTCCCGAAAATTTTGAAAGACGCCGTGATTGCCGCCGAAGACAAACGCTTCTACGACCACTGGGGTGTGGACGTTTGGGGCGTGGCGCGCGCCGCAATCGGCAACGTCATGGCCGGCGGCGTTCAATCCGGTGCCAGTACGATTACGCAACAAGTTGCCAAAAACTTCTACCTGAGCAGCGAGCGTTCGTTCACCCGTAAATTCAACGAAGCCCTGCTGGCCTATAAAATCGAGCAGTCTTTAAGCAAAGACAAGATTTTGGAGCTGTACTTCAACCAAATCTATTTGGGTCAACGCGCTTATGGTTTTGCATCTGCAGCCCAAATTTATTTCAACAAAAATGTTAATGAATTAACATTGGCCGAGGCCGCCATGTTGGCCGGCTTGCCTAAAGCACCTTCTGCCTACAACCCGATTGTGAACCCTGAGCGTGCCAAACTGCGTCAGGCTTATATTCTGAACAATATGCTGGAAGAAGGCATGATTACCCTGCAGCAACGCGATCAGGCTTTGAAAGAAGAGTTGCATTACGAGCGTTTTGTACAAAACATCGATCAAAGCGCCCTGTACGTTGCCGAAATGGTGCGTCAAGAGCTGTTTGAGAAATACGGCGAAGATGCCTACACTCAAGGCTTCAAGGTATATACCACCGTCGACACCGCACACCAGCGCGTGGCCACCGAAGCCCTGCGTAAAGTCCTGCGCAATTTCGACCGCGGCAGCAGCTACCGCGGTGCGGAAAACTACATTGACCTGAGCAAAAGCGACAACGTAGAAGAAACCGTCAGCCAATACCTTTCTACACTTTACACCGTCGATAAAATGATTCCGGCAGTTGTATTGGAAGCCTCCCGTAAAGGTGTACAGATTCAGTTGCCGAGCGGCCGTAAAGTGACGCTGAACAGCCACGCTTTAGGCTTTGCCGCCCGTGCCGTCAACAACGAAAAAATGGGGGATGACCGCATCCGTCGCGGCTCCGTCATTCGCGTTAAAGGCAGCGGCGATACCTTTACCGTCGTTCAAGAGCCTTTGTTGCAAGGCGCATTGGTGTCTTTAGATGCGAAAACCGGTGCAGTCCGTGCATTGGTCGGCGGCTACGACTACCACAGCAAAACCTTCAACCGCGCAACTCAAGCCATGCGCCAACCCGGCTCTACGTTCAAACCGTTCGTTTATTCCGCCGCTTTGGCAAAAGGCATGACTGCTTCCACCATGATTAACGATGCGCCGATTTCCCTGCCGGGCAAAGGTGCAAACGGCAAAGTGTGGAACCCGAAAAATTCAGACGGCCGCTATTCCGGTTACATCACGCTGCGCCAGGCTTTGACCGCTTCGAAAAACATGGTGTCCATCCGCATCCTAATGTCTATCGGTATCGGTTACGCGCAACAATACATCCAACGCTTCGGCTTCAAGCCGTCTGAAATTCCTGCCAGCCTGTCTATGGCTTTGGGTACAGGCGAAACCACGCCGTTGCGTATTGCAGAAGGTTACAGCGTCTTTGCCAACGGCGGTTACAAAGTATCTGCCCACGTCATCGACAAAATCTACGACAGCCAAGGCCGTCTGAGAGCGCAAATGCAACCTTTGGTAGCCGGTGAGAACGCACCTCAGGCCATTGACCCGCGCAACGCCTACATCATGTACAAAATCATGCAGGACGTTGTCCGTGTCGGTACCGCACGCGGTGCAGCCGCACTCGGCCGCTCCGACATCGCCGGTAAAACCGGTACCACCAACGACAACAAAGACGCATGGTTTGTCGGCTTCAACCCTAGCGTTGTGACTGCCGTCTATATCGGCTTTGACAAACCGCGCAGCATGGGTCGTGCAGGTTACGGTGGTACAATCGCCGTACCGGTTTGGGTAGAATACATGCGCTTTGCCCTGAAAGGCACCAGCGTCAAACCGATGAAAGCCCCTGAGGGCGTGGTTTCGAACGGTGGCGAAGTGTATATGCGCGAACGCATGACCACCAGCTCCGACCTGGCCTTGGACAACAGCGGCGTTGCTCCGCATCCCGCTCAATCTGCCCGTCGCGCGGTTCCGAATGAAAACCGCCGCCGAGCCGAGAGCGGCAATGCGCCAGCCCGTGAAGAATTAGACGAAACCCCAGTTCTGCCAAGCAATACCAGCAACAATAACAGACAACAACTGGACTCTCTGTTCTAATGTTCTAAAGCAAGGCCGTCTGAAACGTTCAGACGGCCTTTTTTGAGAAAATTCAAAGCAAAACCATGATTGATTTACACTGCCATTCAACCGTTTCAGACGGCATGTTGTCTCCAACCGAAGTTGTCCGACTCGCCCGTCAAAACGGTTGCACCCTGCTCGCCCTAACCGACCACGACCATACCGGCGGACTTGCCGAAGCACGTGCCGAAGCCGATACCCTCGGCCTCCCCTTCGTCAACGGCGTGGAAATATCCGTCACTTGGCGCGGCCGCACCATCCACGTTGTCGGCTTGGACTTTGACGAACACAACGAAGCCCTGCAAAACCTGCTTTCCGAAGTCCGCAAAGGCCGTCTGAAACGATTGGAAGCCATCGCGGCCAAACTGGAGAAAAAAGACATAACAGGCGCGTATGAAGGCGCACTCGCATTGGCCGCCAACAAAGAAATGGCCAGCCGCACCCACATTGCCGAATTCCTCATCCGCGAAGGCCATGTCAAAAACAAACAGCAGGCATTTACCAAATACCTGGGCGACGGCAAATCCTGTTCCGTCAGACACGAATGGGCCACACTGGAAGACTGTGTAGCCGCGATTACAGGCGCGGGTGGCATGGCCATTATTGCCCACCCGATGCGCTATGAATTATCCGCCACCGCCAAACGAAACCTGTTTCAAGAATTTAAAAATCTCGGCGGCGCAGGAATTGAAGTACACAGCGGCAACTGCTGTAAAAACGACCGCCTCAACTATGCCCTGCTTGCCGACCGCTTCGACTTTCTCGCCAGCGCAGGCAGTGACTTCCACCGCCCCAACGACTTCAGCGGCGGCATACTCGGCGCCTGTCCCGATTTACCCGAACAATGCCGTCCTGTCTGGAAACACTTTAAGGCCGTCTAAATTTTTCTAAATTTTCAAAACGAAAATATAGCCCTACTATTTTTTAAATAACCTGTTTCCATTGAATCACAGTTCAACATTCTTAAAATCAGCGCTTCCATCATCAATCAGGCCGTCTGAAAGATACTTTCAGACGGCCTGTTCATTTTTATTTCTCTTTACCGCAAGTTAAAACGACCTTACCAGCGACAAACCGACTTCGTTTTGTTTGTAGCTGTACAGCCAGTCGGTGTTGCCGTTGACGCGGCGGTGTTTATAGCTGAGGACGGGCTTGAGTCCGGCGAATTTCCAGCGGTCAGCGCCTATGCTGAGGCGGTAGGTTTGTTCTTTGTCGCGGCGGCGTTGTTCGAGGACGGCATTCTCTTCTCTATGGCTGCGGATACCGAAAGTCGCAGAAATCGAAGCATCGAAACCGGCCTCAAATATTTTTGCCGCACCCAACCGTGCAGAAATTTGGCGATAGCTGTCCACAGGATCTTTCGTTTTGCGCTGTTGCCAGTCTATACCGCCGTAGAGCATGAGGTCGTTGCGTGGAAAATAAGACAAGGTGTTGTAAACGGAGAGGAGGCTGCCGTCGAGTAAACGGGTTTTGTCTGCATAAGAAAGGTGTTTCCACTTGGCTTCGGTGTTCCACGTCCAGCCGCCCTTGTCGAGGTTCCACTCACTGCGCACGCCGTAGGCGCGGTTGAGGGTTTTGCCGCCGTTGCCATTCCATTCGACAAGCGGTGCGAGGGCGAAGGTGTGGCGGTGGTTTTCAAACTGGTAGCCTGCGCTGAGGTTGAGCGTGTGTTCGTTGAAGTCTTTATGGTCGCGGTAGAAGCGGCCGTAGCCGAGCGCGCGGGCAGCGATGCCGTGGTGTCCTTTAATCTGCCAGCGGCGGACGGCGGCGGCTTCGTATTTGATGCCGTTGGCGGAAATGGGTTTGTCGCCGGAAAATTCTTCCCAACATTCGCCGTCGATTTCGGTTTTACACCACACTTTGCCGCTGCCTTCGTTGATATTACTGTTGTGGACGGCACCGACAGAAAGGCTGCCCTTCCAGCTTTGACGCTGGTTCAAGGCATCTTGGAAATGGGCGATGTTTTCTTTGACGGCTTCGGGCAAATCTTCGTTTTGAAGGCGTGCAAATTCAGAAGAGGCTTCGCGGTTCAGACGGCCTTCAAAAAGTAGGCGTGCGTAATCAAGCCGTCCGCGCGTGAAGTCGGGATGACGTTGCAACAGGGTTTCGTATTCTTGCTTGGCGGCTTTCCACTTACCTTCGCCTCGTGCAAGAGAAGCGCGGGCAAACGAAGCAATATCGGAATCGTATTCACTTTGCTGGGTATAACGCTCCAGCAGAGGGTGAACGGTTTGCCAATCGCTGCGGTTGACAGCATTAAACAGTGCCTCGCCTTGGTCGGCTTCGGAATCGCTCTCGGCTGTCTGCCCGGTATGCGGAGCAGAAATATCGAGATGATATTCGCGCACTTTTTGTTCCTGCTCCTGCATGGTTTGGCGGGTATCCTGCCACAGGCGTTGTGCGGTGCGGTCGTCTGAAAAATCAGAACGCGGCGCGGCAAGAACTGGGGCGGAGAGAAGCAGAATCAGGCAGGCAGACGGTTTGTACATGGGATCGGCTTTCCGGTCGTAAGTTTCAGACGACCTTGAGAAATTTGGAGGCAAGTGTTTAAAAAAGCCTGCGGATGGCAGGCTTTATTTTACTTAAGGACAGATTTTAGCGTTTTACGCCGCCGAATGCTGTATCCAAGTTGCGGTCGGTCTTAAATTTGGCAACACCGGCCAACGCGCTTGCACCGTTGCCGAAGAAGTGGCCTTCGGTTTTACCGAAGTGGCCGTTGGCGCGGGCGTAGCCTTCAAATGATGCGCTGGATGGTTTGATGCGGGAATGGATGTCCATCTGTACAGCGTTATTTTTCATAGAACCAGTCAAGACGCGTTGACCAAAGTCTGCGCGCAAAGTACCAACCATCGGGTTGTTGCCGGTGTAGTTGTTGATACCTTTAACTGCGTAGTTGGCTACACCGGATACCGGCATAGAGGTAGCGCGTTTGTCGCCAGAGTAGAAAACGCCGCGGTTAGAGCCTTTAGCGTATTCTTTGCCGACCCACTCGCCGTAGTATACTTCAGAGTCACCGCTCTTAATGGTGTTGAACGCATAGCGACCGAGGTTTTGATGGGTGTATGCGTCGTTAACCTGTACGGTTTTCACGCCGTTGCGGTCTGCATTGCCGGGCATACGGTTTACGTTGGTGTAGTACACGCCTGAACGGTAGGCAGCGTGTTTCATCACTTTTTCGCCTTCGGCTTCAGATGCAGGCTTGCCCCATTTTTTGCCGTATTTGTAGTTTTGGTAACCATAATCAAATGGGTTGTAGTAATTGTTGGCGGCAAATGCGCCTGCACTGAACAAAACAGCCAAAACAGCAGCGGTGGTTTTTTGCAGATTCAGTTTCATTGAACACTCCTTGAGGTAAAACGATGGTGGGGAAAATTATGTTTCGTTGTGAGTAGAACATATCGTTATGTGAGGAGGTCTTTTTGTTCTGCAAAGCATTTTATAGGGGAAGTGTTAGCATAGAATTAGTAAATGTCCTAACAATCCCCTATAAAGCGAAATTCTTTATTTTTAATTCGATACAGCCTGTATTACCTACCCAACAATGGCAAAGAATATATTGAAACTGCCTGCCCGATACACCATAATGACCCTATAAATACCCGGAAAAAAGGTTAACGCCATGTGCCAACTGCTCGGCATGAATTGCAACACTCCCACAGACATCATGTTTTCTTTTGAAGGCTTCCGCCGTCGTGGCGGCATTACCGACCACCACGCCGACGGCTTCGGTATCGGCTTTTTTGAAGGCAAAGGCGTGCGCTTGTTTCACGACGACAAGCCCAGCGCCAACTCGCCCGTTGCCGACTTGGTACGCGCCTACCAAATCAAATCTGAAAACGTTATCGCCCATATCCGCAAGGCCTCACAAGGCCAGACCTCATTGGCGAACACTCATCCCTTCATGCGCGAGATGTGGGGCGAATATTGGCTGTTTGCCCACAACGGCCATTTGATTGATTTTTTCCCCGAGCAGGGCGAGTACTACCATGCCGTTGGTTCAACCGATTCCGAACGCGCGTTCTGTTTTATTCTCAACCGCCTGCGCAGCCGCTTTGCCACCAAGCCCGAACCTGAAGTTTTGTTTGATGCCATCGCCGGCCTGACCCATGAAATCCGCCGCTATGGCTTGTTTAATTTCGTGATGTCCAACGGCGACTGCCTGTTTGCCCACGCCAGCACCTTGCTGCACTACATCGTGCGCAAAGCCCCGTTTGGCAAAGCACGCCTGCTGGACGATGATGTGATGGTCGATTTTTCAGAAGTGACCACACCGAACGATAAAGTTTCCGTCATCGCCACCCTGCCCCTGACGCGTGATGAAACTTGGTCGCAATTGGCAGTCAATGAATTGGTGATGTTTCAAGACGGCGATATCGTCCGCAGCGACCGTCCCGAG
This sequence comes from Neisseria sp. HMSC075C10, assembly GCF_001815615.1. NCBI lineage: Bacteria > Pseudomonadati > Pseudomonadota > Betaproteobacteria > Neisseriales > Neisseriaceae > Neisseria > Neisseria sp. HMSC075C10. Next base: position 108,204 of record NZ_KV821269.1, read on the forward strand.
AATCCGGTTTATATGAGTGCGGAAGAAGGTTTGGAAATCGCCCGTGCCGTCGGCGTATCGGTTTAACGGTTGATTGACTGAAAAACTCAAGGCCGTCTGAAAGGCTCAACTTCTCTCAAGGTGCCCTTTCAGACGGCCTTTTTATACTTAATCCATAGTCAAAGCGTTTACTATACGAAAATAGCGCAATCCGCTACAATAATAGGTCACAAACAATAAATTCAATTGCTTAGCGACCTTGCCGAGCGTATGACAAGGAAACCCGATGAAGTGCCCGTTTTGCCAACACCCCAATACACAAGTAGCCGACTCGCGATGGCTGGAAGACACCAACAGCATCCGTCGCCGTCGCAAATGCTTGGAATGCGGACAACGCTTCAGCACCTTTGAAACCGTTGAAATGCGGATGCCGCAAGTCATCAAATCCAACGGCACACGGGTTCCCTTCAATCCACACAAACTGCAAACCAGCCTTGAGCGCGCGCTGCACAAACGCCCTGTCACACAAGAACAAATCGATGAAACCGTTGCCCTTATCGAGCAACGCCTCTACCGTTTGGGCAAAAAAGAAGTCGCTTCGCGCATCGTCGGAGAAATGGCGATGGAAGAGCTGGCAAAAATCGACCAAGTCGCTTATGTCCGCTTCGCGTCCGTCTATAAAAGCTTTAAAGACGTTTCCGAATTCACCCAAGTCATTGCCGAATGCAAAGCCAAATAAGGTCGTCTGAAACCATGTTTTCCGCACTTGATACCCAAATGATGCAAACCGCCCTCGAGCTGGCCAAGCTTGGGCGGTTTTCTACTTCCCCAAATCCCCGCGTCGGTTGCGTGATTGCACATGGCGCCCAAATCATCGGACAAGGTTTCCACGTCAAAGCAGGCGAGCCGCACGCTGAAGTTCACGCCTTGAGGCAGGCCCAAGCGGCGGCAAAAGGCGCAACAGCCTATGTCACGCTGGAACCTTGCAGCCATTACGGCCGCACACCCCCATGTGCCGAAGCGCTGGTTCATTCCGGCGTAACGCGCGTGGTCGCCGCCATGACCGACCCTAACCCATTGGTCGCAGGCAAAGGCTTATCCATGCTGGAAGCCGCCGGAATCCGTACAGAAAGCGGTTTGTTGGAAGCTCAGGCGCGCGAACTCAACCGCGGTTTCCTGTCGCGTATCGAACGCGGCAGACCATTTATCCGCCTCAAATGCGCCGCCAGTTTGGACGGTAAAACCGCCCTTTCAGACGGCCGCAGCTTTTGGATTACCGGCAAAGCAGCGCGCGAAGACGTACAAATTCTCCGCGCCGAAAGTTGCGCCGTTTTGACCGGTATCGGTACCGTACTTGCCGACAACCCGAAGCTCAACGTCCGCAGCTTCCCCACTCTGCGCCAACCTGCGCGTATCGTCTTGGACAGCCGACTGCAAATCCCTTTGGACTGCCACCTCGTTACCGATACCAACAGCCCGACCGTTATCGTTACCCTTTCCTCAGACGAACAACGTTTGCAGGCTCTAAGTGCATTTGAACATATCCGTATCATCAGGCCGTCTGAACACATCAACGGCCGCATCAATCTTCTTTCCCTCATGCCGCAACTGGCAGAGCTTGGCTTTGGCGAAGTTCTGGTAGAAGCCGGCTCAACACTTGCTTCAGCCTTCCTGAAGGATGACTTGGTGGATGAAATCGTCCTCTACCAAGCGCCGAAACTGTTAGGCGCAGGCAAACCTCTTTTCTCCCTCCCTGAAAATCCGGCCGCCATACTTTCAGACGGCCCTTGGCAAAGTCAATCGGTAGAAATCATCGGGCAGGACATTAAATGGATTCTCCGGAAAAAATCCATCTAATTGCCCCAACTTAATAATTAAACCATTTCAATAGAATCCATATATCATTTATGTAGTAATAAATGTGCTTTTTTCGTCAATATATTACAATGACTATAACGTATTCCAATTTAAAACTTTGACTTGAGTTAACTATCCTCAAGCTGATTGTCTACAAATTTTCCTTTTTTTCATCACGAAAGAATGCATTATTAAGATAAGTTAAACCATGAAAATTTATTAAAAGTTTTTATTCTAGAAGGGTTTTAAACGGCATAAACGGTGGTTTAATTTCATGAACCATGCATTTGACAAAGAGATATTTAAAATTAAAACATTTAGTTGAGTGTAATTTCTAAAAATTCAATATTCAAAAATACCTTTTTCATACCTTACAGGCCGTCTGAACGACCGTTAAACTTTTTTGATTGAGACGAATCAGATAAGTGCTTATGATTCCGTCTAATGTAATTATAAGTATGGTTTTAAGGCTTCACACGATACGGCAGCCGGCTATGGCTATGCGGTTGCAGCAAACAACTCAGGCTTCGGGAAAACACTCCCGATTTACTCATTCATTAAACGAAAGACATCATGAAAAACGTTACGATACAAAAATTTGCCGATAAGACCGCAAAAATCGGCATCGTTGGCTTAGGCTACGTCGGTTTACCACTGATGTTGCGCTATGTGGATATCGGTTACCAAGTTTTGGGGTTCGACATTGACACCAACAAAGTCGACAAGCTCAACAAAGGCGAAAGCTACATTGAGCATATCCCTTCCGACAAAATTGCCGCTGCTTCCAACAGCCTGTTTGAAGCAACGACCGACTTCTCCCGCATTGGCGAAGTAGAAGCCGTCATTTTGTGCGTACCGACTCCGCTGAACAAATACCGTGAGCCGGACATGAGCTTTGTGATTGACACTACCGATGCGGTAAAACCTTACCTGCGCGCCGGTCAAGTGCTGTCTTTAGAATCCACCACCTACCCCGGTACTACCGAAGAAGAATTGCTGCCGCGCATGGAAGAAGGCGGCTTGAAAGTCGGTCAAGACGTGTTCTTAGTTTACTCTCCTGAGCGCGAAGACCCGGGTAACCCTAACTTTGAAACCCGTACCATTCCAAAAGTCATCGGCGGCCATACCCCTGCTTGTTTGGAAGTCGGCCTTGCACTGTACCAACCTGCCATCGATAAAGTTGTTCCAGTAAGCTCCACCAAAGCAGCCGAGCTGACCAAACTTTTGGAAAACATCCACCGCGCCGTAAACATCGGCCTGGTGAACGAGATGAAAATCGTTGCCGACAAAATGGGCATCGACATTCACGAAGTCATCAATGCCGCTGCAACCAAACCGTTCGGCTTCGTTGCTTATTACCCAGGTCCAGGCTTGGGTGGCCACTGTATCCCTATCGACCCGTTCTACCTGACTTGGAAAGCACGCGAATACGGCGTAAACACCCGCTTCATCGAGCTTGCCGGCGAAGTAAACTCCCACATGCCTGACTACGTTATCGAAAAAGTCGGCCTGGCTTTGAATAACCACAACCGTTCTATCAAAGACAGCAAAATCTTGGTATTGGGTATCGCCTACAAGAAAAACGTGGACGATATGCGCGAAAGCCCGTCTGTGGAAGTTATGGACCGCCTGCACAAACTGGGCGCAGTGGTTTCCTACTCTGACCCACACGTTCCAGAGTTCCCGCACATCCCCGGCCACCACTACTTCGACCTGAAGAGCGAAGCGCTGACCCCTGAAACTGTCGCTCAATACGATTGCGTAGTTCTGACCACCGATCACGACAAATTCGACTATGACATGATCACCGAACATGCCAAGCTGATTGTCGATACACGCGGCAAATTCCCAGTGAAAAATCCTAAAGTCATCAAAGCATAATCTTGCTTCAGACGCGTCCGGCTGCCTCCGGTTTCCCCAACTGGGACGGCGGCCGGTTTCCCAAGGCCATTTGTTTTTTCAGACGGCCTTGGCAAACCGGCAACGGTAACAACACATACCTTACGAAAAACGCTCAGCTCGAACTTCTGGCCGTCTGAAAACAAATAATATGAACGCGAAAAAAATCCTCGGCTACGCATTGGGCCCGCTAGGAAGCGCCGCCTTTGGCCTGCTTTCCCTGCCGCTCATCTCATGGTACTTCCCTGCGGAAGACATCGGCCGTATCGTACTCTTGCAGACCATTGCCGGACTGAGCATTCTGCTCTTGGGCTTGGGGCTGGACCAATCCTATATTCGCGACTATTACGCCGTTAAAGACAAGGCTGCGCTGTTCAAATCCGTTTTTTTATCGCCATTGATTCTGACTGTGACGGTTGTGGTTTTAGTGTTGCTGATAAACGCATCATGGCCGTCTGAAATCATTTTCGACATCCCCAGTGCGAATTTGGGGATTCTCTTCCTGATTTTCTTGGCCACCACGCTGATTATCCGTTTTTTAGCCTTGATTTTGCGGATGAAAGAGCAGGCATTGGCTTTTTCCGTCAGCCAGCTTGCGCCGAAATTCTTGATTTTGGTGTTGGTTTTTGCCGTGATTGCTTCCGGCTTGCCTACCAATACTACTTCGCTGGTTTTTACCTACACCGCAGCCCAAGTGCTGACCGTTGTACTGTTGATATATCAGCTGCGCCGAGACCTGCAAGCCGCTTCCCATGCGAAATGGTCGTCCGAGCTGCATCGGGACGGCCTGCGCTACGGCCTGCCGCTGGCATTCGGCAACTTGGCCTATTGGGGCCTGACTTCGATTGACCGCTTTGTCCTCAAAGACATCTCGGGTTTGGACGAATTGGGCATTTATTCGATGGCAGTCAGCTTTGGTGCCGTCGCCCTGATTTTCCAAAGTGTGTTTTCCACCATTTGGGCACCTTTGGTGTTCAAATGGGTAGAAGAAAAAACCAATCTGGACAAAATCGGCGATATCACGCTTTCCATGACCGTCCTCATCAGCGCAATGATTTGCCTCATTGGGATTTTCTCGCCGATGGTGACTTGGATACTGCCGGAAAAATACACGCAGGTTCAATTTATCCTGCTCTCGTGTATGCTCTTTCCCCTGTTTTACACGCTGACCGAAGTCAGCGGCATCGGTTTGAACGTCGTCCGCTCGACTTGGCTGATTACTGTCATCAACATCGTTGCCTTTATCGCCAATACCGCCCTGCTCTATCTGCTGGTACCGAAATTTGGTGCAAAAGGTGCGGCTATGGCCAGCGCAACGGCTTTTTGGCTGTTTTTCATCTTTAAAACCGAATTCTCTTCACGCCTGTGGCAACCTTTGCCGCGCCTGAAGATCTATACCAATTCAACGCTCTGCCTGATGATCTGCCTTGCCTATACTTGGCTGGGTACGCGCGACAACTACATCTGGTTTGCGCTGGCATGGGCAGTCGGGCTGGGTTTCCTGTTCCTAAAATACAAACAAGCACTATTTGCCGCGACCGAAAAAATCAAAGCCAAATTAAACCGTTCGGCAAAATAGCCAACCTGAGATTCATGTCTCTACGATAACAACAGAACGACTATGAAAATAAAACGTCTAAATTTATACACTTACATCCTATACATTATGTTTACAGCTTATATGCTGGGGCCGGCGCTGTCTTTTAAAATCGGCGTACCGCGCATCGATAATCCTTTATCGTTGTTGTTCGTATTGATTGGCCTTGCCGTATTCTTTTTGGAGGGCAAGCATATTCCGCGCAAAATTTTTGTCATGCTCTGCGCCCTGGCCGCCATGTGTATTTGGCCGGCCATCCACATGGGCATTACATCGCTGATACCGACTCAATACATGGACATCTTGTTTTTTATGGCGGTGCCGGTTTTTTTCTACTTGTTTTACCAAGTGCTTATGCGCGCTGAAAATCCATTGGGCGTTATTCAGAAGTTTTTATTGGTCTTTGCCCTTTATGTTGCCATTCCACCATTTGTGGAATTGATTACCGGCATTCAGTTTGTCAGTGCCAGTGATGAACTGGCCATTAAAGAAGGTTCGCTCAAAGGGCTGTTTTTCAATCCCAACAACCTTGCTGCCACTGCCGTTTGCCTCGCACCCGCCATCCTATTTTTCTTTCAACTGCAAGGACGCAAACACAAAGAGAAACTACTGGGCTGGGGATTATATTTACTACTAGGTATGGCCATTTTTGTTTGCGTATCACGCACAGCTATTGCCTGCTACCTTTTGATTTCACTCATTTATATAGCTTATCGTAAAAATGGTTTTATTACCGTTATTGCCACAGGACTGCTCGCGTTAACATTATCGATGATTCCATCCCGTGTCATCGCGGAATTTTTGCTGTCACTTAACGGCAACCCTTTTCTTGAACGTTTTTCCAGCCGCGTGTACCTTTTTCTATTCGATTTAGACAGCGACAACTCTGTGTCCTACCGTCAGGAGATTTACAACTATTTTTGGAATAATCCGCCCCTGTTGCTAACCGGCTACGGACCAAAAAATTTTCGCGACTATTTTGGCGGCCACTTGAGTAACAGCCTGGGTTTTGAAAATCCGCACAGTTTCATCATCGAACTGTATTTGGGTTTCGGCATAATTTCCCTGCTCGGTTTTATTGCATTTGTAGCGTTTTATTTCCTCTACACTACCTCAAGCCGTGCACTAACCAACAAATCACGCGTACTGGCTTGGGTAACTTTGGGCATTTTCTTGTTGGCAGGTTTTATTCCGTCCACCATTTTGCGTATGCCCTTCATCTGGCTACCCTGCCTGCTGATTTACATTTACAGCACATTTGTCGCATCCAAATTACAAAATCAGGCCGCTTACACATATAGCTATACCCCATCTAAAACAAAGGGAATATCATGAAAATCACCCTGACTACCTCCATGTCCGGCCTCGGTGGCACTGAAAACGCCACTTTCCGCCTTGGTCGCCTGCTCAAACAACGCGGACACGATATCGTATTGGCCTCTTCAGACGGCCCTTTGATTCAGGAAGCGCAAGCATTGGGCATCCGTTGGCAGCCGATTGATTTTTACCAAGGTGGTCTTTTGGGTTACGTCAAAGGCATGTTTGCCTATATGAAACTGCTGAAAAAAGAGAAGCCCGATGTGATTCACTGCCAAATGGCGCGTATCGTTCCAGCCTGTGCCATTGCAGCCAAGCTCGCTTCGCCGAAAACCAAAGTGTTCTACCACGCGCGCGGCCTTGATCCGGAAACTTATCCAAAAATCGCCAAGCTTTTCGACAAGCTGGGCGTGTACATCATCGGCAACTGCAAACACGAACGTGAAAAACTCATCCGTTACGGTTTCCCTGCCAACCGCATCACCTACACCTACAACGCCCTGCACAAAGTAGATTTCGTTCCTGAAAAAACAGTCAAAGACTATGTCCAACTGGGTACGCTTTCCCGTTTGGACACCGTCCGCGCCGTGCATCTGATGTTGGATATTTTGAAGAAAATGGTTGACCGTGGTATGCCTGTACGCCTCAACGTTGCAGGTATCGGCGAAGAAATGGACAACCTCAAAACCCAAGCCAAACGTTTAGGCATTGAAGACAAAGTCACCTTCCTCGGCGGCGTCCGCGACTTGACCGGCTACTTCAAAGAAGTCGATATTTTGGTGAACACGCCGCATTGCGTAGGCGACCACGGAGCAGGTGTCGGCAACAATATTTTGGAAGCCGGCCTTTACGACACGCCTGTCGTAACCTACAACATGGCGGGCATTTCGGAAATGGTCATTACCGGCCAAACCGGCTACTGCATTCCTTTCGGCGATGACGAAGCATTTATCGAAGCCGTCGATACACTCATCAAGCGTCCAGAGTTGCGCGGTCAAATGGGTAAAGCCCTGCACAAACACGTCGAAACCTTATGCTCCGACGACGAAATCTACCGCACCACCATGGCTGCGTACGAAATGTAAGGCTGTCTGAAACATGAATATTACCATCGTCGCCCCTTATTGCTCACTGCCGTCCGAGCCGCATTTCAACCGCTTCTGGTATCTTGCCGAGCTGTTGTCTCAGTCGCATGACGTGTTACTGATTACCAGCAACTTCAAGCACTATAACAAATCTTTCAGACGGCCCGAAGATGCCGAGGCCGCCTCACAAGGCCGTCTGAAAGTCATGCTGTTGGAAGAAAGCGGATACAGCAAAAACGTGTCTTTAGGACGCTTGGCCAGCCATCACCACTTCGTCAAACATTTTGAAAAATGGTTGGAAAACTGCCGTCCGGGCGAACAAGACGTCGTCTTTTCCGCCTATCCGCTGATTGCCACCAACCTGCTGTTGGGCAAACACAAAGCGCGTTTGGGTTACAAACTAATTGTCGATGTGCAGGACGTATGGCCGGAGTCTTTCTCCTCAGTCGTACCTTTTTTGAAAAAAGTACCGCACAACCTGCTGCCCTTTGCTTCACGCGCCAACCAAGCCTACCGCTACGCCGACGCGCTGGTTGCCGTATCGCAGACTTATCTCGACCGTGCCAAAGAAGCCAATCCGAATGTACCTGGCGAAGTCGTCTATATCGGCGCTGACTTTCCCAAACTCGATGCCGCGCCTGCCAAAGATTTTGGTGACGACAAAACCCGCTTTTTCTACTTGGGCACGCTCAGTTACAGCTATGACGTGGAAACCGTGTGCAAAGGCGTTCTCAAGCTGTTGGACGCCGGCGAAAACGTCGAGTTGCACATCATGGGCGGCGGCCCTGATTTGGACAGGCTCAAACAATACGCCTGCGACGACATCAAGTTTTACGGCTACATTCCCTATGCCGAAATGATGTCGGTTGCCAAGGGCTGCGACATTGCCATCAACGCCATCCAGTCCTATTCAATGGCATCGATTACCAACAAACTCTCCGACTATATGGCTTTGCAAAAACCGATTCTGAACAGCCAGGTCAACGACGAAGTTGCCAAAGTCCTTACCCTGCTGCCGCATGCGAACTACCGTTCCGGCGATGTGGACGGTTTCGTTCAAGCCGCCAAAGATATTTTGAAGCGCAAAAACGATCCTGTTCAGTCCGAAGAAATCGTCCGCCGTTTCAAGCGCGACGTTGCCTATCAAAAAATCGTCAACCTGATTGAAAGATTAGCTCATGAATAAATTTTTCAAACGCCTGTTTGACATTGTCGCCTCCGCTTCAGGACTGATTATCCTGTCGCCTGTGTTTTTGATTTCGGTGTACCTCATCCGCAAAAACCTAGGCTCGCCCGTGTTCTTCATCCAAGAGCGGCCGGGCAAAGATGGCAAGCCGTTTAAAATGATTAAATTCCGCTCCATGTGCGATGCAATCGACAAAGACGGCAACCCACTACCGGACAGCGAACGCCTGACTGATTTCGGCAAAAAATTACGTGCCACCAGTTTGGACGAACTTCCTGAATTATGGAATGTCTTAAAAGGTGAGATGAGTCTAGTTGGCCCTCGTCCGCTGCTGATGCACTACCTGCCGTTGTACAACGACTTCCAAAACCGCCGCCACGAAATGAAACCAGGCGTGACCGGTTGGGCTCAAGTCAATGGCCGCAACGCCATTTCATGGGATGAAAAATTCGCCCACGATGTTTGGTACATCGACAACTTTAGCTTTTGGCTGGATATCAAAATTTTGTTCCTGACAGTTAAAAAAGTCTTCGTCAAAGAAGGCATCTCAGCCGAAGGGGAAGCCACAATGCCTTATTTCACGGGTAACAAAACTGATGAAAAAAAATAATATACTGATTCTGTCGGCAGGTCGCCGTGTCGAATTGGTGCAGGACTTTCAAACCGAAGCCGCACGTTTTTCAGACGGCATCGGCGTTTTTGCCACTGACCTCAACCCCCACATGTCTTCTGCCTGCCATGTTGCCGACCGCGCTTTCAGCGTGCCGCGCATCGATGTAGCCGAATACATTGACAGCATTTTCGAGCTGGCCAAACAACACGACATCGGTCTGATTGTGCCAACCATCGATACCGAGCTGCTCAAACTGGCCGAAGTACGTGACCGTTTTGAAGCTGAAGGAATACATATTGTCATTTCCGATGCAAAGTTGATTACCCTGTGCCGCGACAAGCGCCTGACCTCAGGCCTATTTGCACAATACAGCATCCGTTCCCCTGAAATTTACGAACGGGACCACCTGGTTTTCCCATGTTTTGCCAAGCCTTATGACGGCAGCCGCGCCATCGGTGCGAAAAAAATCAACACACCGGCTGATTTGACTGTCGACATTACCGAAGACCCGAAAATGATGTTCACCCAATACATCGATATCGAGAATACTTTCTCCGAATTTACCGTTGATATGTATTACGACCGTCAAGGCCGTCTGAAATGCGCCATTCCTCGCGAACGTTTGGAAGTGCGCACCGGCGAAGTCAGCAAAGGTGCAACCCGACGCAATGCCCTGTATGAAGAGCTGGTTGAAAAAATGGCCGTATTGGAAGGCGCACGCGGCTGCATTACCGCGCAATTCTTCGTCAGCAAAACCGACAGCACGACCTACGGCGTGGAAATCAACCCTCGTTTCGGCGGCGGTTTCCCGCTGACTTACGCCGCAGGCGGCAACTATCCGGGCTGGCTGATTCAAGAATACATCGGCGGCCAAGACATCCCTTTCTCCGACGACTGGGAAAACAATTTAATCATGCTTCGTTATGATGCTAATATTTTGGTAAGAGAACATGATTAAACCGGAAGAATCCGTCATCGTCTTCGATCTTGACGATACGCTTTACTCTGAGTACGACTACAAATGCTCCGGAATACAGGCAGTTGTAGGGACAATTACGTCGCTTTACCCGCAATACAATGTCGACGTACTAAATGAAATTGCAGACAATAAAAGTAAAGACTGGCTCGAAAATTTGTGTCATCATTGCAAATTAAACGAACTAGAGAAACAATCACTTTTGTGGCAATATCGACTACACCGGCCTGTTATCCGACCCTATGTCGAACCGTCTTTTTTACGTAAGCTGATGCGCCCTTTTGTCGCACGCGCCCTGATTACAGACGGTCGCAGTCTGACACAGCGTTTGAAAATACAGGCCTTGGGTTTGACCGATTTGTTTGACGACATTTTGATTTCGGAAGCCATACAATCGGAAAAACCCGACGATAAGCGTTTTGTCTTCCTGCAAAACAAATATCCGGCTGCAAAACGTTTCATCTACATCGGCGACAACATCAAAAAAGATTTTGTCGCACCCAACAAACTGGGTTGGCTCTCCATAGGCATCATGCCTAAGCCGCACAATATTCATCAAGCCGATCCCGAGCAATACGGTCGTGAATACCAGCCCACCCTTTGGATAAACACCCTGGAAGAATTGGCTACACTGACAACTTCCGCCACCGAAAAAGCAAATGCATAAGGGACATTTCTCCATGAAAATCTTATTTATGGGTCGTAAACAGGTTTCCGCCAACCTGCTTCGTTTTTTGACCAAACAAGACCATATCGAAATCGTCGGTGTCTTGACCGACAGCCATCTGCAAGGCTCGCCGACCACGGCTGCCGCGCAGGAATTGGGCTTGCCCCTGTACACCTTCGATACGGCTTTGGAAGCAATGCGAGAAGGCCGTCTGAAATACGATTTGGGCTTGTCTGTCCTTTACTGGCGCAAGCTGCGTGATGAATTCCTGAGCATTCCGACTTTAGGCACGATCAACTTCCACCCTGCGCTGTTGCCCGAATACAAAGGCACAGGCGGCTACAACCTGGCCATCATGGACGAGCTGAACGAATGGGGCAATACCGCCCACTACGTCGATGCTTCCATCGATACCGGCGAAATCATCGAAGTGGATCGTTTCCCTATCGAAGCTGAAACAGAAACCGCCCAATCTCTCGAACGCAAAACCATGCAGGCATTGGAAGATTTCGCGCGACGCATCATCACCCGCGCCATCGAGTCAAAAACCAAATTGCCGACTACGCCAAACATCGGTGGCCGCTACGTCAGCCGTGATGAGATGGAAGCCATGAAGCAAATCCGCGACGGCGACGATGTGGAGAAAAAAATCCGTGCGTTTTGGTTCCCGCCTTACGACGGCGCATACGTCGAAATCAAAGGTCAGAAATACACCCTGATCAACCGCCAATTGCTGGAAGAAATCGCCCCCAAAGGCTCAACCAGTCTTTTTGCAGGAAAAACAAATGCTTAATACATCACTCTCCCCATGGCCAAGCTTTACTCAAGAAGAAGCCGATGCCGTTTCCAAAGTCCTGCTGTCCAACAAAGTCAACTACTGGACAGGTACGGAATGTCGCGAATTTGAAAAAGAATTTGCCGCCTTTGTCGGCACGCAATACGCCGTCGCCCTTTCCAACGGTACGTTGGCTTTGGACGTAGCCCTCAAAGCAATGGGCATTGGCCAAGGCGATGATGTGATTGTCACTTCGCGCACTTTCTTGGCTTCCGCATCCTGCATCGTGACCGCCGGCGCAAATCCGGTGTTCGCCGATGTCGATTTGAACAGCCAAAACATCAGCGCCGAAACCATCAAAGCCGCTTTGACGCCAAACACCAAAGCCATCATCGTGGTTCACCTTGCCGGCATGCCTGCCGAAATGGACGACATCATGGCTTTGGCAAAAGAACATAACTTGTGGGTTATCGAAGACTGCGCCCAAGCGCACGGTGCGAAATACAAAGGCAAATCCGTCGGCTCTATCGGCCACGTCGGCGCTTGGTCGTTCTGCCAAGACAAAATCATGACCACCGGCGGCGAAGGCGGCATGGTCACCACCAACGACAAAGAGCTGTGGAGCAAAATGTGGTCATACAAAGACCACGGCAAAAGCTACGATGCCGTGTACAACCGTGAACACGCACCCGGTTTCCGCTGGTTGCACGAAAGCTTCGGCACCAACTGGCGCATGTTGGAAATGCAGGCTGTCATCGGCCGCATCCAGCTCAAACGCATGCCCGAATGGACGGCCCGCCGTCAAGCGCACGCCGCCAAACTGGCTGAAAGCTTGGGCAAATTTGCCAGCATCCGTTTGGTTGAAGTAGCCGATTACATCGAACACGCGCAATACAAGTTCTACGTTTTCGTCAAACCCGAACACCTCAAAGAAGGCTGGACACGCGACCGCATCGTGAACGAACTGAACGCGCGCAAAGTCCCATGCTATCAAGGCAGCTGCTCCGAAGTGTATTTGGAAAAAGCCTTCGACGACACGCCTTGGCGTCCGAAAGAGCGTTTGAAAAACGCTGTCGAGTTGGGCGACACCAGCCTGATGTTCTTGGTGCACCCAACCCTGACCGATGAAGAAATTGCGTTCTGCAAAGAAAACATCGAAGCCGTATTGACTGAAGCCACGTCATAATCATTTTCAGACGGCCTGCAACTTCAGGCCGTCTGAAAAAATAAAACAGCCTGCTTCAAACAATCCGTACCAAGCCACATTACAACACTCAGACACAAGAAATATAAAATGAACTTGGAAACCCTGCTGGCTCTGCCGCGCAACCTTAAAAAAACCTTCTTCGTCATCCACGATATCTTGATGATATTCGTGGCGTTTTGGTTTGCCCAAAGCCTCAAAGTGCAATATTCCGACGAATGGTTGAGTATCGCCAACTGGCTGGCTTTCGGCAGCACCGCTGTGCTGACCATCATCCTTTTCATCCGTATTGGCCTCTATCGCGCCGTAACACGCTTCGTCAGCATCCGCGTCCTGACCGCCGCCGCATTCGGCAGCATCATTTCAGCGGTCTTGTTCTGCCTGACCACCCTGATTTTTGAGCAAAAACTACACCTTGCCCTGCCTATCGTCTATTTCTTGGTCTTGGTGGTCGGCGTGACCAGCTCGCGCATGATCCTGCGCGCTATTCTGACCGACCATCACCGTAAACAGATGACCCCCGTCATCATCTACGGCGCAGGCCAATCCGGCCGCCAGTTGTTGGAAGCCATCAAACAGGTTAACGAATATTCGGCCATCGCCTTTGTCGATGACAACCCAAAAATCCAACGTACCGTCATCTATGACCTTGCCGTCTACAACCCCAACGAAATCCCGATGCTGATCAGCCGTTACGGCGTCCGCAAAATTCTGCTGGCGATTCCAAGTTCTACGCCTGAAGAACGCAAAGACATCATTCGCCGCCTCGAAGCATACAAATGCGAAGTCCTGACCATTCCGGGCATGAAGGATTTGGTGGACGGCAAAATCAACGTCAGCTCATTGAAAAAAATCTCTGTGGTCGATTTGCTCGGCCGCGCCCCTGTGACACCGCGCCCTGAATTAATGAGTGCCGACATCAGCGACAAAGTCGTGATGGTGACCGGCGCAGGCGGCTCTATCGGCTCCGAACTTTGCCGTCAGATTCTCAACTGCCGTCCGACCAAACTGCTGTTGTTTGAATTGTCCGAATTTGCCCTATACAGCATAGACAAAGAATTGCGCGAAACCCAAGCCGCGCAAGGCAGCCAAGTCGAAGTCGTACCGCTTTTGGGTTCGGTTCAAAACAAAGAACGCCTTAGCAGCATCATGAAGGCCTATCACGTCGACACCGTTTATCATGCCGCGGCCTACAAACACGTCCCTATGGTCGAGTTCAACACCATCGAAGGCATTCAAAACAACGTGTTCGGCACACTCTGCTGCGGACAGGCTGCCGTAGATGCGGGCGTTTCCACCTTTGTTTTGATTTCCACCGACAAAGCCGTCCGTCCGACCAACACCATGGGCGCCAGCAAACGCATGGCCGAACTCTGCCTGCAAGCGCTTGCCGCCGAGCCGGAGCAAAAAACACGCTTCTGCATGGTGCGTTTCGGCAATGTATTGGGTTCGTCCGGCTCCGTTGTCCCCGTATTTGAAAAACAAATTGCCGAAGGCGGCCCGATTACCCTGACCCACCAAGACATTACCCGCTACTTCATGACGATTCCCGAAGCGGCGCAACTGGTTATCCAAGCCGGCGCAATGGGTAAAGGTGGCGACGTATTCGTCCTCGACATGGGTGAATCCGTAAAAATCATCGACCTTGCCCGTCAAATGATTGTCCTCAGCGGCCTCAAAGTGAAAGACGAGCAACACCCACACGGCGACATCGAAATCAAGATTACCGGCCTGCGCCCGGGCGAGAAACTTTATGAAGAACTGCTCATCGGTGATGAGGTGCAAAAAACCACTCATCCCCGTATTATGACCGCCAGTGAAGTAATGCTTCCATGGACGCAATTATCTGACATACTGTCGGAACTCGAAACTGCTTGTCTCCAAAGCGACCAAAACAGCCTGCGCCAGCTTCTGTTACGCGCACCGACAGGCTTCGTACCTAAAGACGGTATCTGCGACTTGGTTTGGCAACAAAACAATAATGCCGTCTGAACATTTTCAGACAGCCCAGACACCATCCCGCAAGGACTACTACATGAAAAAAACACTCTCCCTGCTTACTCTATTAGCACTGACTGCCTGTAACAGCACGACAGTCATTCCTGGTTCAACCATCAAAACCAGAACCAAAACCATTGTTTACACCGATACCGACACCGCAGCCGATACCAACCTCGACAGCCGCGTTGCCGTTTACCCCATTACGCCCAATCTGATTGAAAAAATGCGCAAGCCGCCTGTACTTTCCCAAAACAACAAAGGTTTGGAGCAAAGCAAAAGTGCTTACCGCTACCGCATCGGCAGCGGCGACGTCCTCAATATCATGGTTTGGGCGCACTCCGACCTCAACTCCCCTATCCAGCAAAGCAACCCGCAAACCAACCAAGTCAGCCGCGGTGCCTGGGTAGATGAGGGCGGTTACATCACTTACCCATTGGCAGGCAAAATTCAAGCCAAAGGCAAAACTTTGGACGAATTGCAAAATACCCTAACCAACCTTCTGAAACGCTACATCAAAAATCCTCAAGTAGCCATCAACGTTACCGAATTCCGTTCGCAACGTATTTCAGTATCCGGTGCCATCAGCCAAGCAGGTCAGCTGCCGATTACCAATATCCCGATGACCATTTTGGATGCCATCAACCAAGCAGGCGGCGTCACCCAAAGTGCCGACACCCAACACATCAAATGGACGCACAACGGCGTCGACCGCACCCTCTCCCTGCAAGACATGCTGCAATACGGTGATATGTCGCAAAACCATCTTCTCAGCCATGGCGACATCGTTTACGTTCCTAACAGCAGCAACAACAAAATCTACATCATGGGTGAAGTCGGCAAACAAGCCACTCTGCCGATCGGCAATCACGGCCTCAACCTGACCCAAGCGCTCGGCGAAGTCGGCGGCATGAACCAAAACTATGCTGATGCAACCGGCGTATTCGTGATCCGCCGCGCACCAGAAGATGCGGCCAAACCTATCCACATCTATCAGCTCAACCTGAAAGATGCGACTTCTTACGCACTGGGCAGCGAATTCAAACTGCGTTCGGAAGATACCGTTTACGTTACCGCCGCCCCGGTTACCCGTTGGAACCGCGTAATGTCACAAATTACCAACTCCATCAGCAACGTCAACACCCTCGACAATACATTTAAATAAACAGTGGTTCCTGCTGTCAGACCCTTGTTTGACAGCAGGATACAAAATTACGCACAATCCAAACCAATTACATAAACGGCATACAAAAGCCGTACACACCACACAAACGGAAAAGCAGTATCTTATAGTCTGACTCACGCTTTTTTCAGACCATAAACCGAAAACAATATCATGTACCACAACATACTCATCGTCTGCCTAGGCAACATCTGCCGCTCCCCTACAGCAGAGCGGATCATGCAGAAAAAACTACCCGGCCATCAAATCAGCAGCGCCGGCATAAAAGCACTGGCAGGGAAGGATGCCGATTTCCAAGCCATTAAAACCGCACTCAAACACGGCGTTATCGTTGCAGGCCATACGGCACGCCAGCTGACCGCCCAAATGTGCGAGCAGGCCGATTTGATTCTTGTGATGGAGCCCAGTCAAATCGATATGGTGGCCGACATCCATTCGCCGGCACGCAGCAAAACCATGCTGTTTGCCCAATGGTTACCTAAAAAAACCGTACCTGACCCATACAAACAAAGCAGCGAAATGTTTGAAGCCGTTTTTGAACAGCTCAATGCTGCCGCAGACACTTGGAAAACCAAACTAAACGGAAAAACTCAACCGGTATAAAACCGGCATGAACAAGAAAGCAAGCAATGAAAAAAACGACCTACATACCTTACAGCGCAGACAACGACGACATCGACTTCGGCCAACAGCTGCGCGTAATTTGGACAAATAAATACAAAATCCTCGCTGCCCTGCTTGCAGGCGGCGTTCTTGGCGCAGCCTTCAGCTTGGCATCCACTCCGCAATACCGTGCCGATGCTATGCTGGAAATTGAAACGCGACAAAACCAAATCCTGACCGAAATCAACAGCATCTTCAACAACCAAACCACGCCGTCTGAAGCAGAAGTCGAGCTGGTTCAATCACGCTTGGTGCTGGGTAAAACCGTCGATGACCTTCAGCTTGACCAAGAAGTCAAAGCCAAATACACACCCGTTATCGGCAGCCTGATGCACAATATCAGCGGCGACCCCGATCCTAAATTGACCGTCGGCAGCTTTACCGTACAAGACGAATGGTTCAACAAAACCTTCACGCTGACCGCCAAAAGCAACAAGGCCTATACCCTTACCCTGCCTGACAAACGCGTCGTCGAAGGCAAGGTCGGCGTGCCTCTGAAAATCAACAATCACACCATCCTCAAAATCGATCAAATATTGGCCAATCCGGGTCAAGAATTTGCGTTGACCAAGTTCTCCCGCATCAGTGCGATCGAAAACATCCAAAACAAACTGGCTGTTATCAGCAAAGGTAAAACCAGCCCCATCATCAACCTTGCCTTTACCGGCACCGACCCTAAACGTACCAGCGTCATCCTCAACAGCATTGCCGACAACTACGTTGCGCAAAACCGTGAACGCGACGTCCAAGTTGCATCCAGCGGTTTGGCCTTCATCAGCGAAGAATTGCCACGCTTGAAAGAAACCTTGCAAGACGCTGAAAACAAACTCAATGCCTACCGCCAACAATCAGGCTCTCTCGACATTCCACTCGAGTCCAAAGGCGCATTGGAAAGCCTGACCAGCATCGAAACCCAAATTACCCTGCTCAAAACCGAAGAAGCAGGCTTAGCCGAGCTGTACACGCCGGAACACCCTTCCTATAAAGCCGTATTGGACAAACTTGCCGTTCTCGAGCGCGCTAAAAACAAAATTAATCAACAAATTGCCGAGTTACCGAATACCCAACAAGAAGTTATCCGCCTGACCCGCGACGTAGAAACCAACCAGGCTACCTACGTCCAACTGTTGAGCAAACAACAAGAACTCAACATCATGAAAGCCAGTGCGCAAGGTAATGTACGCATCGTCGATTATGCCTATGTTCCTGAAAACCCTGTTGCCCCGCGCAAAGCCGTCATCACACTCCTGAGCGCACTTGCCGCAGGTTCATTGACCGCTTTGTGGCTCATGATCGGCAACCGCATGAAAAACGGCATTACGTCATCTGCAGAAATCGAAAACCTCAATTTGGAAGTCGTCGCTCTTGTTCCGCACTCCAAAACCCAGCAAAAACGCGACTTCTTCAAAAGCAAATTCAAGAAAACCGGCGGCCGTTCCAACTATCTGCTGGCCAGTGAAGACCGCGCCGATACTGCCGTCGAAGCCATCCGCGCCCTACGCACCAATATCTACTTCTCCATGCTGGACGCGCCTAACAACATCCTCATGATTACCGGTGCCGCGCCTGAAGCAGGTAAATCCTTTATCTCCGCCAACCTCGCCACCGTAATGGCGCAGTCAGGCAAACGCGTTCTGCTTATCGATACCGATATGCGCAAAGGCTACCTCGACCGACTCTTCGGCCTTACCCCCGAGTTCGGCTTGTCTGACATCCTCAACGGCAAAGCGGCTCCGGCCAAAGCCGTACAAGAGACCGGCATTGAAAACCTCCACCTCATCAGCAGCGGCAGCTATCCTAGCAATCCGTCCGAGCTTTTGATGGACAAACGTTTCAACGAGTTGCTCACCCACGCGCGCCAACGCTACGATTACGTCATCTTGGACACGCCGCCCGTATTGGCCGTGACCGACGCCGTCATCATCGGCCAACATGCAGGCACCGTCCTGATGATCAGCCGTTATGCGCACACGCGTGTACGAGAGCTTGAGGCCAGCGTCGAACGCCTCAAACAAAACCACATCAACATCAAAGGTGTCGTCCTCAACGGCATGAAGCACGAAGCCAACAACAGCTACGACTACTACGCCTACGATGCCTACCATTCCGGTAACAATAAATCATAAACCGAAGCAGGCCGTCTGAACTTTCAGACGGCCTAAGGCTTTTTAAACGGCACAAAAAATTTTTCACAAACGCCGCCCTTGCACCCCAAAGCCGTTTGTTTTAAAGTAAGCCCCGTTCCCATATGGAAGAGAAACATGAAAATTACCGTCATCGGCGCAGGTTCGTGGGGTACAGCTCTCGCGTTGCACTTTGCGCACCACAACAATGAAGTTACCCTTTGGACACGCAATCCCGACCAAATCCGCACCCTGCAAGCAGATCGCGAAAACAAACGCGGCCTGCCCGGCTTCCCTTTCCCTGAGTCCCTGACCGCTCATGCCGATTTGGGCGAAGCGCTGAAAGACAGCCAACTTGCCCTGATCGTGACCTCCGTAGCCGGACTCAGAAGCAGCGCCGAGCTGCTCAAACAGCATAACGCCGCCGATATTCCCGTTCTCGCCGCCTGCAAAGGTTTTGAACAAGATACCGGCCTTCTGACTTTCCAAGTACTGAAAGAAGTCCTGCCTAACAATAAAAAAATCGGCGTTCTCTCAGGTCCGAGCTTTGCCCAAGAACTTGCAGCCCAACTGCCTTGCGCCGTCGTGCTTGCTTCCGAAAACAAAGACTGGGTGGAGGAAACCACTGCCCAACTGAACACCAACGTGATGCGTCTGTACGGCAGCACCGACGTCATCGGCGTCGCTGTGGGCGGTGCCGTTAAAAACGTCATGGCGATTGCCACCGGCCTTTCAGACGGCCTCGAATACGGCCTCAATGCACGCGCAGCCTTAGTAACACGCGGCCTTGCCGAAATCACCCGCCTTGCCATCGCCATGGGCGCACAACCCAAAACCATGATGGGCTTGGCAGGCATCGGCGACCTTATCCTGACCTGTACCGGCGCACTCTCGCGCAACCGCCGCGTCGGCCTCGGCCTCGCAGAAGGCAAAGAGTTGCATCAAGTGCTTGTCGAAATCGGCCACGTTTCCGAAGGCGTCAGCACCATTGAAGAAGTCTTCAACACCGCCGCCAAATACCAAATCGATATGCCTATCACTCAAACCCTGCTGCAACTCATCCGCAAAGAAATGACGCCGCAGCAAGTCGTTGAACGACTGATGGAACGAAGCGCGCGCTTCGAGTAAACGGTCGCACCGTCTGCCATTCAGACGGCCTGACGCACAATATGACGGCCATAAGGCCGTCTGAAGGGAAACACATGAACCAATCACTGAACAATCTGGAAATCAACGTTTACCAACTTGTCCAAAAATTTGAAACGCTGGTTTCAGAAAACCGCCGTCTCAACGAGGAAATCGACAGACTCAAACTCGAGCAAGAGCAACAAAAACGCCAACACGATGCGGCCATTGACGAACTCAGCGAAGCCTTGCTGGTTCAAGTCGGCAAACTCAAAGAAGACCTGCAAAGCAAAATTGACAACCTGACTGCCGAAAAAGAAAACTACCGCAACACGCTGGCCCAAAGTGCAGACCAAATCCGCAGCCTCATTGCCCGACTGCCCCAAGAAACACAACAATAAAAGGATGCCCCGTGAGTATCGAACAAGTCAATCTCGACATCATGAATGTCAACTTCACCATCAACACGCCGAGTGAAGAAAAAGCCACCCTCCTGCAAGCCGTTGAAATGCTAAACAAAAAAAGCGATGCGATTAAAGAAAGTGGCCGCATCGTCGGCACAGACAAAATCGTCGTCATGGCAGCCCTCAACGTCGTACACGACCTCTTAAAAACCACCCTCAACGACGATTTGGCAATCGGTGAATTTGAGCGTAGAATAACCGACATGAACAACGCGTGCCAAAAAGCACTGGCGCGCTTGGAGTAAAACTGATTTTCCCCTTTTCCCTGCGGTGTTCGCGAAGGCATACATTCCTTTGAACCAATACGTTCGCTTTAGGTTGCCGGGAGCTGTAGTGGGCGCGAGTGTCCGTTTATCGGACGCACCCGAAACTACCCGAGGTGACCGCCTTGTCAGCAAGGTTCAAGCGGATTCAGCCTAAACGGCACTCGTGGGGATTCCCTAAAAAAGCCATACCGACAGGTGTGGCTTTTCCCTTTCCAAGTAAAGACTTTCGTAAAGATTTCCGGCCGTCTGAAAAAACCGCATATTCATGCATCAAACACGTTCGATTAAGATTGACAAAAACCAATCTCCTCTTTAAAATCCATAACTTTCTATATATATCTGGATTCCAACCATGAAAACCTTCTCTGCAAAACCCCACGAGGTGAAGCGCGAATGGTTCGTCATTGACGCAGAAGACAAAGTTCTGGGTCGTGTCGCAGCCGAAGTCGCACACCGTCTGCGCGGCAAACACAAACCCGAATACACCCCTCACGTTGATACCGGCGATTACATCATCGTCATCAACGCAGACAAACTGCGCGTGACCGGTGCTAAATTCGAAGACAAAAAATACTTCCGTCACTCTGGTTTCCCAGGCGGCATCTACGAGCGCACTTTCCGCGAAATGCAAGAGCAATTCCCAGGCCGCGCTTTGGAACAAGCCGTAAAAGGTATGTTGCCTAAAGGTCCTCTGGGCTACGCCATGATCAAAAAACTGAAAGTGTACGCCGGCGCCGAACACGGCCACGCTGCACAACAACCTAAAGTTTTGGAACTGAAATAATAAGGACACGACATGAACGGTAAATACTACTACGGCACAGGCCGCCGCAAAAGTTCAGTGGCTCGTGTATTCTTGACTAAAGGTACCGGCCAAATCATCGTAAACGGCCGTCCCGTTGACGAATTTTTCGCACGTGAAACCAGCCGCATGGTTGTACGTCAACCTCTGGTTCTGACTGAAAATGCCGAATCTTTCGACATCAAAGTTAACGTAACCGGTGGTGGCGAAACTGGTCAATCCGGCGCCATCCGTCACGGCATCACCCGTGCACTGATCGACTTCGATGCAGCTCTGAAACCAGCCCTGTCTCAAGCAGGCTTCGTTACTCGCGATGCTCGTGAAGTTGAACGTAAAAAACCTGGTTTGCGCAAAGCACGTCGCGCAAAACAATTCTCCAAACGTTAATACGTTTTCAGAATCGAATCAAAAAGCCTTGCTTTGCAAGGCTTTTTTCATTTATCAAACAATAATCCAATATCCCCGCAATATATGATGAAAACCCTGCTCCACTACGCCAAATCATTGCTTCAGGCTGTGATTCTCTTCATCTTCTTATCCCTGATTGTCGACTGGGTGCGCAAGCCTGACCAACCTTTGCAGTCGGCAGCACAAACACTGACTTTAACCAATGGTCAAACCACTTCCCTCCAATCCTTCAGCCAAAATCGGGTTGCCGTCGTTTATTTTTGGGGCAGCTGGTGTCGTATTTGTTCATACACATCATCAACCATAGAAAAACTGCACCAAGACAATATCCCAACATTGGGCGTAGCCTTGCGCTCCGGAAGTGACGCGGACATTACCCACCATATGCAACAAAACAATCTATCCTTTCCAAACTTCAACGATTCAGACGGCCTGATGGCTCAAAAATGGAACATAGCCGTCACACCAACCATTATCATATTAAAAGATGGCAAAATGATTCATCACACATCCGGACTTTCCAGTTATATCGGATTAAAAATCAGAATTTACTTGGCAAATATCTTCAGCTAAATTCATTGAAAATCCACTAAAAATAGGAAATCTAAAGAATAATTTCACCTGAATACATTCAAACAATTCAATTTCATAAATAAATAAACTATCTCTTTCCCAATAACATATCATTTTGTTGAGATTATAAAGAAAATAGACTAAGATATAACCATAAGAACAATTGGAAACATTATTATCAAAACAAACTGTTAGAGATTCTCATCTAATATCGTGGCAGTGATGCTTTTGTTCCCATAGACCCGGCTGCCGATGGCAGCCTTAAAACAGCAATATTCGCCTTTATCAATCTACCTCACGCTTCAACGGTTTGATTTTTGATAACACCGGAGACTTAGTAATGCCCAACCAATCTAAACATGCATCTATCAATATCGGTCTGATTCAGGCACGGGAAGCATTGATGACCCAATTCCGCCCTATTCTGAACCAAGCCAATATTACTGACCAGCAATGGCGTATCATCCGGCTCTTAGCGGAAAACGGCACACTCGACTTTCAAGATTTGGCCAATCAGGCCTGCATCCTTCGCCCCAGCCTGACCGGCATTCTGACTCGCCTGGAAAAAGCAGGTTTGGCCGTTCGCCTGAAGCCTTCCAACGACCAACGCCGTGTTTATCTGAAACTAACGCCCGAAGGTGAGAAACTCTATGAATCCATCGGTGCATTGGTTGACGAACGCTACGATGCGATTGAAAAAGTTCTGTCCAAAGAAAAAATGGCACAACTCAAAGAACTCTTGGCAGAGCTGGCAAAAATCGAACAGGCATTAAAATAAAGAAAGTCGGATGACAGACTCAACACACACACTCAAGGGACCATTTCGAGATGCCATGGCCTCCTGTGCCGCCGGCGTACACGTTATCACGACAGACGGCGAAACGGGACGCTATGGCATTACTATGACTGCCGTAACTGCCATTACCGATGAGCCGCCGACGGTCATGCTGTGCATCAACCGCCAATCCGCCATCATTCCCATCCTGCAAGGCAACCGTGACTTGTGCATCAACACGCTCAACGACAGCCAACAGGATGTTGCTGAACACTTTGCCGGACTGACCGACCTCTCGCCCGAAGAACGCTTCGAATACCATATTTGGCACAGGGGACAAACCGGACAGCTTGAAGTCGAAGGTGCGCTGGCGCACCTGCACGGCAGCATTGTCGATCAACGCGAAATCGGCACGCATTACGTCTTTTTCGTTCAGCTCAACGAAATCCGCAATACCGACACGCAGGCACCGGCATTGCTGTATTTTCGTAGGCAATTCAAATCTTTGGCATAAATAAAGGTCTCAGGCCGTCTGAAACATCGGTTTCATTTTTTCAGACGGCCTGAGACTTTTTCTGTTTCACACATTATAGGCACACCCATGAAAGCAATGATATTGGCCGCCGGTCGCGGCGAACGCATGCGCCCGCTGACCGACCACACGCCAAAACCCTTACTCGAAGTGGCAGGCATGCCGCTTATCGGCTGGCACTTACGCCGCCTGCGGAAGGCCGGCTTTACTGAAATCGTCATCAACCATGCCTGGCTTGGCCAGCAAATCGAAGACACCTTGAAAGACGGTTCGGACTACGGCGTGCGCATTGCCTATTCTCCAGAACTCGCCGGAGGCCTGGAAACCGCCGGTGGCATTGCCACCGCCCTGCCTCTTTTGGGCGACGAGCCGTTTTTGGTCGTCAATGGCGATGTGTTGACTGACATTGATTTCCAAGCTGCACGACTGGCTGCCCAGCGTATGCAGGAACACAACCTTCTCGCCCATTTGTGGCTGGTGGACAATCCGCCCCATCACCCCGAAGGCGACTTCGGCCTGCTTTCAGACGGCCTGGTATCCGCCTCATCCTCAGACGGCCAAGCCCTAACTTTCAGCGGCGTGGGCGTTTATCATCCCGCACTTTTCAAAGATACCCCGGCGCATCAGGCTGCCAAACTTGCCCCTCTGTTACGTCAGGCCATGAGCCAAAGCCAAATCAGCGGCGAACACCACAACGGCCTTTGGTTGGACGTCGGCACAGTCGAACGCCTGCAAGAAGCCGACCGTATTGCCCAAAGCTGGTAAAACAAAAGGGACGTATCCGATACATCCCTTTCAATATCAAAGGCCGTCTGAAAATATTGGTCAACCCATTTTTCAGACGGCCTCAATCTATCATCAAGCTTTAGCCAATTTCTTTTCTTTCTTCATTCCCAACAAGCCATTGACAATCATCACGCACAATCCCGACCAAATCAGGCCATAGCCGATCAATGCGCCTTTTTGCACCGGCTCACCCAGCCATACAATCGACACAATAAAAAGCAATACAGGCTCCAAATAGCTCAACATGCCGAACACCGCAACCTGCAACAACTGACTCGCCTTCAAATTCAAATGCATAGATATTGCGCTATTGAAGCCTAGCAACACAATAAAGAAAATTAAAACCGGTTTGGCCGCAATCATCGCCGGCGTATCCGTTGCAAATATAATATACGCCAACGCAAATGGCGTAATCATCATCAAATCAAAAGTCAGACCGATTAAAGAAGGCACACCCAGTTTTCGGCGTGGCAGATAATAAAACGGATAGGTGCCGAACACCCATACAGTCGTCCACGAAAACGCACCCGACCGTACCAATTCACATGCCACGCCTGCACACGCCAACGCAACGGCAACCGTCTGCAATCGGTTTAAACGCTCTTTAAACCAAATCCGTCCACCCAGCATCATCGCCAAAGGAAACAGGAAATAACCCATGGCGATGTTTACCCCTTCCCCGTTGACCGGCCCCCAGACAAACAGCCACAACTGGCTGGCAAATATCGGCGTCGGCAATACAATCAATAGCCACCGCTTCCAATCGCGGCCGATATTGCTCGCAAACCGCGCCGCCGCCCGCCAACCGTTGACCATCGTCATCAGCACGCATAAAGCCGACAACATCGCCACCATACGCCACGCGAAAATTTCTGTGCCACTCATCGGCTGCATCCATACGCCGTACAGAAACAGCATGGCAAACAACACATTGGACGTTATGGCCGCCAGCAAACCTTTGGATAAATTCGTCATTTCAGACGGCCTTCCTCAATAAATCAATATTGATATTGTAAAGAAAATGTGTGAAAAAATTTCTCATATTTTTTTATATTACAACGATAATTTTTCTATTATGATTAAAAAATCAAAAAATATTACATTCAAAGGCCGTCTGAAATGGAGCTGGACAAACTCGACCGCAATATCCTCACCATTCTCCAAACACGTGCAGACATTCCGCTGAAAGAATTGGCCGCACAAGTGCATTCGTCGATTGCCACTTGCCAGCGGCGCATCAAAAACCTGACCGAACAAGGCGTCATCCTCCGCCAAGCCGCCATCGTCTCGCCGCAGGCAGTCGGTTTGAACATTAGCGTCTTTGTCCAAGTTGACCTCGAACGCCAGTACCATGATGTGCAAGAAGCATTTGAACGCAGTATGCAGCGCGAGCCGCAAGTTGTCGGGTGTTATGAAATTTCCGGCAATTATGATTTCTTGCTGTTGGTGCATTGCACCGATATGCCCGCTTATCACGCCTTCACGCGCCGCGTGCTCACTTCCGTCAACAGAGTACGCAATTTCAAAAGCCAATTTGTAATGAATTTCGCGAAAACGGAAACCAAAATCGAAATTCCGGGATAACCGGTATTCCTTTGTTTACAAAGAGACTTCACAACATAAATCCATTTAGTTAAATGGCCGTCTGAAAACCCTGTCTTTAGGTTTTCAGACGGCCTTTCATTGCACCGAAACAGTCTAATTATCAACCCTGCTTCACAATATCCGACAGCGGCCAGCGCGGTTTGACATTGAATGCGCCGACAGCCTGACGCTCGGCAAGACGCATCGCACCGGCAAAGGCAATCATTGCGCCGTTGTCGGTACAGTATGCCATCGGCGGGAAATAAACATTGATTTTTTCTTCCTGCGGTTTGGGTTTGCCTTTTTCAGACGGCACTTTGACGGTTAAGCGCGAAAATTCATCGCGCAGTTTCCAGTTTGCACCCACGCCGCCGGCAACCACCAAAGTTCTGAAGCCGGTATCCAACAACGCTTTTTTGGCTTTGGCCGCCAATACGTCAACTACCGCATCTTGGAAAGCGCGGCAAATGTCGTTGCGTGTTTGTTCCGAAATTTCATCGCTTCCGGTTTCAGCACAGACTTTTTCGACAGCGGTCAAAACGGCTGTTTTCAAACCGGAAAAGCTCATCTGCAAATCGTGCGAATGGAGCATGGGGCGTGGGAATGTGAAGGCATCAGGCGTACCGAGTTTGGCCAGCTCGGATAATTTGGCACCGCCGGGATAAGGCAGGCCCAAGAGCTTGGCTGTTTTATCAAATGCCTCGCCTGCCGCATCATCCACACTTTCACCCAGCAAGGTGTAATCGCCGATACCGCGTACAGCCATAAATTGCGTATGTCCGCCCGACACCAGCAAAGCAACAAATGGAAATTCAGGCTTGTCGTCTGCCAACAAGGGCGAGAGCAAATGGCCTTCAAGATGGTGAACAGGGATAACGGGCTTGCCGATGGCAAATGCCAAGGCATTGGCGAAGCCTGAACCAGCCAGCAATGCGCCGCCCAAGCCCGGGCCTTGCGTAAAGGCAACCGCGTCAATATCGGCATAGCCAACGCCGGCTTCCTTCAAGCAACCTTGCGTCAACGGCACGACACGGCGGATATGGTCGCGGCTGGCCAACTCGGGGACAACGCCGCCGTATTCGGCATGCATCGCCATCTGTGTGTGCAAATGATGCGCCAACAAGCCGCGCTCAGTATCGTAGAGCGCAACGCCGGTTTCGTCGCAAGATGATTCAATTCCTAATACCAACATGGTTTGAGGCCGTCTGAAAAAATGATTAAAAACGATTCAGACGGCGTTTTCTCCGAAAACGGAAAAAGGCCGTCTGAAATAAAGTGTGGGATAGGCTGCTTACAAAGTGCCGTAAGAATGCAGGCCGCTCAAGAACATATTCACGCCGATAAAGGCAAAGGCGGTAATGATCAGGCCGATGACCGCCCACCAAGCCAACACTTTGCCGCGCCAGCCTGCCACCAGCCGCAAATGCAACCAGACCGCGTAATTCAGCCAAACGATGAATGCCCAAGTTTCTTTCGGGTCCCAGCTCCAATAGCGGCCCCACGCGTCAGCCGCCCACAATGCGCCGAGAATGGTGGCAATCGTGAAGAACAGGAAACCGACGGCAATCGCTTTGTACATCACTTCTTCAATGACTTGCGAGTGCGGCAGCCATGATTTTTTGCCTGCATCTTCTTTTCTGAGTGCCAGCAGTTCGGCAATACCCAACATGGCGGCGATACAGAATGCGCCGTAGCCGATAAAGTTGGCCGGAACGTGGATTTTCATCCACCAAGACTGCAAAGCAGGGATCAGCGGCTGGATGGTATGCGCCTCGCGTGAAACGCTGTACCACAAGACAAATCCGACCACAATCGCCATAAAGCTGAACACGAAGCCGCCCAGTTTTTGTACGGCAAAACGACCTTCGTAATAGAGGTACATCAGCGCCGTAATAACCAAGAACAAGATGAATACTTCGTAAAGGTTGGAGACCGGAATATGGCCGGCATCGGGACGCAGCAGATAGCTTTCATGCCAGCGCACCAGCAAACCGACAAAGCCCGCCATCGCGGAAACCCACGCAAACACGGTACCCATGCCCAAAAGCGTATTGGACGGCACATTTTTGCGCACCGCCGCTATCGCGCCGACGATATAGGCAAACAAGGCAAAGAACACAAACGCGCATTGCCACATAATCGCCGACTGGCTGCTTAACAGGTATTTGAGCAGGAAACCGTCTGCGCGTTTGATGTCGCCGCCATACAAATCAACGGCCAAATACGCCAAGCACACGCCCAAAGGGATAAACCAGCGCATCGGTTTGAAAAACCAACCCAGAAAAACGGCAATACCGGCACTCACCCACAAAATTACCATTTCGTAGATGTCCATATGCAGACCAGCCTGGGTTTGGGCAATAAACGCACCGACTGCAATCAGCAGCGCGAATGCCCAGTCGAAAAGGTTGAGGTTTCGGATAAATGATTTGTGTGTCAGAAGCTCATGCTCGGGCAAGGCCTGATGTTTGTTATTCATGGTTCAAATCCTTGGCAAGCTGCTGCAATTGCCGTGTGTGTTGCGGAAATTCTTTCTGCAAGTCGCGTTCGTTGCGGCTGGAAGACATGGCAAAACGGATACGGCCGTCTGAAAACAGCAGCCAAGCACGTTTTTCACGAATATAGAACATAAACACCGTACCCAACACCAGCAATACCGAACCCAAATACACCAAGAATGCGCCCGGCGAACGGGTCATCTGCAGGCCGGAAGAGCGTACTTCGGTAAAACTTTCCAGTTGCAGCAGCATCGGCGCGGGATATTCGGTCAAACCGGTGTAAGCATCCATTGCATGCAGCAGGAAGCGGTTGCGTTTTTCATCTTGCGGCCAAACCGGCAGATTGTATGTGCTGATCGTATCTTCCAGAGCGGCATTCATCACGCCATAGAGCATCTCATAGAAATAGCCCTGCATTTTTTCCTGCTGCTCTTTCGGAATGTTGGTGGTAACAAATTCGTCCAAAGCCAAATAGCCGCCTTTGGCAAAAATCGACAAGGTGTTTTCCGCCGCCGCCATGAATTGCTCACGGATTTCGGCAGGCGCGCCTTTAACGGCGTTGGCAATGGTTTTACGGCGTGCCGCATCGTCTTTCAGATATTGACGCAAAGCCATAAAGGTGTCGATTTGGCCGTTTTTATCCATCGGAATACGCAACCAGCGGTATTGCTGCGCCAAGCCGCTGCGTGTGCCGGTAATGAAGAAATAGTCTTCATCTTGTTTTACCGGCAACATGTAATTTTTATATTCGACAGCCTGCCCTGCTTTGTCGCGGATGCGGTAAACGATAGACGGGCCGATGTTGGTGTATTTTTTTCCTTCTTGACGGACAGAGCGAACATCGTTGATGGCGGATTTCAGGTTTTGCTCTTTTTCAGACGGCTCGCTCATGTCTTCGACGTTCATCGAAGTAAACTGGTCGAATTCCAGTTTATAAGAGGTCTTGCCCAAATCCAGCGGAAACTCGCGCATGGAAGTTGCTTTGAGTTTGACCGGAGTGCGGTCGGCATCAGCCAGATTCCAGGCTTTAAACGTCAAGTCAGAGCCGCCGTCGGCAAAACTTGCCTGATAAACCGTAATACCGTGCAGCGTCAAAGGATGGTTGACGCGGATAGTGTGTTCGCTGACTTTTCCGGTCGCCTTGTCCGTTACTTCCAAGTCGCTGGCAAAATCACGCGGCATACCGGTATCGTAAAAGTCGATATGGAATTTCTTTAATTTGACCGAAAACGGCAGGTCTTGCACCAGCATGCCGTTATCCGCATTGAGAAACACCACATCCGCGCTCTGCCCTTCCGCGATATTGACATTACCCCTAAACGACAGGTTGGATTCACCCAACACGCTTTCGGGCTTAAAGTCTTTGGCGTAAACCGCAGTATTGTCCGGCATGACTTGGCCGGTGAGCATGCCGATTTTCAGCAGGATATTGCTGTCTATCAAACCGCCCAAACAAATCACAATCAGCGCGGCATGGGCAAAGATATAGCCCCATTTGTTCATCGCGCCTTTTTTCGCCGCCACCAAAACCGAACCGTCTTCACGCGTAACGGTTTTGCAGCCGTAGCCTTGTACTTCCAAATACCGTTGCGCGACTTCGGGCGTCACCTGTCCGTCTAAAACGATGGAATGGCGCATTGCCGCCAATGATTTTTCCTTCGCGTTTTCACGAAAGGAACGAATCTCGCGCAAAAACGGCGGAACATTGCGAATCAGGCACAATCCGGTGGAAATCACCAAAAACATCATGATGATAACGAACCACGCCGAGGCGTACACGTCGTACAGGCCCAAAAAGCCGAAAATGTGCGACCAAAACGGGCCGAATTTCACCAAATAATCGACTTGTGGCTGGTTTTGCTGCAAGACCGTACCGATAATCGAAGCCACGCCCAGCAGGCTGAGCAGAGCAACGGCAAAGCGCATGGAGCTGAAAAAGGCAAACCATGGTCTACGGATAAGTGGGACGGATGATGAAGATTTACTCATGTTTCAACTGTCGGCTTTGAACAACCCAATCAATCGGGCTACGATGGACGTTATGATGCGAAAGGAAGAATACTGCATATTGTAGTCAAAATCTTGCTGTCGCTATTTGAAAAAACCAATCAGGCTTATCGGCATATATTGGCTAAGGCCGTCTGAAGGGTTTTCAGACGGCCTGTATCAATAAGCTCGTTTCAAAACGAAATTAGTGCAAACCTTGGATGAAGTTGGCTACTGCGTTCAACTCTTCTTCGCTCAGGCGGTTGGCAATATCGGCCATGATGGCGTTTTTGCGTTGGCCGGATTGGTAAGCTTTCATTTGCTCGACAACGTAAGCTTTGTGCTGGCCGCCCAGACGAGGATAGGCTTGGATTTCAGTACCGCCGCCAGGGATACCTGCGCCGCTAGGACCGTGGCAAGACATACATGCCGGCAGTTTTTTAGCGCTCAGGCCGCCGCGATAGATTTTCGCGCCCAGCTCTGGGTTTTCTTTAGGATTGGCTTCGCCCGGTTTGCCTTGTTGTTTGGCATAGTAGGCGGCAGCGTCGCGGATGTCTTGTTCGGACAAGTTCATCACCATCGGTTTCATCACGCCGGCAGCACCGTGGGTACGGGTACCGTCTTTGATGGCCATGGTTTGACCGTAGGTGTAGGCCGCGGCCTGACCTGCCAGTTTAGGATAAGTTGCGATACCGCTGTTACCATCGGCTGCGTGACACGCCGCACAGATAGTAGTCGCTACCTGTTTGCCTTTTTCAGCATCTGCTTTAGGGGCAGCGGAAACCGCACCGGCAGCCAATACCAAGGCCAATAAAGTCAATCGTTTCATGGAGTGCTCCTGATTACAGCATTGCGTACCGCGTCAATGCCTTTTTTATACTCAAATACCGGGGAATTTTCCCGATTAAAACCGATAATTCTATAAACGTGCTATTCTATACCAAGTTTACATTAAATTACTACTCAAATTACCAAACTGCTGCAACATAAATGCCCGATACAAATTATGATGTTGCAGTTTTGTTTCCATGCAAGGAAATGCTGATGAACCTTTTTCAAAACGCCAAATTTTTTACTACGGTCAACCATCTGAAAGACCTGCCCAACACGCCGGCCGAGATTGCCTTTGTCGGCCGAAGCAATGCCGGCAAATCCAGCGCCATCAATACTTTAACCAATCATGTGCGTCTTGCCTACGTTTCCAAAACACCGGGCCGCACCCAACACATCAATTTCTTTGAGCTGGAAAACGGCAATTTCATGGTCGACTTGCCCGGCTACGGCTACGCGCAAGTACCGGAGGCCATTCGTGCGCACTGGGTCAAACTCTTGGGCGACTACCTGCAACAACGCCGCCAACTGATCGGCCTGATTTTGATTATGGACTCGCGCCATCCGCTCAAAGCTTTAGACATTCAAATGCTGGACTTCTTCCACATCACCGGCCGTCCTGTGCATATCCTGCTGTCAAAAGCAGACAAGCTGTCTAAAAACGACCAGATTAAAACTTTGGCGGCGGTTAAAAAATCACTCAAACCCTACACCGAGCGCCAAAAAATCAGCGTTCAACTGTTCTCCAGCCTGAAAAAGCAAGGCATGGACGAAGTCAATCAAGTGGTCGGCTCATGGTTTGACGCGCATCGCGAAGAAATCGAAAATCTTGCGGGCGAAACATCGCCTGAGTGATTGTAAAACAAGGCGGAATGAGATGAGTTGACCAACCGCAAATCTTATTCCGTCATTTGTTTTCCATAATGCCGTTTTCTATCTAACTTTCAAAGGGTATGTATACGCATACCCTTTTTTATTGCGTTTTTTTTTATTTTCTTATCGCAAACTAAAAACAACGACGTATCAGTGAAAATTCTTAAAAAGCATGGTGTTATTCAACTAAACCTTTTTCAGACGGCCTTTGCACCATCTTCGCCATCAGTCCAACCTGCTTCTTTCAATTTCCGCTGTTGCGCGTCATATTGGGCTTTTTCCACCCAATACATTGTCTGAATACAGGCATCACCACATTCGCTGCCGCAACATTCCCACGACTCGGGGCGGACAGGTTCGTCTAAAAGCGGTTCGCCCAAGATGGCTTCGGCTTTATTCTTCAGGGTCGTATCCATCGGCAATTTCCAAGCGTGCGCCGTCAAACTCAATCACTTCGCCGCCGCGTATTTTGGCGGTCTTACGGGTTTCGGTTTCGCCGTTGCGCAACACCAGCCCTTCGGCGATAAATGCTTTTGCCTGTCCGCCGCTTTCGGCAAGGCCGGCCAATTTCAATAAGTCGCACAACGCGATGTATTCGTTGTCTTCAAGATAGACAGTTGCTTCCATCATTTAATCCTTTTCAATAATGGCGATATTTTAACATGGCCGTCTGAAAGAAAGCCCCCTTCTGTTTTATTTGCTTTATCCAACCCCATTACATTTGGTTTTCAGACGGCCTTTAACTGCCAACCCTGCTACAATACGCCTTTTATTGTTCACGCCGATTTTGCCATGACCGAGCCGACCTACATCCCCCTGCGCCTGCATACCGAATTCTCGATTACCGACGGTATGGTGCGGATTAAAAAACTGATTGCCAAAGCGCAGGAATACGGTTTGCCTGCTTTGGGCATCAGCGATTTGATGAACGAATTCGGCTTGGTGAAATTCTATAAAGCCTGCCGCGGTGCAGGGATTAAGCCCATCGGCGCGGCGGACGTGTGGATAGGCAATCCGAATGCGCCCGACAAGCCGTTTCGCGCCATGCTGATTATCCGCAACGATGCGGGCTATCTGCGCTTGAGCGAGCTTTTGACGGAGGCCTATGTCGGCAAAGACCGCAATATCCATCATGCGGAACTCAACCCCGAATGGCTGGCAAACGGCGACAACAGCGGCTTGATTTGTTTGAGCGGCGCGCATTACGGCGAAGTGGGCGTGAATCTATTGAACGGCAATGAAGAAGCGGCGCGGGCGGCAGCGTTGAAGTATGCGGCGTGGTTTCCCGATGCGTTTTATTTAGAGTTGCAACGCCTGCCCGAACGCCCCGAATGGGAGGCTTGCGTTTCCGGCAGCGTGAAGCTGGCGGAGGAACTGGGTTTGCCGGTAGTGGCGACGCATCCGACCCAGTTTATGAGCAGCGACGATTTCAACGCGCACGAGGCGCGGGTGTGCATCGCGGGCGGTTGGGTGCTGACGGACAAGAAACGTCCGCGCGATTTCACGCCGAGCCAGTTTTTCATTCCGCCGGAAACGATGCTGGAGCGTTTCTCCGATTTGCCTGAAGCCCTCGAAAACACAGTAGAAATTGCCAAACGCTGCAATCTGCACATCACATTGGGCAAAAACTTCCTGCCGCTCTTCCCTACTCCAGACGGCCTGTCGCTGGATGATTATTTGATCAAGCTCTCCAACGAAGGCTTGCAAGAACGCATGGTTCAGCTTTATCCCGACGAGGCGGAGCGTGCGGCAAAAATGCCGGAATATCAGGAACGTTTGGATTTTGAGTTGAACATCATCATCCAGATGAAATTCCCCGGCTATTTCCTTATCGTACAAGACTTTATCAACTGGGCGAAAACACACGGCTGTCCGGTAGGACCGGGTCGTGGCTCGGGTGCAGGTTCGCTGGTGGCGTATTCATTGAAGATTACCGACCTTGATCCGCTCAAATACGCGCTGCTGTTCGAGCGTTTCTTAAACCCTGAACGCGTCTCCATGCCCGACTTCGACGTGGATTTCTGTCAAGCAAACCGTGGCCGTGTGATTGAATATGTGCGCGAGAAATACGGCGCGGAGGCGGTCAGCCAGATTGTCACCTTCGGCACGATGTCGTCCAAAGCGGTCATCCGCGACGTGGGACGCGTGCTGGAACTGCCGTTCATGCTGTGCGACAAACTGTCCAAGCTGATTCCGTTAGAAGCCAACAAACCCCTGAGTTTGGAAAAAGCCATGGAGGCCGAACCGCAAATTCAGGAATTAATCGAAGCGGAAGAAGCAGACGAACTGATTACGCTGGCGAAAAAGCTGGAAGATTTGACACGCGGTTTGGGTATGCACGCAGGCGGCGTGTTGATTGCACCGGGCAAGATTTCCGATTACAGCCCCGTGTATCAAGCGGACGAATCCGCCTCGCCCGTATCCATGTACGACAAGGGCGACGTGGAAGACGTGGGTTTGGTGAAATTCGACTTTTTGGGTCTGCGCAACTTAACCATTATCGAAATGGCGCAGAACAACATCAAAAACACCACCGGCGATATCGTCGATGTTGGCAAGATTCCGCTTGACGACCAGGCCGCCTACCAAATCTTCCGCGATGCGAACACCACCGCCGTCTTCCAGTTCGAGTCGACCGGCATGAAAAAAATGCTGAAAACGGCGCACACGACCAAGTTTGAAGAACTCATCGCCTTCGTATCGCTCTACCGCCCCGGCCCGATGGACAACATCCCCGACTTCGTCGCGCGTATGAAGGGACAGGAATTCCAATACATCCACCCGCTGCTCGAAGGCATCCTTGCGCCGACTTACGGGATTATGGTGTATCAGGAACAAGTGATGCAGGCGGCGCAGATTATCGGCGGCTACTCACTCGGTGGTGCAGACTTGTTGCGCCGCGCCATGGGTAAGAAAAAACCCGAAGAAATGGTGAAACACCGCGAAATCTTCGCTGAAGGCGCGGCCAAACAAGGGATTTCGCGCGAAAAATCCGACGAAATCTTTAACTACATGGAAAAATTCGCCGGCTACGGTTTCAACAAATCCCACGCCGCTGCCTACGCCCTGATTTCCTACCAGACTGCATGGCTCAAAGCGCACTACCCCGCCGAATTTATGGCGGCAACCATGTCGTCTGAATTGGACAACACCGACCAACTCAAGCATTTCTACGACGACTGCCGCGCCAACGGTATCGAGTTCCTGCCGCCCGACATCAACGAATCCGACTACCGCTTCACGCCGTATCCGAACATGAAAATCCGCTACGCACTCGGCGCGATTAAAGGCACGGGTGAAGCAGCCGTCGAATCCATCATCGCCGCGCGGCAAAGCGGCGGCAAGTTTACCGGCCTCTTGGACTTCTGCGAGCGCGTCGGCAAAGAGCACATGAACCGCCGCACCCTCGAAGCCCTGATACGCGGCGGCGCGTTCGACAGCATCGAACCCAACCGCGCCATGCTCTTGGCGAACATTGACCTTGCCATGAACAACGCCGACCAAAAAGCCGCCAACGCCAATCAGGGCGGACTTTTCGACATGATGGAAGACGCCATCGAACCGGTGCAACTCGTTGACGTGCCCATGTGGAGTGAGTCGGAAAAACTCGCCGAAGAAAAAACCGTCATCGGCTTTTATCTGTCCGGACACCCGTTCGGCCCATATGCCCAAGAAGTCCGCCAAATCGCCCCGACCAAATTAGGCCGTCTGAAACCGCAAGACAGCGTGCGCCTCGCTGGGTTCGTGACCGCCGTGCGCACCATGATGGGCAAGCGCGGCAAAATCGCCTTCGTCAGCCTTGAAGATTTGAGCGGTCTGGTGGAAATCATGGTCAGCGGCCACACGCTGGAAAACTGCGCCGACTACCTCAAGTCCGACCAAGTGCTGATTATCGAATCCAAAGTCAGCCGTGACGACTACGGCGGCGGCGATGGGCTGCGCATCATGGCCAACCAAGTCATGACACTGCAAATGGCGCGCGAACGCTACGCCCGCAGCCTCAGCCTCGCCCTCTCCCCCGGCCACGACATCGCACACCTCGCCGCCATCCTTACCGCCCACCGCCTGCCCGACACGTCGCACATCCCGCTGCAACTGTCGTACAGCAACGGCAAAGCATCAGGCAAATTGAAAATTGCACCCAAATGGATGGTAACGCCAAGCACCGCCTTGTTTGACGAACTGGAAACATTGCTCGGCAGCAGGGCAGTTCGTGTGAATTGGTAACACTAAAGGCCGTCTGAAACTATACGTTCAGACGGCCTTTAATTTAAAAAGCGCTTTAAAAACATAAATCAAATACGGATTGAGGCTTTCAGACGACCTTATTGTATAGAGAGATTATCTGAAAAGTTTATTGCAAGAGACTTTGGCTAATAGGAAAAGATAGCCCACAAAAAAAGGGGGGGGAAAATACACCCCCTTTTTCTATAGAAGCCCCATATCAAAGGCCGTCTGAAAAACAGTTTTATTTAACGATTTCAACCGGGCCGTGGTCGTCGCAGTGATCTCCGTGTTGGTGATGCAGACGGCCGTTGACGATGTAGTCGACGTGATCGCCGTGCGGTACAGCTTCGTGGCCGCAACCTTCGCCGTGAACGTGGCCGTGGCAGGTGTCAACCGGATGGCAGCCGTCAGGGTTGGTTTCATTGACGCTCAGGGCGTGCTCGTCGTAGTGGCCGTTGTGTTCATGGTGCAGGTGACCGTCGTGCAGATAATCGACGTGGCCTTCATGTTTGATGGCAGTGTGGCCGCAGTTTGCGCCGTGAACGTGGTCATGATGTTCGTGGGTTTTACAGGTCATTTTTCTCTCCTAATGTTCAGTGAATAGCAATCTTTCTCGATTGATTTTTTCATCTTATCTTTTTTTGATGCAAACGTAAAAAAATTTACAGTTATTAATATATTGTTACGATATATCATCTATTGATATATCAGCCTATTTTGTTTTTCAGACGGCCTTTTATTTATCATTCATTTATTTTCAGTGGGTAATTTAACCCTTTCCGCCTATGCTGAATATCGAATTTTTCAGCCGTAACGGGTAATATTGAAACCAAGGGATAAATCCTTCAAACAAACAGGTACTGCAATGGGAAAACAAGCCAGACTTTATATGGTTCGCAGCACGCAAGGTGCGCTTTATGACGTATTTTTCGAGCGCGGTGTGGCGGCGTTGGCCTGGCCTATGCTGGCCGAAGCGGCGGCAAAAGGCTTTGGCCGTGAGGAGCTGACGGATATTTACCGTTCGGCCGTGCCGGATGTGAAGTTGAGAACGGCGCAATCGGGCGCGGCTCAGGTGTGGCGGTTTGTCAACGAGTTGGCCGATGAAGATGCCGTACTGACCTACTCGCCTGCCCTGCGCCGTTATCGGGTCGGCAGGATTACGGGCGGCGCGGTGCATTGTCCGCAATGGGACGATGAAAAAATGTCGCTGGTGCGGCCGGTTGAGTGGCTGGGCGAAGTGTGCCGCGACGATTTGAGTGCGGCGGTGCAACGGGCTTTGGGCAGCGTAGCGACTTTGTTTGCGGTATCGGAGGCGTGTGCGGCAGAAATTTTTGAACGCGTGGGTTTTCAGACGGCCTAAGAAGGGAAAGGAAACAGGATTATGTGGAACACCATGCATGAATGGCTGAACGCTTTGCCTGTCAGTGAAGAAATCATCAAATCGGCATTGATGTCGGTATTGATGATTGTGGCCGTCATTGCCGGGCGCAGCATTTTGCTCTCGGCGCATTTTCGCAGCCATCCGGATTTGAGCATTGAAAACAAACGCCGCTCGCTGGTGTTCAGCCGTAACGTAACCATGCTGCTGATCCTGCTCGGGCTGGCGATGATTTGGGCGGCGCAGATTCAAACTTTGGCCTTGTCGATGTTTGCAGTGGCCGCGGCGATTGTGGTGGCAACCAAAGAGCTGATTATGTGTTTGTCCGGCAGCATCCTGCGCTCGGTAACCAAACAATACTCCATCGGCGACTACATCGAAATCAACGGCCTGCGCGGACGGGTGGTCGATATCAATATGCTGAACACGCTGATGATGCAAATCGGCCCTAATCCGTTGATCGGCCAGCTTTCCGGCAAAACACTCTCGTTTCCCAACAGCCTGCTTTTGAGCCATACCGTGCGCCGCGACAATATTTTGGGCAATTATGTGATTCATACGGTGGAAATCCCCGTGCCGATTCATTTGGATTCGGACGAAATCATAGGCCGTCTGAAAGCTGTGCTTGAGCCGTTGTGCGCGGCCTATGTTCCCGTTATCCAACAATATTTGGAAAACGTTCAAGCGCAAAAACTCTTTATTACCCCCGCCGCCCAGCCGCGCGTGTCCCGCGTGCCGCACGATGACAAGGTGTACCACATCATCGTACGCTTCGCCTCCCCCGTTTCCAAACGGCTGGAAATACAACAGGCCGTCTTAGACGAATTTTTGCGCACGCAATACCGACTGATCAACCAAACAAAATAGTACGGTGTGTTTATTGATACAATCAAATCCCTTACAATAATAAAGTTCACAATCAACAATAAGGAAAAGTCATGTTGCCCGAATCAGCCCTTGCCGAAATGTACCCCGTCATTATGACCCCCAGCCATGACGGCAAATATTTCCACAACTACACCCTCTCGCTTCTGAACATCGTCCACACCAACGCCTCCCTCGGCCTGCCGCTGCAAGTAATGATGCAGCGCGGCGAAAGCCTGATTACGCGCGCGCGCAACAACTGCGTGGCCAAATTTTTGGAAAACAAAGAATGGACGCATTTATTCTGGATTGACTCCGACATCGGCTTCTCTCCCGACTCATTCTACCGCCTGCTCTTGGCCGATAAAGACGTTGTGGCCGGCGTTTATCCGCTCAAACGCGAAAACTGGCCCCAAGCAGGCCTTCCTGCCGGCATGACCCAAGCCGATTTCGAGCGCATGTACACTTCTTACACCGTCAATACCAACGACAAAAATGAAAACGGCGAAATCGTCCTGAAAGTCGATGAAGAAGGCTTTATGAAGGTTCATGACGCGCCAACCGGCTTCATGGTTATCAAACGCAGCGTATTTGAAAAAATGATAGAGGCTTATCCCGAGTTGAACTACGTCTCCGACAGCGACTACAGCCCGGAAAACAAAGGCCTGCACTACCGTTTCTTCGACTGCATGGTCGATCCCGAAAGCAAACGCTACCTGTCCGAAGACTACACCTTCTGCCACCTCTGGCGTCAAATCGGCGGCGAAGTGTACGTCGACGTACAATCTAACCTGACCCACCAAGGCGCAAAAGTGTATCGCGGCTCGTTTGCCGAATCCCTGCAAACCAATGTTGCCAATGCCGTATTTGCCCCGAAAGGCACACCAATGCGCCTCGAACTGGCTGCGCCATTGCACGCCAATCCGCGCGGCGCAGAATAAAATTGGCCGACAGGCAGACAAGACACTTTAATTCTATCTGTCTGCCACCATATAACGCCTATCGTTTTCTTTTCAGACGGCCACAAGGCCGTCTGAATCCATCTTATTCAGGAGAAACCATATGAGCGACAACGTCCTGCTCCACTTGGGCGAAGAACCCCGTTTCGACCAAATCAAAACCGAAGACATCAAACCCGCCCTGCAAACCGCCATTGCCGAAGCACGCGAACAAATCGCCGCCATCAAAGCGCAAACGCACACCGACTGGGCCAACACCGTCGAAAAACTGACCGACATTACCGAACGCGTCGGCCGCATTTGGAGCGTGGTTTCCCATCTCAATTCCGTGGTCGATACGCCCGAGCTGCGTGCCGTATACAACGAATTGATGCCTGAAATCACCATTTTCTTTACCGAAATCGGTCAAGACATCGAGTTGTACAACCGCTTCAAAATCATCAAAAATTCTGCCGAATTCGACACCCTCTCCCCTGCGCAGCAAACCAAGCTCAACCACGACTTGCGCGATTTCGTCCTCAGCGGTGCCGAATTACCGCCCGAACAGCAGGCAGAACTGGCGCAACTGCAAACCGAAGGCGCGCAACTGGGTGCCAAATTCGCACAAAACGTCCAAGACGCGACCGACGCTTTCGGCATTTACTTTGACGATGCCGCGCCGCTTGCCGGCATTCCTGAAGACTCCATCGCCATGTTTGCCGCCGCCGCGCAAAGCGAAGGCAAAACAGGCTACAAAATCGGCCTGCAGATTCCGCACTACCTCGCCGTTATCCAATACGCCGACAACCGCGAATTGCGCGAACAAATCTACCGCGCCTACGTTACCCGTGCCAGCGAATTGTCTGACGAAGGCAAATTCGACAACACGGCCAACGTCGAACAAACGCTTGCAAACGCGCTGAAAACCGCCAAACTGCTCGGCTTCAAAAACTACGCCGAGCTGTCACTGGCCACCAAAATGGCGGATACGCCCGAACAGGTTCTGAACTTCCTGCACGACCTTGCCCGCCGCGCCAAACCGTTTGCCGAAAAAGACTTTGCCGAAATCAAAGCCTTTGCGCGAGAAAACCTGAATATCGAAGATCCGCAATCTTGGGATTTGAGCTACGCCGCCGAAAAACTGCGCCAAGCCAAATACGCCTTCAGCGAAACCGAAGTGAAAAAAT
Organism: Neisseria sp. HMSC075C10; assembly: GCF_001815615.1. Lineage (NCBI taxonomy): Bacteria > Pseudomonadati > Pseudomonadota > Betaproteobacteria > Neisseriales > Neisseriaceae > Neisseria > Neisseria sp. HMSC075C10. The sequence continues at coordinate 149,423 of NZ_KV821269.1, forward strand.
ACTTCCCTATCAGCAAAGTATTGGCAGGCCTGTTTGCCCAAATCAAAAAACTCTACGGCATCGAGCTGGCTGAAAAAACCGTCCCCGTTTGGCACAAAGACGTGCGCTATTTCGAGCTAAAACAAGACGGCCAAACCATCGGCGGCGTTTACATGGACTTGTACGCACGCGAAGGCAAACGCGGCGGCGCATGGATGGACGGCTACAAAGGCCGCCGCCGTTTCGCCGACGGTACGCTGCAACTGCCGACCGCCTACCTCGTCTGCAACTTCACCCCGCCGGTCGGCGACAAAGAGGCACGTCTGAGCCACGACGAAATCATCACCCTCTTCCATGAAACCGGCCACGGCCTGCACCACTTGTTGACCCAAGTTGACGAAGTGGGCGTATCCGGCATCAACGGCGTCGAATGGGACGCGGTCGAGCTGCCTAGTCAATTCATGGAAAACTTCGTTTGGGAATACGACGTATTGGCGCAAATGTCCTCGCACGAAGAAACCGGCGCGGTATTACCGAAAGAGCTGTTCGACAAAATGCACGCGGCCAAAAACTTCCAACGCGGTATGTTCCTCGTCCGTCAAATGGAATTTGCCCTCTTCGACATGGAAATCTACCATCAGGAAGATGAAGGCCGTCTGAAAGAATGGCCGCAAATCTTGGACAAAGTGCGTCAAGAAGTCGCCGTGACCCAACCGCCGGCATACAACCGCTTTGCCTTGAGCTTCAGCCACATCTTCGCCGGCGGCTACTCCGCAGGCTATTACAGCTACGCATGGGCGGAAGTTTTGAGTGCAGACGCTTACGCAGCATTTGAAGAAAGCGACGATGTGGCCGAAACCGGCCGCCGCTTCTGGAAAGAAATACTGGCCGTCGGCGGTTCGCGCAGCGCAGCAGAATCCTTCAAAGCCTTCCGCGGCCGCGAACCAAGCCTGGATGCCCTGCTCCGCCACAGCGGTTTTGACAACGCAGCTTGATTTGAAAATCCGCCGTTTTAATTGCTGATTCAAAGTTAAAGGCCGTCTGAAATGTTTCAGATGGCCTTTTTATAATCAATTCAATATTTTCAGCAAAACAAATATAAAACCATTCAGCCGATAAAACCACCCAGCGCGGAACGCCGCAACGGTTGCCAAGCTCAATATTTTCCCAATGCGGACAAGCCGCCCATAAAAACAGGGCATGTTCCCATGCCCTATCATTTGAATTTCAGACGGCCTTTCGGTTGTCAAAACTTATTAGGAACAATAAGTAAGTCCTGCCCCTAACAAGATTTTTGAGAAAACAGAAGTCCAGATTTCAAACTTCTATCTCCCCCTACCCATCGCTAAAATTAGTTTTTGCCCTTTTTATCACCGGCATCCAAGCGCATATTGATAAATTCCATCATCAAATCTTTTTTCGTCCAGAAAAAGGTTTTCATTTTTTCCAAAGAATAGATTTTCCGAATCATCGCCGGCAATCCTGCATGAACGATGGCGGCGACTTCACCATTGGTTGTTTCATTATCCATGGCGGCTTTGAGGCTTAGATTGTGCGTATTCAGGTAGTTGCTAAGCTCTTTCCTGACGCTGTTGCTGATTTCAAATTGTTTCATGTTTTCCGTCCATAATGTTTTTATAATTAAATAGCATAGGATTTTAACAAGTTTTTTGCATTGTGCATATATCAACTTGCATATTGTTGCGAAATTTACAATTTGGTTTTTGGGTAAAATCGCGCCTGCAACACATTGTTGTGGCGAACTAAATCAGATTGTTTTGACTATTTTATTTTGGCTCGGGCCGTATTGCGGATAAAATAATGGTTTTAGGTTTTGGGGCCGTCTGAAATGTATTTGTGGTTTAAGCTGTTACACATATTTTTTGTGATTTCTTGGTTTGCCGGACTGTTTTATCTGCCGCGGATTTATGTGAATCTGGCGCAATTAGAGCCTGGTAGCGTGGAATATGTACGGCTGACGGATATGTCGCGCAGGCTGTACCGCTTTATGTCGCCTTTGGGCTGGGGAACGCTGATATTTGGCGCGGCCATCGGGTTTGTAAATAATTGGTGGGGCAACGGCTGGCTGGCGGTTAAATTATTGTGCGGCCTGCTGCTCTTGGCTTACCAGCTTTATTGCGGTCTGCTGCTGCGCCGTTTTCAAAACGGTAGCAATGTGTATTCGCACCGCTGGTATCGGGTATTCAACGAACTCCCCGTATTGATGATGGTGGCCGCGCTTTATATGGTGGTTTTCAAGCCGTTTTAATCTTCAGACGGCCTGTTTGGTAAATAAGGAAAGAATTCATGACGGTCGAAATCGAACGCCGCTTTTTGCTGGCGGATGACAGTTGGCGCGAAGCGGCAAGCGAGCCGCTGGTGTTGCAACAGGGCTATTTGAGCGTGGAAAAAGAGCGCACCATCCGCGTGCGGATTATCGGTTCGCAAGCATGGCTGACCCTGAAAGGCTATATTTCCGACATGACGCGCAGCGAGTTTGAATACGAAATCCCGCTGGCTCACGCGCAAGCAATGATGGCGGACATGTGCCCGTTTAAAATGGAAAAATACCGCTATCGGGTCGAATTTGAAGGCTTTGTATATGAAATCGATGAATATTTCGGCGACAATGCACCATTGATTGTGGCGGAAATTGAATTGCCGTCTGAAGATACCGAGTTCCCCAAACCGTCTTGGCTGGGTCAGGAAATCACGTCAGACGGGAAATTCACCAATGCGTATCTGAGCAAACATCCGTATTCGTCTTGGACGGAATAAGGGCGACAACCTCTCTGCACATACAAAAAAGGCATGTATCGAACATGCCTTTTTTCTTTTCAGACGGCCTGATTTGCCTTACCGATATTTGAATCAAGTTGCTTTCGACATACCGTTTCAAATATCGGGCTAGCCCGTGTGTTTTATCAGTTGAATCTTACGCTGGACGGCAGGCAACCATATAGTTGACCTCGGTCGAGTCGCACAGGGAATAACGGCCGCTCAACAAATTATAGGTCATACCCTTGCTGCCGACGGTATCCAATCCGGCTTGGCGGCACATGCGCGCGAGTTCTGCCGGCGTGATGAATTTTTTCCAGTCGTGCGTGCCTTTGGGGACGAATTTCAACAGATATTCTGCGCCGACAATCAGATGCAGATAAGATTTGGGATTGCGGTTGATGGTGGAGAAAAACACCATGCCGTCGGGTTTGACCAGTTTCGCGCAGGCTTGAACGATGGCAGACGGATCGGGAACGTGTTCCATCATTTCCATACACGTTACCACGTCAAAGCTGTGCGGCTCTTCGGCAGCGAGGTCTTCGACGCGGATGCAGCGGTAATCGATATTGGCAACGTGTTGAGCGGCCGCATGGGCAGCGGCAGTTTGCAGGGATTTTTCCGCCATATCGATGCCGGTAACGTGTTCTGCACCGCGTTTGGCCATGCTTTCCGACAAAATACCGCCGCCGCAGCCTACATCTAACACACGTTTACCTGCCAATCCGGCATAGCCGTCGATATAGTCGAGGCGTAAGGGGTTGATGTCATGCAGGGGTTTGAATTCGCCGTTTTTATCCCACCATTTATCGGCGATTTGGCTGAACTTGGCGATTTCGCCGGCATCTACGTTGTCGTGTTGATTGCTCATGGTTTGCTCCTGCATAAAATAATTCGCCTGATTTTAGCCGATTGTGCTTCAAAATAAAATGTTTCAGACGGCCTTTGCCTGTTTATCGGCCCTATTTCAACTTTCATCCGCCTGAATATAAAAAACGCACCTTGTGGCAAGGTGCGTTTCAATCGGTGCGATTTAGAATTTAGCGCCGGATTCGTTGGCCATGTAGTCAACTGCGGCTTTCACTTCATCATCGCTCAGGCTGCCGTTACCGCCTTTGGCAGGCATGGCATTGAAGCCTTCGAGGGCGTGTTTGTGCAGAGTGTCTTGGCCTTGTTTGATGCGAGGAGCCCAGTCTTCTTTTTTGCCTACGGCAGGAGCGCCGGGAATCAAGCCGCTGTGGCATGCTTTACAGTTCGCTTCAAAAACAGCTTTGCCGTCCACTTTGGCGGCTTCTGCAGGCTTGGCTTCAGCGGCAGGCGCTTCGGCTTTCTCTTCGGGCTTGGCAGCTTCTTCAGGTTTAGCGGCTTCCTCTGCTTTGCTGGCAGCGGCTTCTACTTTATCGGCAGCTTCTTGAGCGGCAGATGCAGTAGCATCGGCGGCAGAAGCAACTTCGTTTTTAACTTCAGATGCAACGGCTTGAGCAGCCTCTTGAGTCTCCTGTTTAGCCTCTTGGGAACAAGCTGTCAGACCAGCCATCATCATTACGGCAATCAGTAATTTGTTCATGTTCTGTCTTTCCTTAGTTTTAGTTTAAATTACTGTTTTATATAAACAGCTTAAAAATTCTAACATAGAAACTAATACCTTCGACCTACACTATAATAAATATTGGTATAAATCAGATTTTGTCACAAAAACAGGAAAAACATATTGACACCACACCTCTACTCAGATAGAAATTTACGCTCATTTGTCATTTAGCGTAATAATTTTCATTTTATTGTTCAAACAGTTATCCCCTTATTTTTAAAGTTTCTTTTTAAATTCAACTTTTTACAAGCTTTCCATATAATACAATAAGCATTAAACCGCCTCTTATCCTAAAAAGGCCGTCTGAACCCAAATCAGGTTTCAGACGGCCTTTTTGAATCATGTTAATAAACATTTGCCGCTTGGCTATGCAAAAGACACCAGCAGGCTTACTTGTTTATGTGGTTATTCATATCCCGACTACAATTTAATCCATTGCCGCCATTAACCTTTTGCCAATATTTCAGCTTCCGCCCACAATCCCCGCTTCTGCTCTGCCGTCAATTTCTTAATGCCTATTTCCCGTTTCAGCGCTTCACTTTTATTCAGGCCGTCTGAAACGATGCGCATCTCGACAGGCTTGTTCAACCGCGTGTATTTCGCGCCTTTTCCTGACAAGTGCGCCGCAAATCGCTCTTGAGGACGGTTGCTGATGCCGCAATAAAACGCACCGTTTTCGCACAAAATCAGGTAAACGCTCCAATTTTCCGCGCTCATAAATCCTCTTCCTTGGCAAAACTCTCGGTAAAAATGCGCACGGCAGCCTCGGTTTTGGCAGACTGCACACGATAAGGCGTCACCAAATAAAGGCTAACCGGCGGCAATGTCCATTCGGGCAAAACCGCTTTCAGACGGCCTTGTGCAATTTTTTCCCTCACTTCGCCGCCCACCTGCAAAGACAAACCAAATCCACTTTCGGTCAGGCTGCGGACAGCGGCAAGATGCGTGCAGGCAATGCTGTCGGCGACGTCGAGGTAATAGCTTTCTTCACCGTTTTGCAAGGTGGTGCGAACAGGTAAAAAATGCAGCCAGCGGTGAGCGTGAAGCTGCGAGGGATGGGTAATGGGCGGATGCCGGTCGAGATAATCGGGCGCGGCGCAAATGGTGGACTGCCAGGTAACGAGATGACGCGCGATAAGATTGGGATCGTCCAAAGCGCGGTCGCCGCCGCGTATGGCGATGTCGGTCTGATTGTGTTGCAGGTCGTCCAAGGTATCGCTGAAATTGAGGACGGGGCGGATTTTTGGGAACTCGGTTTGCAATCGCGAAAAGGCCGTCTGAAAAGCGCGGGAACCGATGACGGTGGAAGTCAGGGAAATACGTAATTCGCCGACGGGTTCGGTTTTCAGATTGTCGATAACAGTACGCGTATCGGCAAGCGTGGTGGCGAGACGGCGGCAGTATTCGCCCAAGGCGCGGCCGGCATCGGTAGGCGCAAGGCTGCGCGTGCTGCGGTTTAACAGCTTAATGCCGTGCAGGGTTTCGAGGCGATTGATGTGCTGGCTGACGGCAGACGGCGTCATGCCCAGCGCGGCCGCAGCGGCGTTCATGCTGCCGTGTTCAAGGACGGTAGCGAAAACAAGCAGGGGTTTGATGTCTTGCATTTGGAAATAATTGTTTAGTTCAACTTCACAATCATAACAGCAAATCAGGGATTATCAAGCGTTTCAGACGGCCTTACAATGCACTCATCTAATTAATCACATCACCACAAGGAGTTAAATATGAAAATCGCAGTTATCGGTGCAACAGGTTATGTCGGCAACGCAGTCGTTCAAGAATTGGCAGACCGCGGTCATGAAGTGACCGCTTTCGCCCGCAACACAGACAAAGTGTTCCAAGCGCAAAATGTTGCCGCAGTCTCCGCAGATGTCAACGCAGCAGATTTTGCCGACAAACTGGCCGGTTTTGATGCCGTAGTCAGCGCGTTCAACCCGGGCTGGACCAATCCCAACATCGGCGCGGATTTCACACGCGGCGCAAACAGCATCGTCGAAGCGGCAAAAGCAGCGCAAGTGTCTTATTTATTCGTCGGCGGCGCGGGCAGCCTGTATGTGGCACCCGGTTTGCAAGTTATCGATACGCCTGACTTCCCGAAAGAAATTTTCGACGGCGCCAATGCCGCACGCCATCTCTTGGCAGAACTCCTGCCGCGCCGCGACGTGAACTGGTCTTTCGTTTCCCCTCCGGCACGACTGGGTGCAGACGGCGGTTTCAGCGAAGACAAAACCGGCAAATACCGCTTGGGCAAAGACGATTTGCTGATGGACGGTGAAATTCCGGCAGGCATCAGCGTGGCCGATTTGGCAGTCGCCATCGCCGACGATGTGGAAAACAAAGCGCATTTGTTTGAACGTTTTACCGTCGCCGCTGTTTAATCATCTTAATTTAAAGGCCGTCTGAAACCCAAAGTTTCAGACGGCCTTTTCATATTCGGATCGATAGAAATAAATATTTAATTACAATTTTGCTATAGCAAACATAACTAACTTCCGATATTTCAAGGCTTCCAACCTCGTCAGTCCCACCTGCGCGGAAATGACGGCAATAGGTATTGCGTATCGAAAATAAAGTAATTGGGCTATATAAAACAAAAACCACCGTTTCCACCCACCTCAAACGGCAGGCGGTTTTAATTCAATTTGATTTTTCGAGCCACCACCAATTTCGTTATCTATAAAATCATTGAATTGTTGACGGAACTCCATTGGTCGGGCGATATAAGGAATCGGAGCATGACTGCCGCCCGTCCCTCTGACCACTACGGAGCCATAATTGAAAATCCTGCCCCAAAAACCTTGATTTACCGAAATACTTTCGATACGGTTGATATTTATCTCAATTGTTTGCCGGCGGATAAAGCCAAACTTAGCGATAACCCTTTTGTTAGTTAAAGCAAGCTCGGTTGTCATTACATTCAATACCGCGAACACTATAAATACGATACCGATTACCCACATCAACAGCAGGATACCGAAAAAAATCCTCCAGAATTGGGAAAACCACGATACTTGCGCTTTATAAACAATACGTTCACCTCGCCCTAAAGAGCTTTCAATATAACTTGCCATTTAACGTTCTCCACATTAGATATTTTCCAAAAATACGGATTATAATCCGTGGATAAATAAGCGTCAAAATTGGATATTTTGAGATTTGTGAAGACAAATCTCATGAGTAAAATCAGTGTTTTGATAGGTATAAAAATCCGAGAAATCCGCAAACAATCCAATATCAACCAAGAAAGCTTAGCCTTACTTGCCGATATAGACAGAAGCTATATGGGTAGAATAGAAAGGGGGGAGGTCAACATAACGGTTGATAAACTATATCAACTGTCTTCTGCTTTAAACTGTTCCGTACACGACTTACTACCGGATGATTTGGAAATTAAAAATACTTGAACCGTTCAAGTAGTACGCCCACATTGCCAATCTGCTAAAAAGGTCGTCTGAAACCCCAAAACCCAAAGTTTCAGACGGCCTTTTGCTATAATACGCACATTAAATTTATCTATACGCGAGTTCTCATGTCCGCAACCCAACCCACCATCGCCGCCATCGCCACCGCCCCCGGACGCGGCGGCGTCGGCGTGATCCGTCTTTCCGGCAAAAACCTGCTGCCTTTGGCGCAAACCCTCAGCGGCGGTAAAACACCCAAACCGCGCACCGCGCTTTACACCGACTTTCTCGGCGGCGACGGGCAGCCGATAGACAACGGCATCCTGCTCTACTTCGCCGCCCCCGCCAGCTTCACCGGCGAAGACGTGATTGAATTGCAGGGACACGGCGGCCCCGTCGTAATGGACATGCTGCTCTCGCGCTGCCTCGAACTGGGCGCGCGCATGGCCGAGCCGGGCGAATTTACCAAACGCGCCTTCCTCAACAACAAACTCGACCTTGCCCAAGCCGAAAGCGTCGCCGACCTTATCGACGCCTCCAGCAAGTCCGCCGCACGCATGGCGTTGCGTTCGCTCAAAGGCGCGTTTTCCCAACACATACACGAGCTGGTGGACGACCTTATTACCTTACGGATGTTGGTCGAAGCTACGCTGGACTTCCCCGAAGAAGACATCGATTTTCTCGAAGCCGCCGACGCGCGCGGCAAGCTCCAAGCCCTGCAAGGTCGTCTGAAAACCGTGCTCGCCAGCGCGGAACAAGGCGCGATTTTGCGCGAAGGCATGAACGTCGTCCTCGTTGGCGCACCCAACGTCGGCAAATCCAGCCTGCTCAACGCCTTGGCTGGTGACGACATCGCCATCGTAACCGACATCGCCGGCACCACCCGCGACACCGTGCGCGAACAAATCACCCTCGACGGCGTACCCGTCCACATCATCGACACCGCCGGCTTGCGCGAAACCGACGACGTGGTCGAACAAATCGGCATCGAACGCAGCCGCAAAGCCGTCTCCGAAGCCGATGTCGCCCTGATTCTGATTGACCCGCGAGAAGGCGTGAACGCCAAAACCCAAGCCATTTTGAACAGCCTGCCCGAAGGTTTGAAAAAAATCGAAATCCACAACAAAGCCGACCTGACCGGCGAACCCGTCGCCGTCCGTTCAGACGGCCTCGCGCAAACTAGCGCGGACACCGTCATCAGCCTGTCCGCCAAAACCGGCGCGGGTCTCGACTTGCTCAAACACGCGCTGTTGCAGGAAGTCGGCTGGCAGGGCGAAAGCGAAAGCCTGTTCCTCGCCCGCAGCCGTCACCTCAATGCCTTGCACGAAGCCGAAGCCGAGCTGGAAAATGCCGCCCTCTGCAACAACAACCAAATCGAGCTTTTCGCCGAACACCTGCGCCTCGCCCAAAACGAGTGCAGCGAAATCACCGGCGAATTTACCGCCGACGATTTGCTGGGCGTGATTTTCTCGCGCTTCTGCATCGGCAAATAAAACGGTTTGCCATCAAATACAAAGGCCGTCTGAATGTTCAGACGGCCTTTTTTATCACCAAAACAAGCTTAATTTCACTTGCGTTTATTTATTGGCAGCTTCTGCCATATTTTTTGCGATTTTGGTTGCGCCAACTGTCAAACCAGACATGCCGATCAAAGAAGCTGCGGCCAATTTAATTAATGTTTTCATTTTAACTCTTTTCTGTGTATTTAAGGGTGTGTTGTGTATTTTTTATTTGTCGGCATCAGCCATATTGTGGGCGATATTGGTTGCACCGACGGTCAGGCCAGACATACCGATTAAAGAGGCTGCTGCCAGTTTGATTAAAGTTTTCATTGTTTGTCTCACTTTCTTGTCTGTCGGCCGAAAAACGGCCTAAGTTGCGTTTTCTGAGGTATTGTCATCAATTCGTTTATGATTGAATTATTTGTGTACTACCGTTTCAATATTGTAGGCAACGCCGAGGGCGGAGGCCGGTATCCCCGACATGCCGATTAAAGAAGCGGCGGCAAGTGTTATTAAATGTCCCATTTTAAGTAGCCCTTTTTCATAGATACAAAATGTTATTTAACAACATACACATTTTTTCGCCGGCATCTACGTTGCCGACAGGACGAATCATACCGTGTTAATCGTTAATTAATACAACCTTTCCGTAAAGATAAAATGCTAAAAATATACATAATAAATGTTTTAGTTAATTTATATTTTGTTTTGAAAATGACACCGATGTCTTTTTCAATGACACCGATGTCTTAATTACATACACACTACAAACGTATCTGACTGCGCCCATAAAATCCCTCCTTTTTTGTTGCAAAATCGCACTCTAAATTAAATATATTTTTAAATTCAAAATGTTATAAATCTATCTTTTTCACAGTCCAAATCTTCACTTAGTCAAAACCAATACCTTTGATAGCTTCCTTTAAAGAAAACACACGCTTCTAGCGCATATCCGACCATAAAATGCGCTGCAAATATATGATATAGTGAAACATTCTGCGTATTGACTATTTCCAGCATGAACAACACCCTAATTCTGACCGGCGCGGCCGCATTTTTTATCGGCGCGCTGTTTGCTTGGCTGATAACACGCTACCAAGCCCAAAGCCGACACTTTATTGTTTTGCAAGAATTGGCCGAAAGCCGCCGCCTGCATGAGTTTGCCGAACAGGTGCAGGCTCAAACTGCGGCGGACTTGGCGCAAAGCCGCCATACCGTGCAGGAATTGCAAGACGAATTGCAGGAAACGGGCAACCGCTTTGCCGCAGCCGAAAAACAGATTGCCTATCTGCAAGATTGCGAGGCCGAAGCCGAAGCTTTAAAACACGAATGTGCAAAATGGCAGCAAAGCGCGCAAAACCTGCAAATCAACAACGAACGCCTCAACACTCAACTGGTTCAAGAACAAGCATTGAGTGCGGATAAAAATACGCTTTTGCAACAGCAGGAAACGGAAAAAGGTCGTCTGAAACAAGACTACGACACGCTGTTGGAGCAAAACCATGCGCTGCAAGTCCAAAACGAACGCCTCTCCACACAATTGACGCAAGAAAAAGCCAATATCGACGACAAAAACAGCCTTTTACAGCAACAGGAAGCCGAAAAAAGCCGTCTGAAACAAGAATACGCCGCCCTTTTGGAGCAAAATCACGCGCTTCAAGTCCAAAACGAGCGCCTCAACACCCAATCGGAAAAAGACCGTCAGGCTGCCGAAGAAAAACTGGCCCTGCTGGCAGATGCGCGTAAAAACCTGAGCGACCAGTTCCAAAACCTCGCCAACACTATTCTGGAAGAGAAAAGCCGCCGCTTTACCGAGCAAAACCACGACCATCTCCAACAACTGCTCAATCCGCTCAACGAACGCATCCACGGCTTTAGCGAGCTGGTTCAGCAGACTTATGAAAAAGAAGCCAAAGAACGCCTGACCATCGAAAACGAGCTCAAACGCCTGCAAACACTCAACACCCAGCTCCACCACGATGCCAAAGCGCTGACCACCGCGCTGACCGGCACGCAAAACAAAACCCAAGGCAACTGGGGCGAGATGATTTTGGAAAGCGTATTGGAAAATTCCGGCCTGCAAAAAGGCCGCGAATACATCGTCCAAGCTTCCAGCGTCCGCCACGAAGCAGACGGCACCCAACGCCGCCTCCAGCCCGACGTCCTCATCAATCTGCCCGACAACAAACAAATCGTCATCGACTCCAAAGTATCGCTGACCGCCTACGTCCGCTATACGCAAAGCACCGGCGCAGAAGCAGAACGCGAGCTTGCCAACCACGTCGCCAGCATCCGCGCCCACATCAAAAGCTTGGCAGCGAAGGATTACACCGACCTTGAGGGCGTCAAAACGCTGGACTTCGTCTTTATGTTCGTCCCTGTCGAACCGGCCTACCTCCTCGCCCTGCAACATGATCCAAACCTCTTCCAAGAGTGTTTCGACAAACGCATCATGCTGACCGGCCCCAGCACCCTGCTCGCTACCCTGCGCACCGTTGCCAACATCTGGCGCAACGAGCAGCAAAACCAAAACGCGCTGGCGATTGCCGAGGCAGGCAGCAAACTCTATGACAAATTTGTCGGCTTTGTCGAAAGCATGGACGGCATCAATAAAGCGCTTGGTCAGGCTCAATCCCAATTTCAGACGGCCTATGGCCGCTTGGTTTCCGGCAGGGGCAATCTCATCAGCAGCACCGAAAAACTGCGCAAATTGGGCATCAAAGCCGGCAAACAGCTGCAACGCGATTTATTAGAAAAAGCCATGTCGGAAAACGAAGACCACGCCACCTTGCCGACCGCGCAAGACCAAGAAAATGACTGATAAAACTTAAGACATTGCAAATAAAGGGAATTTAACCAATGAGCAACATCACCATCGTCCTTGCCGCCGATACCGGCTATGCCGAGCAAGTTCATACCCTGATGAAATCCATCTGTACTCACAACACAAATGTCAATTTCTACCTCATGCACAATACCTTCAGGCGGGAATGGATCGACTATACCAACCAAAAGCTCGCAGCCAGCGGCAGCCGTCTGAATGATGTCAAAATCGAGATGGACTTCAGCCAATATCGCCGCCTACCCCATATTTCGGATGCCGCATTTTTCCGTCTGATGATGCAACATCTGCCTGTCGATCGCGCCCTGTATCTCGACAGCGATATGGTGGTTACCCAATCCCTGCATGATTTGTTCAACCTCGATATGCGCGGTTATCCCGTTGCAGCGGTACAAGACTCCTTTCTTGCCCGTACCGAATGGAATCACCCGACCGGCCTGCACACTACGCCCTATTTCAATTCCGGTATGTTGTTGGTCGACCTGGCGCAATGGCGGGAACACAATATCGCAGCGCAACTGCTGCAAACTGCTACCACCATTGACAAATCCGTTCCCTACGGCGACCAATGCTTTCTAAACACCGTATTTCAAAAAAACTGGCTGCAACTAGAAGAATCTTGGAACTTCCAAACCGGCGCAGTCGAATACTTCCAAAAACGAAACCTCGGCGAAGTATTCCCCAAACCCGACACTGTCCCGCCCGTTATCCACTACACCACACGCGCCAAACCTTGGTTGTGCGATTACGGCGAAATTCCTTTTATCGAAGTCTATTGGCAATACTATTGCGCCGACTGGCCGAAAGCATAATTTCAGGCAAAGCCCCTCTCCTTCGATGACTCTTAAACAACCCATCATCAAAAACAAAAGGCCGTCTGAAATCGCTTCAGACGGCCTTTAAGCCATAAAAAACAGGCAGAACATTCTGCCTGTTTTGTGTTCACACCCGACCGTAAAGCAGGCTTTGCCCCCACCCTCAGTCGGCATCATCGTTATCCGATTAGATACCGCGCAACAATTCGTTCACGCTGGTTTTCGCACGGGTTTGCGCGTCCACGCGTTTGACAATAACTGCGCAGTAGAGGCTGTGGCTGCCGTCTTTGGAAGGCATGCTGCCAGATACGACAACCGAACCAGCCGGTACGCGGCCTTGATAGATTTCGCCGGTCGTACGGTCAAAGATTTTGGTGGATTGACCGATGAACACGCCCATAGAAATCACGCTGCCTTCTTCGACAATCACGCCTTCAACAATTTCAGAACGCGCACCGATGAAGCAGTTGTCTTCAATAATGGTCGGGCTGGCTTGCAGAGGCTCGAGTACGCCGCCGATGCCGACGCCGCCGCTCAAGTGCACGTTTTTACCGATTTGCGCGCAAGAGCCGACAGTCGCCCAAGTATCGACCATCGCACCTTCGTCAACGTATGCGCCAATATTGACATAAGAAGGCATCAACACGACATTTTTCGCTACAAAGCTGCCGCGGCGGGCAACGGCACCCGGAACTGCGCGGAAACCTGCGCTGCGGAATTCGTCTTCAGACCAATCGGCAAATTTAGTCGGTACTTTGTCGAAGTATTTGTTCACACCGTCGTTGAGGATTTCATTGTCCTGAATGCGGAAAGACAGCAATACGGCTTTTTTCGCCCATTCGTTGACTTTCCATTCGCCCACGCCCAAACGCTCGGCAACGCGCAGTTTGCCGGAGTCGAGTTGATGAATGGTTTCCAAAACCGCTTCACGCACTTCTGGGGTAACGGTATTCGGATTGATTTCGGCACGGTTTTCAAAAGCCGTTTCAATGATGTTTTGCAAAGACATGTTGATTCCTTCAAGAGATCAGGGCCGTCTGAAACCTATTCAGGCCGCCCTATTACAAATATTTAACTCGTTATTTTGCCATGTAAAAGCGATTTCGTCAGCTATTAACATGATGAGCGCCGAGCATTACACTGCAGGATTTCGGTTAAACCAAGATTTTCAGACGGCCTATTCAAGTGAATTGAATCGCATTAATTTTCTAACTAATTTTCCAGCTACGATATACAGACTATCGCTTCTGCCGACACGCCGTGCCGATAAATCAATCTTCGCCGCCAATCTTTTACAGAAGATTTTCAGCCACCACGCCGCATTCGATATTCCGCCTTAACGGTTTCGCGTTCCAACCCTTCAAGGCCGTCTGAAAGTCGGCAAAATCCATCAACTGTGAACCGAAACGGCGCATATGTTCGGTATCCTGCTGACAGTCTATCAGCGCAACGCCCAAATCCTCCAAAAACGGGACGGCGCAGGCAAACGCAATCTTGGACGCATCGGGACGTAAGGCAAACATCGATTCGCCATAAAACACGCAGCCGATTTGCACGCCGTAAAACCCGCCTGCCAACTGCATTTTGCCTTGCTCATCCGGCAGCCAGCATTCAAACGAATGCGCATGCCCCTGATGGTACAGCTTCAAATAGGCCGTCTGAAACGCAGGTTCTATCCACGTTCCGTCCTGTTCCGGACGCGGCACATTGGCACAATGGGCAATCACTTTCTCAAAACAGCGGTTGACCGTTACCCGATACGGCTTGTGACGCAAAGTTTTGGCGAGCGAACGGCCGATATGCAGGCTTCCCGGCACAATCACGGCTCGCGGCGCAACCGCATACCAGAAAAACCAACCGTAGCGGCTAAACCACGGAAAAATCCCCTGCCCATACGCCGACAACAGCCGCCCCGTATCCAAATCGCCGCTGACGCCGACCAAGCCGTCACATTCTGCCAAAGCATAAGACGGGTCGGGGAAACGATAATCCCGTGGCGCAAGAAAAGGAATCTTCATCGCAAAGCCCATAAAGTTTCAGACGGCCTCAGGCTGAAAATGCCCAAGGCCGTCTGAAAAATCAACATACAAACTGATTAACGTTTGGTTTTGGTTTGGCATTCGCCGCATACGCCGTACATATACAGCGCGTGATCGACGATGCGGTAGCCGTTTTCTTCGGCGATTTTGTCTTGCAGCGCTTCGATTTCCGGATTGTGGAATTCGGTTACTTCGCCGCATTTCACGCAGACGATGTGGTCGTGGTGGTCACCTTTGTCCAATTCGTAAACCGCTTTGCCGGTTTCAAAATGGTGGCGTTGCAAAATGCCGGCCTGTTCAAACTGGGTCAGCACACGGTAAATCGTCGCCACGCCGATTTCCACGCCCTCTTCCAACAGGATACGGTACACATCTTCCGCACTCAAATGCTCCTCGGCATGAGTCTCGAACAAGTCCAAAATTTTCAAACGTGGACCAGTAACTTTCAAACCGCTGTCTTTCAATTGCGCAATGTTGCTGAATTTTTCCATAATATTCAATATCCCTGTAAGGTAATAACCGTTATAATACGCACTTTCCGCCCGTTTGCCCACTATTGGGCCGTTAAAGGGCGGCAATCTGCCGCCGGTCTTGCAATTGAAAATCGGCGAAAAGAAAAATTAAGAAGATGATTATCGTTTGCTTTTTAAAAATATTCAAGCGATGATAAACATCTTTCCCGAAATGACACAGAAAGGTAAGCCCGTGAATAAAGCCTTATGCCTTGCCATCGCCGCTATTTTAGGTCTGGCCTCATGCAGTGCCGAGCGCGTATCCAACTTTCCATCCTACAAACTCAAAATCATTCAAGGTAACGAGCTCAATCCCCGCGCCGTGGTTTCCCTGCGCCAAGGTATGACCCGCGACCAAGTCCAACTGCTGCTCGGTACGCCGCTCCTGCGCGACGCCTTCCATGCCGACCGCTGGGATTACACTTTCAACACCAGCCGCAACGGCATCATCAAAGAACAAAGCAACCTGACCCTGTACTTTGAAAACGACGTCCTCGCACGCGCCGAAGGCGATGCCATTCAAAAATCCATCGAAGCGGTTCAAGCCGGACAAAACGTCGTTCCGACCACCGAAACCAAGCCGCAATAAGGAAGCCCCATGAGCGCATTGAAAATCGCCATTGCCGGCGTCAACGGCCGCATGGGTCGCGTTTTGGTTGAAGCGGTCAACAACCATCCCGATACTGTCCTCTCCGGCGCACTCGAACATTCCGGTTCGGAAGTATTGGGTTTGGATGCAGGCTTCGCCTCCGGCCTCAAAACCGGCGTTGCCATTTCAGACGACGTGGATGCCGTACTGGCTCAAAGCGATGTCCTCATCGACTTTACCCGTCCCGAGCCAACCCTGAAACACCTGCAAAAATGCGTGGAAAAAGGCGTCAACATCATCATCGGCACCACCGGTTTCGACGACGCAGGCAAAGCCGCCATCCAAGCCGCAGGCGAGAAAACAGGCGTTGTCTTCGCAGCCAACTTCAGCGTCGGCGTCAATCTGACCTTCCATATCCTCGACACCGTCGCCCGCGTATTAAACGAAGGCTACGACATCGAAATCATCGAAGGCCACCACCGCCACAAAGTCGATGCCCCAAGCGGCACCGCGTTACGCATGGGTGAAGTCATTGCCGACGCACTCGGCCGCGACCTCAAAGAATGCGCCGTTTACGGCCGCGAAGGCCACACCGGCCCACGCGATCCGTCCACCATCGGTTTTGCCACCGTCCGTGCAGGCGACATCGTCGGCGACCACACCGCCCTCTTCGCCACCGACGGCGAGCGCGTGGAAATCACCCACAAGGCCAGCAGCCGCATGACCTTTGCCGCCGGTGCTGTACGCGCCGCAGTTTGGGCAAACGGCAAAAAAGGTCTGTACGATATGCAAGACGTACTGGGTTTGAAAAACCGATAAACCCGCATCATCAGGTTTCATACCTTACAAGGCCGTCTGAAAGCACAACGTCGATTTTCAGACGGCCTTATTAAAAAAGAAAGCCCCACTATGTCCTATCAACAAATCACCATCAACGTCAACGATGCTGTCGCCGAACGCCTTGCCGACGCGCTGATGGAACACGGCGCATTGTCCGCCGCCATTGAAGATGCCTACGCCGGTACAGAAAACGAGCAGGCCATTTTCGGCGAGCCGGGCATGCCGACCGAACAAATCTGGCAACAAAGCAAAGTCATCGCCCTTTTCGGCGAAAGCGACGATGCCGCTTCCATTATCGAAGCCGCCGCGCAGGAATGCAGTTTGAACGATTTGAAATACACCGGCGAAATCCTTGAAGATCAAGACTGGGTGCGCCTGACCCAAGCGCAATTCGACCCAATTCAAATTTCCGACCGCCTGTGGATTACCCCGTCTTGGCACGAAGCGCCCAACGGCGACGCCGTCAACCTGCAACTCGACCCGGGCCTTGCCTTCGGCACCGGCAGCCATCCAACCACCCGCCTCTGCCTCAAATGGCTGGACACGCAGCTCAAAGGCGGCGAAAGCGTATTGGACTACGGCTGCGGCTCAGGCATTTTGGCCATTGCCGCCCTCAAACTCGGCGCAGGCTCCGCCATCGGCGTAGACATTGACGAACAAGCCATCCGCGCCAGTAAAGACAATGCCGCGCAAAACAACGTCGATGCGCAGTTCTACCTGCCGGACGGCTTGCCGCAAGGCCAATTTGATGTCGTTGTCGCCAACATTCTGGCAAATCCGTTGCGTATGCTCGGCGAAATGCTTGCCGCGCGTACCAAACAAGGCGGCCGCATTGTTTTATCCGGCCTTTTGGACGAACAAGTCGAAGAACTCAGCGGCATTTACAGTCAATGGTTCGACATTGAGCCTGCCGAAATCGAAGAAGGCTGGGCGCGATTGAGCGGTGTCAAACGCTAAACCCGTTTTCCGATACAAAGGCCGTCTGAAATTTAATCTTTCAGACGGCCTTTTTGCACTTAAAACGCTGAATATTCCAGCAAAATCAGGTATAATTGCCTATTATTTTGACCTTTCGGAACACATCCGCCGCGCCCGTTTGACATTTCATTGCGCGCACGGAAAAATTCCTTGAAATTCAGCAAGAAAAGACCATGACTGACCAAAAACACGAAGAATACGGCGCCGACAGCATACAAGTGCTGGAAGGCTTGGAAGCGGTACGCAAACGCCCCGGTATGTATATCGGCGACACGCAGGACGGCAGCGGCCTGCACCACATGGTGTTCGAGGTGCTCGACAACGCCATTGACGAAGCGCTCGCCGGACATTGCGACAAAATCACCGTAACCATCCATGCCGACAATTCCGTCAGCGTGGCCGACAACGGGCGCGGTATGCCGACCGGCATCCACCCGAAAGAAGGACGCTCTGCCGCCGAAGTCATCATGACCGTATTGCACGCGGGCGGCAAGTTCGACAACAACAGCTACAAAATCTCCGGCGGCCTGCACGGCGTGGGCGTGTCCGTCGTCAACGCGCTGTCCGACTGGGTAACGCTGACCATCTACCGCGACGGCAAAGAACACTTCGTCCGCTTCGTACGCGGCGAAACCGAAGAGCCGTTGAAGGTTGTCGGCGATTCCGACAAAAAAGGCACAACCGTACGCTTCCTCGCCAGTAGCGAAACCTTCGGCAATGTCGAATACAGCTTCGACATCCTCGCCAAACGCATCCGCGAACTTTCGTTCCTGAACAACGGCGTGGACATTGAATTGACCGACGAACGCGACGGCAAACACGAAAGCTTCGCCCTCTCCGGCGGCGTGGCCGGCTTCGTGCAATACATGAACCGCAAAAAAACGCCGTTGCACGAAAAAATCTTCTACGCGTTCGGCGAAAAAGACGGCATGAGCGTCGAATGCGCGATGCAATGGAACGACAGCTACCAAGAAAGCGTGCAATGTTTTACCAACAACATTCCGCAACGCGATGGCGGTACGCACTTGACCGCGCTGCGCCAAGTGATGACCCGCACCATCAACAACTATATCGAAGCCAACGAAGTGGCCAAAAAAGCCAAAGTGGAAACCGCCGGCGACGATATGCGTGAAGGCCTGACCTGCGTTTTGTCCGTCAAACTGCCCGACCCGAAATTCTCATCGCAAACTAAAGACAAACTGGTTTCCAGCGAAATCGGCCCCGTTGTCAACGAAGTCATCAACCAAGCCTTGACCGACTTCCTTGAAGAAAACCCGACCGAAGCCAAAATCATCACCAGCAAAATCGTCGATGCCGCGCGCGCGCGCGAAGCCGCCCGCAAAGCACGCGAAATTACCCGCCGCAAAGGTGTGATGGACGGTTTGGGCCTGCCGGGCAAACTTGCCGACTGCCAAGAAAAAGACCCTGCCCTGTCCGAACTCTACCTCGTCGAGGGCGACTCTGCAGGCGGTTCCGCCATGCAAGGCCGCGACCGCAAATTCCAAGCGATTTTGCCGCTCAAAGGTAAAATTTTGAACGTCGAAAAAGCACGTTTTGAAAAAATGCTGGCCAGCCAAGAAGTCGCCACGCTGATCACCGCTCTAGGCGCAGGCATCGGCAAAGAAGAATTCAATGCCGAAAAACTGCGCTACCACCGCATCATCATCATGACCGATGCCGACGTGGACGGCGCGCACATCCGCACCCTGCTCCTGACCTTCTTCTACCGCCAAATGCCCGAGCTGGTCGAACGCGGCTACATCTACATCGCCCAGCCGCCTTTGTACAAAGCCAAATACGGCAAACAAGAGCGCTATCTCAAAGACGAATTGGAAAAAGACCAATGGCTGCTCGGCTTGGCCTTGGAAAAAGCCAAAATCGTTTCAGACGGCCGCACCATCGAAGGCGAAGAGCTTGCCAATACCGCCAAACAATTCCTGTTGGCCAAAACCGTCATCGAGCAAGAAAGCCGCATCATTGACGAACTCGTCCTGCATGCCATGCTGCATGCTTCGCCGGTCGATCTCAGCACAGCAGAAAGCGCAGACCGCGCCGTTGCTGAATTGAGCGGCCTCTTGGACGAAAAAGAAGTCGCACTCGAACGCATCGAAGGCCACGAAGGACACCAGTTCATCAAAATCACACGCAAGCTGCACGGCAATGTGATGGTGAGCTACCTCGAGCCTAAGTTCCTCAACAGCAAAGCCTACCAAACCCTTACCCAAACCGCCGCCGCACTCAAAGGCATGGTCGGCAAAGGGGCGAAGCTCTACAAAGGCGACAATGAATACGACATCGACAGCTTTGAAGGCGCTTTGGACATCTTGATGAGCGTTGCCCAAAAAGGCATGTCCATCCAACGATACAAAGGCTTGGGCGAGATGAACCCGGAACAACTTTGGGAAACCACGATGGATCCTACCGTCCGCCGCCTCCTGAAAGTCCGCATCGAAGACGCCATCGCCGCCGACGAAGTGTTCGTCACCCTGATGGGCGACGAAGTCGAACCGCGCCGCGCCTTCATCGAAAACAACGCCCTGCTGGCACAAAACATCGACGCCTAAGCATGGAAAGATAAAAGGCCGTCTGAAAAACTATTTTCAGACGGCCTTTTTGTTTTTGTACTTTATTTCTTACAACTAAAATCCCAACAACTTCGCGTGTTTTAATAGAGCATTTCAACTGATTCAGATTCGGGACAACCCAAATAACCAGTTTGAAACGCTCCAATCCGCTTCAAATTTATTCCACTTTCCCCAAAATCATCGCATCGCCATAGCTGAAAAAGCGGTATTCCTGTTCCACCGCATGACGGTAAACGCTGCGGATATGCTCCATGCCCGAAAACGCGCTGACGAGCATCAGCAAGGTTGATTTGGGCAGGTGGAAGTTGGTAATCAATCGGTCGGTAACATTGAAGCGGTAGCCTGGCGTAATGAAAATATCGGTATCGCCGCGACCGGCTCTCAGACGGCCTGTTTCGCGTGCGGCGGATTCCAAGGCGCGCATGGAGGTTGTGCCCACCGCCCACACCTTATTGCCGCGCGCTTTGGCGGCTTCAACGGCAGCAACGGTCTCGGCTGGTACGTCAAACCACTCGCTGTGCATTTTGTGTTCTTCAATTTTATCGACGCGCACGGGTTGGAATGTTCCGGCACCGACGTGCAGGGTTACTTCCGCGGTTTCTACGCCTTTGGCTTTCAGACGGCCCAACAACTCATCGGTAAAGTGCAAACCTGCCGTCGGCGCGGCCACTGCGCCTTGATACTTGGCGTACACGGTCTGATAGCGGCTGTCGTCTTCATCATCGGCCGCGCGTTCGATATAAGGCGGCAAGGGCAGATGGCCGTTTTGCTCTAAAAGTTCGTAAACGGTTTGCTCGCCTTTAAATTTCAGGCAAAACAATTCTTCCGCGCGCTCCATCATGACGGCACGGATATCGCCTTCAAAAATCAATTCTGTACCCGGTTTCGGCGATTTGGACGAGCGGATATGCGCCAATGCGGTATGCGCGTCCAATACCCGTTCAATCAGGGCTTCGATTTTGCCCCCACTGGCTTTTTGACCGAACAGGCGTGCCTTCATCACTTTGGTATTGTTAAACACCAGCACATCGCCCGGAGCGACATAATCGGGTAAATCGCCGAAATGTTTGTCTTCAATCGGCAATGTAGGCAAGGCAACCAGAAGCCTGCTACTGCCGCGCACTTCCGGAGGATGCTGAGCAATCAGTTTTTCGGGCAATTCAAAATCAAAATCGGAAATATCCATTGTCGTGCATACTTTAAAAAAACAGGCGCCATTATACGCGCAAAGTTGGTTTTCAGACGGCATGTTTTGTCGAAAAACCAATAAATTAGAATAAACGCTCTTGAAAAAATCACTTTTTAACGAAAATCAGCGTTCCTTTCTTTTTTCGCCGAAAAACGCCTTTTTTCTATCTTTTACTGGACATTTACCGACAAGTTCGGGAAAATAACCAGATTCATTTCTCAGGCTCCGCCCTGTTCCGACATTATTTAAACGCCGGATGGCAAACCTACCTTCCGACGTCTCAGGAAATCATCTAAAACCACAGCGGCGCATACCCAATATGCACTTTATGCCGCGCTAAAAAGGAAAAGCAATGGATTTGCGTAAATTAAAAAAACTGATTGATTTGGTCGAAGAATCAGGCATTGCAGAAATTGAAGTTACCGAAGGCGAAGAAAAAGTCCGCATTACGCGTACCACTGCCGCCGCAGCGCCTATTTATGCTGCTCCGGCACCTGCCGCAGCCGCTCCGGTTGCCGCCCCTGCTGCTCCGGCCGCAGCCGCTCCGGCCGCCGCCCCTGCCGCTCGCGATTTGTCCAACGCGCAAAAATCGCCTATGGTAGGTACGTTCTATCGCGCTCCCGGCCCGAACGCCGCAGCTTTCGTTGAAGTAGGTAAACAAGTAAAAGCCGGCGATACTTTGTGCATTATCGAAGCCATGAAGCTGATGAATGAAATCGAAGCCGAGAAATCCGGTGTCGTTAAAGAAATTCTGGTTGAAAACGGTACCCCAGTCGAATACGGCGAGCCGCTCTTTATCATTGAATAATCCGCTTTTTCAGACGGCCTTTATCTTCAAGGCCGTCTGAAATTCCTTTTTCTGTTCATTAAGGACAAACCATGCGTCTGATTTTGGCTATTTTCTTGCCATGGCTTCAGTTTTTCACCATCGGCCGTCCGTTTGCAGGCATCATCTGTCTGATTCTGCAGTGTACGCTGGTTGGCTGGATACCGGCAGCCATGTGGTCGGTTTACGCCTTGAGCCAATACAAAACCGACCAGAAAATCCGCAACGCATTAGGCGGCCGCTGAGGCCGTCTGAACCATCCGGAAAGATTATCATGCTGAAAAAAGTATTGATCGCCAACCGGGGCGAAATCGCCCTGCGCGTCCTGCGTGCCTGCCGTGAAATGGGCATCGCCACCGTCGCCGTCCATTCCGAAGCCGACAAAGACAGCCTGCACGTCAAACTCGCCGACGAATCCGTGTGCATCGGCCCTGCCGCATCTGCACAAAGCTACCTCAACATTCCCGCCCTCATTGCTGCCGCCGAAGTAACCGAAGCCGACGGCATCCACCCAGGTTACGGCTTCCTCGCCGAAAACGCCAATTTTGCCGAACAAGTCGAACAATCCGGCTTTGTCTTCATCGGCCCTAAAGCCGACACCATCCGTCTGATGGGCGACAAAGTATCCGCCAAACACGCCATGATCGAAGCCGGCGTGCCTTGCGTTCCCGGTTCTGACGGCGCATTGCCGGACGATGGCGAAGAAATCCTCAAAATCGCCGATAAAGTCGGTTATCCCGTCATTATCAAAGCCTCCGGCGGCGGCGGCGGTCGCGGTATGCGCGTCGTCGAGAAAAAAGAAGACCTCCTCCAGTCTGTCGAAATGACCAAAGCCGAAGCAGGCGCGGCATTCGGCAACCCGATGGTTTACATGGAACGCTATCTGCAACGTCCGCGCCACGTCGAAATCCAAGTGATTGCCGACGAACACGGCAACGCCATCTACCTCGCCGAGCGCGACTGCTCCATGCAGCGCCGCCACCAAAAAGTCATCGAAGAAGCACCGGCCCCGTTCATCACTGAAGAAGAACGCGCCAAAATCGGCAAAGCCTGTGCCGACGCTTGCAAACGCATCGGCTATCGCGGCGCAGGTACGTTTGAATTCCTGTACGAAGACGGCGAATTCTTCTTTATCGAGATGAACACACGCGTTCAGGTTGAGCATCCGGTTACCGAGCTCATTACCGGCGTTGACATCGTCCAAGAGCAATTACGCATCGCATCCGGCCTACCTTTGCAATACAAACAGGAAGACATTCAAGTCGAAGGCCACGCGTTTGAGTGCCGTATCAATGCCGAAGACCCGTACAACTTCATTCCAAGCCCGGGCCTGATTGAAAGCTGCCACCTGCCCGGCGGCTTCGGCATCCGCGTCGACAGCCACATCTACCAAGGCTACCGCATCCCTCCTTACTACGACAGCCTGATCGGCAAAATCTGCGTCGTCGGTAAAGACCGCGACCAAGCCATAGCAAAAATGCGCGTAGCCCTTGCCGAGCTGGCGATTACCGGCATCAAAACCAATACGCCGCTGCACCGCGACTTGTTCAGCGATCCGGGTTTCCAAAAAGGTGGTGTCAGCATCCACTACTTGGAACATTGGTTGGAAGAACGCAAAGCCAAACTGGATAAATAATCCCTTGTTTTGACTAAAAATAAGGCCGTCTGAAACACAAAATAAAGTTTCAGACGGCCTTTTTTCACAATCAAATTATTTATTAAAACTAATGATATTTAATAATTGATTTATTATATCTACTCTAAATCGGTTTCATAGTTCCAATAGTTAAAACCTTTCTGTATAGTTGTTTTAATAGTTAACAGCAAAAGGAAATAAAATGTCGATACAAGAAATTTATGAATGCCAAGAAACCGGCTACGAATATGCCTTCCGGCAAATCGTTTTATAAACCACTGACCATTTTGCAAAGGAAACCATCATGACTACCTCCAAATGCCCTGTTACCCACCTGACCATGAACAACGGCGCGCCTGTTGCCGACAATCAAAACAGTCTGACCGCAGGTCCACGCGGCCCACTGCTGGCGCAGGACTTATGGCTGAATGAAAAACTCGCCGACTTCGTGCGCGAAGTCATCCCCGAACGCCGTATGCACGCCAAAGGTTCAGGTGCGTTCGGTACGTTTACCGTAACACACGACATCACAAAATACACCCGCGCCAAAATCTTCAGCGAAGTCGGCAAAAAAACCGAGATGTTTGCCCGTTTCACCACCGTGGCAGGCGAACGCGGCTCAGCCGATGCGGAACGCGACATCCGCGGCTTTGCGTTGAAGTTCTATACCGAAGAAGGCAACTGGGATATGGTCGGCAACAACACGCCCGTATTCTTCCTGCGCGACCCGCGTAAATTCCCCGACCTGAACAAAGCCGTCAAACGCGACCCGCGCACCAATATGCGCTCCGCCACGAACAACTGGGATTTCTGGACGCTGCTGCCCGAAGCCCTACACCAAGTCACCATCGTCATGAGCGACCGCGGCATCCCCGCCAGCTACCGCCATATGCACGGCTTCGGTTCGCATACATACAGCTTCTGGAACGAAGCGGGCGAGCGTTTTTGGGTGAAATTCCACTTCCACAGCCAGCAAGGCATTAAAAACCTAACCAACGAAGAAGCCGCAAAAATCATCGCCGACGACCGCGAAAGCCACCAGCGCGACTTGTACGAAGCCATCGAACGCGGCGAGTTTCCGAAATGGACGATGTACATCCAAGTCATGCCTGAAGCAGATGCGGAAAAAGTGCCGTATCATCCCTTCGACCTGACCAAAGTTTGGCCGAAAAAAGACTATCCGCTGATTGAAGTGGGCGAATTTGAGTTGAACCGCAATCCCGAAAACTTCTTCGCCGATGTGGAACAATCCGCCTTTGCACCGAGCAACCTGGTACCCGGTATCGGCGCCAGCCCCGACAAAATGCTGCAAGCGCGTTTGTTCAATTACGCCGACGCGCAACGCTACCGTTTGGGCGTAAACTTCCGCCAAATCCCCGTCAACCGTCCACGTTGCCCCGTTCACAGCAACCAGCGCGACGGGCAAGGCCGCGCCGACGGCAACTACGGCAGCCTGCCGCACTACGAACCCAACAGCTTCGGCCAATGGCAGCAACAACCCGACTTTGCCGAACCTCCTTTGAAAATCAACGGCGACGCAGCGCACTGGGACTACCGCCAAGACGATGACGACTACTTCAGCCAACCGCGTGCTTTGTTCAATCTGATGAGCGACGCACAGAAACAGGCTTTGTTCGACAACACCGCCGCAGCCATGGGCGATGCACCAGACTTCATCAAATACCGCCACATCCGCAACTGCTACCGTTGCGATCCGGCATACGGTGAAGGCGTAGCCAAAGCCCTTGGACTGACTGTCGAAGATGCTCAAGCGGCACGAGCTAACGACCCGGCTTTAGGTCAACCTGGTTTACTGTAAGGAGGCATTATGTGGATAGAAATTGAAGAAATCTTGTCTCAAGCTGTCCGATACAGCCGTTCGGGCAAAAAGTAACGGTTTAAATCATTAAGCAGGCCGTCTGAAACATAAAATAAAGTTTCAGACGGCCTTTTTTGATGATGAAGTTTATTTGATTACTTCTAATTAAATTGAACTGGCTACCCTTATTTCTCTGCAAATCATGGCATACCCCCTCACCATCTCACGCTTCTACTGGCAAATAAAAAACCGCACGGCTGCTTGCCGTGCGGTTTTGCTTTTTATCTGAAGGTTTCAGACGGCCTTACATCATGCCGCCCATACCACCCATGCCGCCCATATCAGGCATAGCAGGTTTTTCTTCAGGAATTTCAGCGATCATGCAGTCTGTGGTCAGCATCAGGCCGGCGATAGACGCGGCGTGTTGCAACGCAGAACGGGTTACTTTGGCAGGGTCGAGTACGCCCATTTCGATCATATCGCCGTATTCACCGGAGCCTGCGTTGTAACCGTAGTTGCCTTTGCCTTCCAACACTTTGTTCACAACCACGCTAGGTTCGCCGCCTGCGTTGGCAACGATTTGGCGCAACGGAGACTCAACGGCGCGCAATACGATTTGTACGCCTGCGTCTTGGTCGGCATTGCCGGTGTGCAGGTTTTCCAAAGCAGCACGGGCACGCAACAGGGCTACGCCGCCGCCTGCAACCACGCCTTCTTCAACAGCTGCGCGGGTAGCGTGCAGCGCGTCTTCCACGCGGTCTTTTTTCTCTTTCATTTCGACTTCGGTAGCAGCACCGACTTTGATCACTGCCACACCGCCTGCCAGTTTGGCAACGCGCTCTTGCAGTTTTTCTTTGTCGTATTCGCTGGTTGCGGTTTCGATTTGTTGGCGGATTTCAGCAACACGCGCTTCGATTTGGGCTGCGTCGCCGAAGCCGTCGATGATGGTGGTGTTTTCTTTACCGATTTCGATGCGTTTGGCTTGACCCAAGTCGTCCAAAGTCGCTTTTTCCAGAGACAGGCCGACTTCTTCGGAAATCACCACGCCGCCGGTCAGGATGGCGATGTCTTGCAACATGGCTTTGCGGCGGTCGCCGAAGCCAGGGGCTTTAACGGCAACAGTTTTCAGGATGCCGCGGATATTGTTCACGACTAAAGTCGCTAAGGCTTCGCCTTCTACGTCTTCAGCGATAATCAAGAGCGGACGGCTGGCTTTGGCCACTTGTTCCAAAACAGGCAACAAGTCGCGGATGTTGCTGATTTTTTTGTCGAACAACAATACAAACGGATTGTCCAAAGCAGCGATTTGTTTTTCGGCGTCGTTGATGAAGTAAGGAGACAGGTAGCCGCGATCGAACTGCATACCTTCAACCACGTCCAGCTCGTTTTCCAAAGATTTGCCGTCTTCAACGGTAATCACGCCTTCTTTGCCGACTTTTTCCATCGCTTCGGCA
This sequence comes from Neisseria sp. HMSC075C10, assembly GCF_001815615.1. Lineage (NCBI taxonomy): Bacteria > Pseudomonadati > Pseudomonadota > Betaproteobacteria > Neisseriales > Neisseriaceae > Neisseria > Neisseria sp. HMSC075C10. The sequence continues at coordinate 176,798 of NZ_KV821269.1, forward strand.
ATAATCGCGCCGACTTGTTCGTCAGAGTTGGCAGAAATAGAGCCGACTTGGGCGATTTCTTTAGAAGTGTCGCAAGGTTTGGCGATATTTTTCAGCTCGTCAACCAAAGCGGCAACGGCTTTGTCGATACCGCGTTTCAGGTCGGTCGGATTCATGCCGGCGGTCACATATTTCATGCCTTCGGCAACGATGGATTGTGCCAATACGGTGGCGGTAGTGGTACCGTCACCTGCTACGTCGTTGGTTTTAGACGCAACTTCTTTCACCATTTGCGCGCCCATGTTTTCAAATTTGTCTTTCAATTCGATTTCTTTTGCAACAGACACACCGTCTTTAGTGATGTGCGGGCCGCCGAAAGCGCGGTCGAGTACCACGTTGCGGCCTTTAGGGCCCAAAGTTACGCGTACGGCGTTTGCCAATACATTGACGCCGTTTACCATTTTTTGGCGAACTTCATTGCCGAATTGTACGTCTTTTGCTGCCATTTAAATTCTCCAAATCAATATTAAAAATCTGTTCGAGGCCGTCTGAAAACTTCATGTTTGATTCAGACGGCCTTTGGTTCTGAAACTTAATTCAACAATTATTCAACGATACCGAAGATGTCTTCTTCACGCATTACCAACAGCTCTTCGCCGTCGGCTTTAACGGTTTGACCGCTGTATTTGCCGAAAATGACTTTGTCGCCGACTTTGACATCCAGCGGACGGCGCGCGCCGTCTTTACCGATTTTGCCCGCACCCACGGCGATTACTTCGCCCATGTCGGGTTTTTCAGCAGCCGCACCCGGCAAAACGATGCCGGAGGCGGTTTTTTCTTCAGCTTCTAAGCGTTTGACGACTACGCGGTCGTGTAAAGGGCGGATGGTCATGTCTTAATGCTCCGATAAATAAATAGATTGAAAACAATTGTCTGTCGGACATGACAGACACGGTTTGCTTGGAAATAGCGACACGCTTAGTAGAAAGCCTGCCGTAATGGCGATTAGATTTGGGTTGTTTGCGACAAATTCAAGGGAAAAAGTAAAAAATTCTATGCAGTCTTTCCAAATATTTTCATACGCAAAAATGCCCGATCACTTATTTTTCAGACGGCCTGACATACAAACTGCAAAATTCATTTAAAAACAACCTACTTCCTTTACAAATTCAACACAACTCTTTACAACTATTTCTTTTTAATGCATTATTATAAATGATGATTATTCTTAATTGCATATTTTAAAGATAATTTCTCTTTATTTGCTTTTATTTTTTATTACTGTCATTTTATTAAGGACATTTCTCAATGAATACGCCCCTGTTTCGACTGAGCCTGCTGTCACTGACACTGGCAGCCGGTTTTGCACACGCAGAAAATGAAGCCAAAGACAATGTTGTGCTTGATACCGTTACCGTTAAAGGTGACCGCCAAGGTAGCAAAATCAAAACCAATATCGTCACTCTTCGTCAAAAAGACGAAAGCACGGCAACCGATTTGCGTGAATTATTAAAAGAAGAACCTGCCATCGATTTCGGCGGCGGTAACGGCACATCCCAACACATGACCTTGCGCGGCATGGGTCAGAACTCTGTCGACATCAAGGTGGACAACGCCTATTCCGACAGCCAAATACTGTATCACCAAGGCCGTTTCATCATCGACCCTGCACTGGTTAAAATCGTCTCTGTACAAAAAGGCGCAGGTTCGGCATCTGCCGGTATCGGCGCAACCAACGGTGCGATTATTACCAAAACAGTCGATGCCCAAGACTTGCTCAAAGGTTTGGACAAAAACTGGGGTGTGCGCCTCAACAGCGGCTATGCCAGCAATGACGGCGTAAGCTACGGTGCAAGCGTATTCGGCAAAGCGGGCAACTTTGATGGCTTGTTCTCTTACAGCCGCAACGATGAAAAAGATTATGAACCCGGCAAAGGCTATACACACAGCAACGGCGGCAAAACCGTACCATTCAGCGCGCTGGACAAGCGTAGCTATCTTGCCAAAATCGGCGCAAACTTCGGCGACCACCGCTTAGTGTTAAGCCACATGAATGATCAACACCGAGGCATCCGTACCGTCCGTGAAGAGTTTACCGCCACTAACAACCCGCGTCTGACCTTGGAACGCCAAGCCCCGACCTACCGTGAAACCAGCCTCTCCAACACCAACTTGGCATGGACAGCGAACAACTTGGGCTTTGTCGAAAAACTGGACGCCAACGCCTACCTCATGAAAAATGAACGCTATTCGGCCGATGACAGTAAAAACGGTTATGCAGGCAACCTGCCCGGCCCGAGTACGACCGTTATCGAAACCAAAGGCGCGAATTTCAATCTGGACAGCCGCATTGGCGAAAACACATTGATTAAATACGGCGTCAACTACCGTCATCAAGAAATCAAACCGCCGGTATTCTTCAGCTCAGCCTTGAGCAATCCGAAGAAAAGCGATGCCGGTATTTACGCTGAAGCCATCCACGACATCGGCGACTTTACCCTTACAGGCGGCTTGCGCTACGACCATTTCGATATCAAAACCCATGACGGCAAATCCGTTTCCGACGGCACAGTCAACCCGAGCTTCGGCGTGATTTGGCAGCCACATGAATACTGGAGTTTCAGTGCCAGCCACAACTACGCATCCCGCAGCCCGCGTCTTTACGATGCACTGCGTCAACATGGACGCAAAAATGCCATCACATCGATTGCAGACGGCACTAAAGCCGAACGCGCCCGCAATACTGAAATCGGCTTCAACTACAACAACGGCAGCTTTGCCGCCAACGGTAGCTACTTCTGGCAAAAAATTAAAGATGCCGTCGCAGGTCCGCAGCAACGCCATGATGCTGCTGGCAACCCGATTGCAGGCGTACGCGAAATCGTCAATGCAGGCTACATCAAAAACCAAGGCTACGAACTGGGTGCGTCCTACCGTACAGGCGGCCTGATGGCGAAAGTCGGCGTCAGCCACAGCAAACCGCGCATCTACGACACCCATCCTGAAAACCTGTTAAGTGCCAACCCTGAGTTTGCCGTACAGACCGGCCGTACTTGGACGACTTCCCTCTCCTACCGCTTCCAAAATCCGAATTTGGAAATCGGCTGGCGCGGACGCTACCTGCAAAAAGCCTCCGGCTCTGTGTTGGTACGCGACAAGGGTGAAGTCAAACGCAAAGGCTACGGCGTGAACGATGTATTCGCCAACTGGAAACCTCTGGGCAAAGACACGCTCAATGTCAACTTTGCCGTCAACAACGTGTTTAACAAGTTCTACTATCCGCACAGCCAACGCGGTGAAACCTTGCCGGGTATCGGCCGCGATGTCCGCTTGAGCGTAAACTACCGCTTCTAAGCAATCAGCTTGAAAAAGCCGTCTGAAAACAAAAGTTTTCAGACGGCATCTAGCTTTATAATCCGATACAAGTTATCATTTCGATTTACTTTATTTCCGACTACGGAGAAACCCTATGTTACGTTTGACCGCTTTAGCCGTATGCTGCGCCCTCGCTTTGGGTGCGTGTTCACCAAAAGATTCTGCTTCCAATCAGACACAAACTGCTTCCGCTTCTGCCGCCCAAACCGAAGGCGTAAGCCTGACGGTGAAAACCACGCGCGGCGATGCGAAAGTGCCGCAAAATCCGGAGCGTATCGCCGTTTACGATTTGGGCATGCTCGACACTTTAAACAAACTGGGCGTGAAAACCGGTTTGTCCGTCGATAAAAACCGGCTGCCTTATTTAGACGAATATTTCAAAACCACGAAACCTGCCGGCACGCTGTTTGAGCCTGACTACGAAGCCTTAAACGCTTACAAACCGCAGCTCATCATCATCGGCAGCCGTGCAGCCAAGGCGTTTGACAAGTTGAACGAGATTGCGCCGACCATCGAGATGACTGCGGAAACCGCCAATCTGAAAGAAAGCTCAAAAGAGCGCATCAACGCACTGGGGCAAATCTTCGGCAAACAGGCCGAAGCGGACAAGCTGAAAGCGGAAATCGATGCTTCGTTTGAAGCGGCGAAAACTGCGGCTCAAGGCAAAGGCAAGGGTTTGGTGATTTTGGTCAACGGCGGCAAGATGTCGGCTTTCGGCCCTTCTTCCCGTTTGGGCGGTTGGTTGCATAAAGACATCGGCGTTCCCGCTGTCGATGAATCGATTAAAGAAGGCAGCCACGGCCAGCCTATCAGCTTTGAATACCTGAAAGAGAAAAACCCTGATTGGCTGTTTGTTTTGGACCGCGGCGCGGCCATCGGTGAAGAAGGTCAGGCAGCGAAAGATGTTTTGGACAATCCTTTGGTTGCCGAAACAACTGCATGGAAAAAAGGCCAAGTCGTGTACCTCGTGCCGGAAACCTATCTGGCGGCCGGCGGCGCACAAGAATTGCTGAACGCTTCCAAACAGGTAAGCGATGCGTTTAATGCGGCCAAGTAATTCTTCACAGGCATAGCCGCCTGCTTCTTTCAGACGGCCTGAAGGGTTTGATAATTCACAGGGTCAAGCTGCTTGATCTGAAGTCGTTGGATTTGGGCCGTCTGAAAATACATGGTGCAAATGGACAATGTTTGCCTGTTTGCATCTGTTTTTATGATGGGCGAACCTGCCTTTTTCGCAAAATACCTTAACCCTTCTTTCAGACGGCCTTATTTTTTCCGAACCATTTTATGTTTCACAAACCTTCATTTTTAAATGCGGTCAACGGCGTGGCGCTGCTGATATTGTTTGCCGTCAGCCTGTCGGTCGGCGTGGCCGACTTCAAATGGTCCGCCCTGTTTTCGCTATCTGACAGCCAGCAGGTCATGTTCATCAGCCGCCTGCCGCGCACGTTTGCGATTGTGCTGACGGGTGCGTCGATGGCGGTGGCCGGTATGATTATGCAGATTTTGATGCGCAACCGTTTTGTCGAACCGTCGATGGTGGGCGCAAGTCAAAGCGCGGCTTTGGGTTTGCTGTTGATGACCCTGCTACTACCGGCCGCACCACTGCTGGCAAAAATGTCGGTTGCCGCCATTGCTGCACTGATCGGGATGTTGGTCTTTATGCTGCTGATCCGCCGCCTGCCGCCGACCGCGCAATTGATGGTGCCTCTGGTCGGGATTATTTTCGGCGGTGTAATTGAAGCGGTGGCCACCTTTATCGCGTATGAAAACGAAATGTTGCAAATGCTCGGCGTGTGGCAACAGGGCGATTTTTCCGGCGTGTTGCTCGGGCGGTATGAGCTGTTGTGGGCAACGGGGATTTTGGCTTTGTTTGCCTATTTGATTGCCGACCAGCTGACGATTTTGGGTTTGGGCGAAACGGTAAGCGTGAATTTGGGGCTGAACCGGACGGCGATTCTGTGGTCGGGGCTGATTATTGTGGCACTGATTACGTCTTTGGTGGTCGTGACGGTCGGCAATATTCCGTTTATCGGCTTGGTCGTGCCGAACATCATCAGCCGCCTGATGGGCGACAAACTGCGTCAAAGCCTGCCTGCGGTGGCCTTGCTGGGCGCGTCTTTGGTGTTGCTGTGCGATATTGTCGGACGCGTGATTGTGTTTCCGTTTGAAATTCCGGTCTCTACGGTTTTTGGCGTAATGGGGACGGCTTTGTTTTTGTGGCTTTTATTAAGGAAACCTGCTCATGCCGTCTGAAAAAAATATCGGTTTTATTGCAGGAAGCAGCCGTCCGTTGTGGGTCGCCTTTGCGCTGTTGCTGGTTTCCTGCGTCCTGTTTATGACACTCAACGTCAAAGGCGATTGGGACTTTGTCCTGCATCTGCGTCTGACCAAACTTGCCGCGCTGCTGATGGTCGCCTATGCGGTCGGTGTATCCACACAACTCTTCCAAACGCTGACCAACAATCCGATTCTGACCCCTTCGATTTTGGGTTTCGATTCGCTGTATGTGTTTTTGCAGACCTTGCTGGTGTTTACGCTCGGCGGCGTGGGCTATGCTTCCCTGCCGTTGACGGGAAAATTCGGCTTTGAACTGGTCGTCATGATGGGCGGCTCGCTGCTGCTGTTCTACACACTCATCAAACAGGGCGGACGCGATTTGTCGCGCATGATTTTAATCGGCGTGATTTTCGGGATTTTGTTCCGCAGCCTGTCGTCGCTGCTTTCGCGCATGATTGACCCCGAAGAATTTACCGCCGCGCAGGCGAATATGTTTGCCACCTTCAATACCGTCCACTCGGAATTGTTGGGTATCGGCGCAATCGTGTTGCTCATCAGCGCCGCCGTGATCTGGCGCGAACGCCACCGCCTCGATGTTTACCTGCTCGGCCGCAATCAAGCCATCAATTTGGGCATCAACTACACGCGCAATACCTTATGGCTGCTGTTGTGGATCGCCGCGCTGGTTGCGACTGCGACCGCCGTTGTCGGCCCGGTAAGCTTTTTCGGCCTGCTGGTTGCCGCGCTGGCCAACCATTTTTCTCCGTCGGTCAAACATTCCGTCCGCCTGCCCATGACTTTTTGTGTCGGCGGCATCCTATTGGTCGGAGGGCAAACCATCTTCGAACACTTCCTCGGCATGCAGGCCGTATTGAGCGTGGTCGTCGAGTTTGCAGGCGGATTGGTATTTTTATATTTGGTGTTGAAAAAGAAATAAATATAGATAAGCGCTCATTAAGAAACTTCAGGCCGTCTGAAACCTTCAGACGGCCTAAGCAAACCTATAAAGGACAACCCTCATGACACAAGAACGCCTCCCTTCATTCTTCGATGACGCCCCGACCATTACCGTCCAAGACGCGTTGGCCGACTTCCTCGGCGCAGCCGAAAACGGCATCCTCACCTACCGCTACGCCGATGCCGTGCGCCTGTGCGGCCACTCCTGCCCGACTGTCGCCGGTGCCTACCTGATGGTGGTCAAAGGCCTGAAAGCCCTTTACGGCGCAGAGCTGCCGCAACGCGGCGACATCGAAGCCTTTATGCAGGGCGAGCGTGACGAAGGCACGACCGGCGTGACCGCTTCCGTCGTCCAACTCCTTACCGGTGCGGCACCTGAAACCGGCTTTGGCGGCGTAGGCCCAGCCGGGCGCTTTGCCCGCCGCCACCTCTTGTCCTTTGGTGCAGGCGAAATCAACGGCACACTCGCGCTCCGCCGCCGCGATACCGGCAAAACCGTTGCCGTCAGCCTCAATGCCGCGCTCCAACCCTTTGCGCCGCAAATGCGCGACATCATGCCCAAAGCCGTCAGCGGCAGCGCAAGTGCCGACGAACTCAAACAATTCGGCGAGCTTTGGCAAGAACGCGTCCGCGCCTTCCTGATCGACCAAGCCGACAATCCCGAATTTGTTACCGTCAAAGAAATCTAAAACGTCATAATCAATAAGTTTCAGACGGCCTTAAAACTCAAGGCCGTCTGAAACCCCAATTTCCCATTTTCGGACCCGCCTATGATTACCATCCGCAACGTCAGCCACACCATCGGCAGCAACCCCATCCTCAACGACGTCAGCCTCGACATTCCCGAAGGCGGCATTACCGCGCTGATCGGCCCGAACGGCGCAGGCAAGTCCACCCTCCTCTCCTTTATGGCGCGCCTGCAGCCCTTGGTACACGGTGACATCAGCTACGCAGGCAAAGACATCAAAACCACCCCCACCGCCGAACTCGCCCGCACGCTCTCCATCCTTACCCAAGAAAACAGCATCATGAGCCGCATTACCGTGCGCGACCTGCTCATGTTCGGCCGCTATCCCTACCACCAAGGCAGGCCGTCTGAAAACGACAAAACCATCGTCGAAGAAGCGCTTGCCGAGTTCCACCTGCAAGACTTTGCCGACCGTTACCTGACCGAGCTTTCCGGCGGCCAACGCCAGCGTGCCATGATTGCCATGGTGTTCTGTCAGCGCACCGACTACGTTTTGCTGGACGAACCGCTGAACAACCTCGACATGTATCATGCCCGCTCCCTCATGCAAATCCTGCGCCGGCTGACCGACGAACACAAACGCACCACCGTCGTCGTCCTGCACGACATCAACCAGGCAGCAGCCTACGCCGATTACGTCGTCGCCATGAAAAACGGCCAAGTCGCCATGCAGGGCAAGCCCAACGATATTTTCACCGCCGAAAACATCAAAACCTTATTCGATATGGACGTCAACGTCCTCGATTACGAAGGCAAAAAACTGGTTATCCACCATATCTAAGTCCGACAAAAAGGCCGTCTGAAACCCGATTGTTTAGGTTTCAGACGGCCTTTGTCTATTCAAAGCGTTTATTTTTTATCATACAAACCGCGCACCACGCGACCGATTGCGGCAATGCCTTTTTCCAGCGTTTCCGCGTCCTGCGCAATGCTCATGCGTATGCACTCGTGCGCGTGCGGATAGTCTTGCCTATCAATACCGACAAAGAAATGCTCGCCCGGAATAATCAGCGTGCCTTCGGCCTTGAGCATTTCGTACAAGGTTTGCGACGAAACAGGCAGGTTTTCAAACCAAAGCCATAAGAAAATCGCACCTTCAGGCTTGTGGATTTTCAACGGATACGCGCCCAATTCGCGTTTGAGCAGGGAAACCGCCGTTTGCGCCTGCTGACGGTAAAACGGCTGAATCACTTGGTCGGCCAGCTGTTTCAGACGGCCGTCGTTTAACAGCGGAGCCGCAATCGCCGCGCCAAAACGGGTTGGCGACAGGTTCACAATCGCATTCAAACTGCTGACGGCTTTGACCACTTCCGGCGCAGCGACAATAATGCCGGTACGCACGCCGGGCAGGCCGATTTTAGAAAGGCTGAAGCAGAGGATGATGTTTTCGTGCCAGTTGAGCGTCACATCACTATAAATAATATTCGGGAACGGCATTCCGTAAGCGTTGTCGATAATCAGCGGAATCCCGTGTTCCTGCGCCAACGCGTCCAAACGCGCCATCTCACCGTCGGTCAACACATTACCGGTCGGGTTGGTCGGGCGCGAACAGCAAATCGCACCGATTTTGCCCTCTTTCAATTCAGTCAGGCTCTCCAGCGCGTCAAAGTCCACGCGGTATTTGAAAAAGCCCGCTTCGCCTTCGTGTTCGACATTTTCGATTTTCGGTTTTACCGAAATAAAATGCTGCCCCTCAACATGCACGTCCGCATAACCGATATATTCAGGCGCCAGCGGCAGCAAAATGGCTTTCTCAGCCGTTTGGCCGTCTGAAAGATTGAATTTGCCGCCGAACAAGTTAAACAAATAGAAAAACGCATTTTGCGAACCATTGGTCAGCGCGATATTGTCCGCCGTCAGGTTCCAGCCGTATTCGCGGTTGAGAAACTCAGTCAAAGCCGCAATCAGCGCCGCATCACCCTGCGGATTGGAATAATTGCCGATATTCTCAACAGCGTGTTCCGCCGCCAATTTAGAAAACACATCGGCGAACACCGCATTGACTTCAGCAATCTTCGCCGGATTGCCGCCGCCAAGCATATTGACGGGCTTGTCACTTTTGAGCGCATCGCCCAAATCGTCCATCAACTGCAAAATACCGCTGTGTTGTGTGAATTTTTCGCCGAATGCTGAAAACTGCATGGAAACTCCGTTGCTGAGTGTGTAAAAAAATAAACCGCTATTATAAGAACAAAGGCCGTCTGAAAACCAGTTATCCTGATTTTTCAGACGGCCTATTTGACGGAATGGTGGCTTGATACAACCTTATTGGTCTACAGGTATTATTTCTTCCTGCCAAAAATCAATGATATTACCGACAAGATCAAAAAACCGGCAAATAAAATTTTGGCTATGCCTGCCGCACTACCTGCAATACCACCGAAACCTAATACAGCCGCAATAATAGCGATTATAAAGAAAACGATCGAATAATGAAGCATGATTTTTTCCTTTCGGTTTATATAAAAACAGTCGAGTGAGACACGACCGTTTATTGGGAAATTCAACGGTCTTAGCTGTTCAACCAATCATCAATTTCTTTTTCAGCTTCATCTTTAGTGCGACCGTAACGCTCTTGGATTTTACCAGCCAACTGATCGCGCTTGCCTTCGATGATTTCTAAATCATCGTTTGTCAACTCGCCCCATTTTTCTTTGGCTTTACCTTTGAGTTGCTCCCATTTTCCTTTGATAATATCTTCATTCATGGTTATACCATCCTATCTTATTGATTAATATTTAACTCACGGATAAAACCGCTTGCATTTAACCTTACTTGATAATTTTTTAATTTGCAAGCAATGCCAATGCTGATTTTTTAATCAGCTACCCAATATTTTATTAATTTCATAAATAATCAATAAGTTATATAAAATTGTTAAATTTTGAAAATATTAAGATATTATTGATTACCGCCTTTTAAGTGTATTCTTTAAATCAATCGACCTCACTATAAAAAACAGGCCGTCTGAAAATCTTTCAGACGGCCTTTACTATCCAATCTTTCCTTTAACGGCCAAAATTCTCGCGGCGTTCGCGCCAGTCTTGGCGGATGGAGCCGCTTTTGCCGACCGGAGTATCTTGTTCGACTTCCCAAATAAAATTCGTTCCGCCACCAATCGGATGCGAACCGCGCAAGCCGATGTGGCTGCCTTGATCGGCAACGGCGGTTCGGCTATATGTTTGGCCGCCGAAACGGGTTTGCGAGGTTTCGATGCCGCTTTTGATGTTGCCGTAAAGCTGTACGTCGGCGTGTGCGGCAAGTGCGGCGGTGGAAAGTGCGGCAGTGAGGAGAAGTTTCAAGTTCATGGTTTATCCTTTTTTGGAGAGGAATTGTGTGACGATTGTATCGGCCTTGTGCGTAAACAAGTTACAATTCTTGCAAAATCTGACAGGAGTTTTGATGATGCGCTCTTTACGCGCCGCCGCTGTGCAAATGGTGTCGTCCACCGACCCAGAAACCAATATTGCCACCATGAAGCGACTTGTCCGCGAGGCGGCCGAACAAGGGGCGGATTGGGTGTTGCTGCCCGAATATTGGCCGCTGATGGGCAAAAGCGATACGGACAAGCTGGCATTTGCCGAGCCTTTGGACGATGGACGCGTTGGCGAAACCTGCCACACCCGTTTTCAGACGGCCTTAAGCGAAACGGCAAGGGAATGCGGTGTGGTGTTGCTTGGCGGTACGGTTCCGCTTCAAAGCCCAGACGCTGGCAAGGTGATGAACACAATGCTGGTGTATGACCGCGACGGCAACCGAGTCGGGCTTTACCACAAAATGCATCTTTTCGGCTTTTCCGGTTTGGGCGAACGCTACGCCGAAGCCGATACGATACTGGCAGGAAGCGATGTGCCGAAGTTAAGCGTGGACGATGTTCCGCTTGCAGTCGGCGTCTGCTACGATTTGCGCTTTCCTGAGTTTTTCCGCGCGCAGCAGCCGTTTGATGTTTTGCTGTTGCCGGCCGCGTTTACCTACACGACCGGCAAGGCGCATTGGGAATTGCTGCTGCGCGCCCGTGCGGTGGAAAACCAATGCTACGTCATTGCGTCGGCACAAGGCGGACTGCATGAAAGCGGCCGCCGCACATTCGGCCACAGTATGATTATTGACCCTTGGGGCGATGTATTGGCGACGTTGCCGGAAGGCGAAGGCGTGATTTGTGCCGATTTGGATACTGCGCGCCTGCAAAGCGTGCGCACGCGCCTGCCTGCCCTGAAACACCGATTACTTTAAACACGCACTATGTCCCAGTTCCAACCCACACGCATTCTTGGCATCGACCCTGGCAGCCGCGTGACCGGCTTCGGCGTGATTGATGTCCACGGCCGCGAGCATTATTATGTTGCTTCCGGCTGTATCAAAACGCCGACCGGCGCGTCGCTTTCCGAACGCATCGCCGTGATTGTCCACCATATCGACGAAATCATCCGCCACTATCAGCCTCATCAGGCAGCCATCGAGCAAGTATTCGTCAACGTCAATCCGGCCGCAACGTTAATGCTCGGTCAGGCGCGCGGTGCAGCGATTGCCGCTTTGGTCATGCACGATTTGCCCGTGTTTGAATACACCGCTCTTCAGGTCAAGCAGGCTGTGGTCGGCAAGGGCAAGGCCTCCAAAGAGCAAGTGCAGCATATGGTGGTCCAAATGCTTGCACTTTCAGGCACGCCGCAAGCTGATGCCGCCGACGGACTCGCCGTCGCCCTCACCCACGCCCTGCGCAATCACGGATTGGCTTCGCAACTCAACCCCGACGGACTGCAGGTCAAACGCGGCCGCTTCCAATGGTAAGCCGACATTCAGGCCGTCTGAAATAGTGTTCCAGCCCGTTTTCAGACGGCCTTTCGGTTATAATAGCCCTTTGCCCACATACAGCGAGCCTTCATGAAAGCCGCCTTCCTTTTTCTCTACCTCATCCGCCTGCTGCCTTTTTGCGTGTTGCACAAGATTGCCGACGCGATCGGTATTCTCGCCTATTACGCAGTCAAACCGCGCCGCAAAGTCGGCGAGGTCAACCTTAAAAAATGCTTTCCCGAGCTGAACGACAGCCAGCGCACTGCCCTGCTCAAACGCCACTTCCAACACATGGCAAAGCTGATGCTCGAATACGGCCTCTACTGGTACGCACCTGCGGACAAGCTGCGCTCGTTGGTACGCTATCAAGACAAACACCATCTTGACGAAGCCCTCGCCACCGGCGAAAAAGTCATCATCCTCTATCCGCACTTTACCGCATTTGAAATGGCGGTTTACACGCTCAATCAGGATGTGCCGCTGACCAGTATGTATTCGCACCAAAAAAACAAAACCCTGGACGAGCAAATCCTGAAAGGCCGCCACCGCTACAACAATGTTTTCCTGATCGGCCGCACAGAAGGCCTGCGCGCCATCATCAAACACCTGCGCAAAAGCGATGCTCCCTTTCTTTATCTGCCCGACCAAGACTTCGGCCGCAACGATTCCATTTTCGTTAATTTCTTCGGCATTCAGACGGCCACGGTTACCGGCCTCAGCCGTATCGCCGGCATGACCAAAGCCAAAATCATTCCCGCCATCCCCACGCGTGAAGCCGACAATACCGTAACCCTGCGCTTCTATCCGGCTTGGGACAATTTCCCGACCGAAAATGTCGAAGCCGACACCCAGCGCATGAACGACTTCATCGAAGAGCGGGTACGCGAGCATCCCGAACAATATTTCTGGCTGCACAAACGCTTCAAAACCCGTCCCGAAGGCGAAAGCAGCTTTTACTGACTACATAAAATTACAATTTAAGCATGAAGAAGCGGCAAAACCTTTCTTTTGCCGCTTTTTCATTTTAATTGTATCAAACCCAAGCTCAGCTTCAATTTCAAACAATCAAATCAAATTCCACTTTAAATGCTTTAAAAACAACTTTTTTCAAGGCAATTGAAACTTTCAAACAACCTTATATTTTTTCTCAAATAAAAAATGCCCCAGCCAATACCCTTTTCATTTATATGTTAAATTTAATTTCATTTAAAAACAAAATGTTATAGAATAACTTTTAAAATAAAACAAATTTTAATCATTCGAAATATGAAATTAAATTAAATTTAAAGCAAGAAACACAAAATAAACATCTAATTTTAAATTAATTATGAAATTTAATTGCAAAAATATGACAATAACCTCAATTTATCCTAAACCAAACTTCCAGAAAAAAATACTTGGCAAACTGTAAAATTTCGCGTAAATTTCACTACATCAAATTACAAGACATTCAGACGGCATCGGCTGGTTTTAAATGTTTTTGTAAGCAGTTTTCTGATATTGCGAGCAATTGCAGTATTTTTAGAGGATTTCGGTGCAATGCCCGAAATGAAAGTTTACCGGTGCAGAGTTGAGCTGCATCTGTAAAGCCGCAGGTGAAAGCCTGTATTGTTTGTGAAGCGTAAATCTCTGATTTGAGGTATTGGGGCAATCCTGTGGGGGATTGCCTCTTTTTTTATCTGCGCCGTCATGCCACAATGGCATCATTCCTTATCCAACCCGATCACGCCATGACCCCGATACTCGCCTTCGACATCGAAACCATTCCCGACGTAAACGGCATCCGCCTGCTTTACGATTTGCCTGCCGATTTGCCCGACAACGAAGTCGTCCTGTTTGCCCAACAGCAACGCCGCGCCAAGACCGGCAGCGACTTTATGCAACACCATCTGCACCAAGTCGTCGCCATCTCCTGCTGTATGCGCTGGGGTCAGGACAAAATCCGCGTCAGCACCATCGGCGATCCCGAAGACAGCGAAGAAGTCATGATTGCCAAATTCTTCGAGGTTATCGAAAACTATACGCCGCAACTCGTCAGCTGGAACGGCGGCGGTTTCGACCTGCCCGTCCTCCACTACCGCGCCCTGATACACGGCATCAGCGCCGCCCGATATTGGGACATGGGCGACGGCGATTTTGGCGACAGCCGCGACTTTAAGTGGAACAACTACATCAGCCGCTACCACACCCGCCATTGCGACCTGATGGATTTGCTCGCCCTCTACCAACCGCGCGCCAGCGTGCCTTTGGACGATATGGCCAAACTCTGCGGCTTTCCCGGCAAACTGGGCATGGACGGCAGCAAAGTTTGGGACGCTTATCATGCAGGCCGTCTGAAAGACATCCGCGACTATTGCGAAACCGATGCCGCCAATACCTACCTGATGTATATGCGCTTTCGCATGATGAGCGGCGCGCTCGATGCCGACGAATACGAAGTCGAAATCAAACGCATCAAACACTATCTGGCCGTACAAGCCGAAGAAAAACAACACTGGGCGGAGTTCGTCGCTGCTTGGCGTTAAACCAGGCCGTCTGAACAGCTAAACCGGAAAACCAAAAGGGCGTGATCGACACGCCCTCTTTTAATTCCGATAAGCCATGCCCGCTAAGCAGGCAAACGCCCCAGCGTAACCCTGTCCAATCCTGCCAAATCCTGTTCGGTTGCCACTTCGGCAAAACCGTTCTCCAGCATAATGTTCCGCACTGCTTCGCCTTGATCATAGCCGTGTTCAAACAGCAGCCAACCGTTGGCTTTCAGGTATTTGGGGGCTTCTTGGGTAATATGGCGGATATGGCTGAGGCCGTCTGAAAAGTCGGTCAGCGCGTTTTGCGGTTCGAACCTCAAATCGCCTTGCGACAAATGTTCATCGCCATCCTCGATATACGGCGGATTGGAAACAATCACATCGTATCGGCCTTCAGACGGCCTGTCGGTATCAAACCACGAGCCCTGCGCAAACTCCACTTTTGCGCCCAATTCTGCCGCATTTTGACGGGCGGTATCCAAAGCACCGACGCTGATGTCGGATGCGCGAACATCGGCATCAACGCGTTCAAGCGCGACGGTTACGGCAATGGCGCCGCTGCCCGTTCCCAAATCCCACACGCGGCCTTGCGGCGGCAAGCGTTTGAGCACGGCTTCCACCAAATGCTCGGTTTCAGGGCGTGGAATCAGCACATGGGGATTGACGGCAAAACGTCGTCCGTAAAACTCGCGTTCGCCCAACAGATAGGCCATCGGCTCGCCTTTCAGACGGCGTTGCGCCAAAGTCTCCAAGGTTTGCAGGGCAGATTCCGCCAAATCGTCCGTACCGCGTGTAACCAGCTGCGCGCGCGTGTAACCCAGCGCATATTGCAACAACATCCGCGCTTCATTTTTGGGCAGTGCCGATTGGCGCAACCATTCATCAAGCGTCATTTTTCGTCCCATCTGCCAGCGTTGCGGCTTTTCTTTCCTTATTCTTTCCGGTAAACGTGCCGATGGTGGCAACAGCAAATGCGGCATACCACAAATAAAATCCTGCACCGTAACGCACGATATCCGCCGTATTTCCTGCTTCATCGACGTGTACGGCTTTCACACTGAAAGCCACCAGCGCCAAGCCCCAAAGCGCCGCATGGACAGGCACGACCTTCTTCCGCAACGCCAGCAACACAATGGCCACCAACCAAACATAATTCGCATAGGCCGCACAATACCTGATATCCAAAGAAGCAAATATCGACCCCAAAATCAAAACGGTTACACCCTTCATGCTTTCATGATTGCCCAAATAAAATGCAACATTGGACAAAGACGCTATCCACAATGCAACCGACACCAGCAACATCACTATGGGAAAACTTGATTTCCGATTCTCTTCCTGCATGGTTTTACCCTAATGTAAAAGGCCGTCTGAAAACCTTTCAGACGGCCTGCCGTTTAAATTTCGCTACCGCCGACGGTCAGTCCGGCATCAATCCTCAGGGTCGGTTGTCCGACGCCGACAGGAACGCTTTGCCCTTCTTTGCCGCAGACGCCGATGCCGCTATCGAGCGCGGAGTCGTTGCCTATCATGGAAACGTGTTTCAGCACTTCAGGGCCGTTGCCGATGATGGTTGCACCTTTGACAGGGTATTGCAGCTTGCCGCCTTCCACCCACCACGCTTCGGATGCGCTGAACACAAACTTGCCGCTGGTAATGTCCACTTGTCCGCCGCCGAAGTTGACCGCGTAAATGCCCTTGTCGATGGACGCAATGATTTCTTCCGGCTCATAGCCGCCGTTTTCCATAAAGGTATTGGTCATGCGCGGCATAGGCGCAGAAGCGTAACTTTCGCGGCGGCCGTTGCCGGTCGATTGCGTGCCCATCAGGCGGGCATTGGTTTCATCCTGCATATAGCCGACCAAAATCCCGTCTTCAATCAATACCGTGCGGCGGGTTTCGTTGCCTTCATCATCGATATTGAGCGAACCGCGTCTGTCGGCAATATCGCCTTGATCCACAACGGTCACGCCTTTGGCGGCCACGCGCTCGCCGATACGGCCGGAGAAAACGCTGGTTTCTTTACGGTTGAAATCGCCTTCCAAACCGTGTCCGACCGCCTCGTGCAACAACACGCCCGGCCAGCCGTTGCCCAAAACGACGGTCATCTCGCCGGCAGGCGCAGGACGGGATTCGAGATTGGTCAGCACTTGTTTGACGGCGGAATCGACAAACCGATGCACCAAGTTTTCATCGAAATACGCCAAATCATAACGTCCGCCGCCGCCCGCGCTGCCCTGCTCGCGACGCTCGCCCTGCTTGGCGATGACGGTAACGTTCATGCGCACCATCGGGCGGATATCCGCAGCGTGTTTACCGTCCAGACGGGCGATGTACACCATGTCGTATTCGCAGGTCAAACCGGCCATCACTTGCACGATACGCGGATCGGCAGCTTTGGCCAGCGTTTCGACTTTGTTCAACAGCGCGACTTTGGCAGCGGAATCGAGACTGGCAATAGGGTCAATCGCCATATGGACAGGCTTGCCGTAGGCAGGTGTCGGCACTTTGACGCTGGCCTCGCCACCGGCCGCACCAATCACGCGCACAGCTTTGGCAGAGCGGTTGATCGAATCGATACACAGGCTGTCGGCGTAGGCAAAAGCAGTTTTATCGCCCGAAACGGCACGCACGCCCACGCCCTGATCGATTTGGAAACTGCCCGATTTGACGATGCCTTCTTCCAAATGCCAGCTTTCATAGGCAGTACGCTGACAATAGATGTCGGCATAATCGACATGGTTGGCGCCGATAATGCTCAGGCTTTGGGCGAGCAAATCGGGGGAAAGATGGTTGGCTTCGAGCAAATCTCGCTGTACGGCGGCATAGGTTTGTTGCATAATTTTTCAGACGGCCCGACGAGCAGGCAAAGTTAATTTGGCCTTGATTATACGGTATTTTATATGGCTTTGGATATGTTGATTGCTTGGGTTTATGAGCGATTGAAACAAATCAAAAGGCCGTCTGAAATATAGGAATATAGGGTTGAAACGTTTGCTTTGCCCTATTTCAACTGGCCTGTTTGTTTGACGTTCAGACAGCCTTTTCAATCATGGCAAAACCAACACCAAAACTTAATTCCCATACAAAACAATCTACTGCAAAAAAATTCCTTATTTTTTTAGTTTTGCTATTGATAATAGTTATTATTAGCGTATAATCAAACCCACTCGGAAGACGTCCTAATCCGAGCCATTAAACGACAGATTTTATCCCCCTCTTCCCCATTATCTCTTGATACTCGGAGTGCGCATATACGAAACATACCTGTTCCCCTTTATATCAGATACTCAAAACCGAAAAACATGAAACCCACTGCCGATACAGTGGGTTTCGTGTTTTACGGCGTTCGGTTTATCAGGCTTGGCCGACTGCTGATCAGGCCGTCTGAAACCGAACGGCCTGATTATCGACAGGTTTTCATGTTCAATTTGCCATAACGGCCGACAATGTTTCTGATGTCTTGGGCATCGCGCTCGTCAACCGCCATAAAGACCACGGTCATGCGCGCTACGCTCAAACCGGTATCGGGCGCGCTTCTGTCTTCCTGCTCGACAATGCGCGCGCCGCCGAAACCTGCGCTGGACAAGCGTGAAATCAAAACTTGGGCGGAAGAGCGGCTGCGTGTTACGTCAATGCTGATTTCGCCGTTGTGAATGCTGCCGCTAAAGCCGCGGCTGCCTAAGGCGTCAAGCTGGGCAGAAGTGTCGCCGTCGGCAGGCAAGACCACGCGGAAGGTTTTGGAAGAAGTTTCGCCACCGGATGCGCCGTTGCGTTTTTCGATACTGCGGCTGGCCGCATGGGGCCATTTGCCCAACAGGCCTTTGATGCGGTGGTAATCGTCTTCGTCCATTACCACGGTGGCGCTGCTGGTACACAAGCGTTCCACGCCGGCCGCGTCCATCTCTTCTTCGGCGGCGCGGCGTTCTTGCGCTTCTTTCTCGCGGCGCATTTTTTCTTTTTTCTCTTTCAACTGCTGCGCTTCTTGTTTTTTACGCAAGGCTTCCGCTTCTTCGGATTCGGGTTCGGCCATGATCAGGCCGTCTGATTCATCCGCCACCCAATCGGGCTGCGATGCCTGCTGCGGCTCGGCTTTGGGCGCGTCCAAAGAAGATGGGCGCAATAATTCGTGCGTGCCGCCTTCCAAGGCAGATTCGGGTTTGGCAGTTTTATGCTGTGTCCGATAGGCAACCATGCTGCCAAAAACAATGATGTTGAGTGCGACCAAGACCGCAAACAGCCATTTCATGATGCGTTTTCCTTTTTATTGTCCGTTGCGATGGGCAATCCAATGCAAGAGCCCGTGAATCACGAGATTATCGACGATTTTCACTTGATTGTCATGAACAAATGCCTCGGGCAAGGCTTGCACGACTCTGGCCGCACCGCCGCCCGTGATAATAATATCGACCGGTTTGCCCCCGCACGTTTTGTCTTTCAGACGGCCATGCATCATCATCAACGCGCCGCAAACGGCATCCATCATGCCGCTGGCAATGGCGTTCGGCGTTGTGGTTGGGAAAGGATATACTTTGCCGATGGGGCGGTTGAGGTTGGCGGTTTTGAGTGCCATCGCCTCTTTCATCAAGTGGAAGCCGGGCATGATGGTGCCGCCGAGATAATGATTGTCTTCCGTCAGCGCGTCGGTGGTTACGGCGGTGCCGCAGCTGACGACGACGCAGGCGTTTTGCGTGAAGCGGCGGCTGCCCAGCGCATTAAACCAGCGGTCGGAACCATGTTCTTCAGGGCGGCGGTAATGGTTGCGGATGCCCAAAGCCTGCGGCATGGAAGACAGCCATTCGACCGGACGGGTTAATTGTTCTTCCACCATCGCTTTTTTGACCGAACCGCACACGGCGCAACCGACAATCTTCACATCATCATCGGAAAATTGCAGCCATTCTTCGCCCAGCTGTGTCAAATCACGATACGGCGCGCGGCCGACTTCGGAAAATGTGCCGTTCTCCACCCACGCCCATTTCAACTGGCTGTTGCCGCCGTCCAGCAGCAAAAAGCGTTCCGGCTTGGCGGCGGCTGGTTGTGCCGGACGATTATCCGGACGCAAACTGATTTCGCCGCTAACAATGGTTTTCTCGCCCTTGTTCGTCTGCAAACGCAACGCGCCTTGCGCATCCACGCCTTTGACCACGCCTTCATGTACAACGCGTCCTTCCTGAAGCAGCAACACCGGCCTGTCCGTATCACGGTTGGCGGCATTGTATTCGCCGACACATGACGCAAATCCGTCTTGCGCGTATTCGTTCAACAGCGCATCGAGTTGCGCCAATACCGCATTCAATAAGGTTTTGACGCTTACGCCCTGCTTAGAGGCCGTCTGAAACAAAGCCTGCACGGAAGTGGCGTTTTCAACTTCTTTCGGCAATACAAAATTGATGCCGATGCCGATGATGGCGACAGTCTTATTCTCTACCCTCGCCGTTTCAATCAAAATACCGGCCAATTTATCGTTGGCCACGACTAAATCGTTCGGCCACTTGATATTTACGTCCAAACCAATATCGGCAAGCGCACGGCGGCAAGCCAATGCCACCACCAACGCCAGCGAACCCAGCTCATATTGCGGCTTGTCAAACGTCCAGCCCAAGCTGAACATCAGACATTCGCCCTGTCGGTTGACCCAACTCCGCCCTTGCCGTCCGCGGCCTTTGGTTTGGAAATGCGCTACACACAAGGCCTTATGCGCCAAATCTGCCGACTGGCGCGCCAATGCCATGATTTCATCGTTGCTGGACGAACATTCGTGTTTCAACTGCGCACGAAAACCCTGTTTTCCGGCCATTTGTTGCAAAGATTCTTCTGAAAACACAGCCAAAGGGCGCACCAAGCGCCATTGCCCGTCATGCTGGCGTAGCAAACCGCGGATATGGCCCGGCATCTGCTGCCAGAATCCGTTTAATTGTTGCGGCTTCATCCCGACCACTCGCGCCAACTGAGAAACGTGTTGCGGCAGGCCGTCTGAAAGCGCGGCGAGCAATGCCCAATGGCGGCTGTTCAAATCCGTCATTCGCCTCCTCCGGCTTCGCGGATTTTCGCCAAAGTTTTGGTGGTCGAAGTCTGGTGTAAAAACGGAATCGAAAATACTTTGCCGCCACGCGCAAACGTCTCGGCCGCACCGACAATCTTATCCACAGGCCAATCTCCGCCTTTAATCAATACATCGGGTTTGACCATTTCAATCAACGCGGCCGGCGTGTCGTCATCAAACCAAGTAACCAAATCCACGCTCGCCAATGCCGCTGCCACTGCCGCGCGGTTTTCCAAAGGATTAATCGGGCGGTCGTCACCTTTGCCCTGACGGCGCACCGAAGCATCGGTATTCAACGCCAATACCAAAGCCGCACCGGCCGATCGCGCCTGCGCCAGATAGGTTACATGGCCCCTATGGAGAATATCGAAACAGCCGTTGGTAAACACCAGCGGACGGGGCAATGCCGCCAAACGCTCCGCCAGCTTTTCGGGCGGACAGATTTTGGATTCAAATTCTGGAGCTGGCCATTCGGACATGATGCGGTTCCTTTGGGAATGAAACAGAAAATAATCGGGGTATTATAAAGGATAACGGCAAAACGCCATAAAAAGATACCGAACGGTACAATATTCGGGCTTGACTGCGTATTCATTGACATTTGATAACACGGCAAATGCCATTTTTGCCGATGCCATGATGAAACGGTTTGATAAATACTTTTTTGAAACCCAATTAAATCTGAAGTAAAATTCGGGTATAAACGGAAAAAAGCCTGCATACAATATGCAGGCTTTCATCTGGGGTGGCTGATGGGGCTCGAACCCACGACAACTGGAATCACAATCCAGGGCTTCTACCAACTGAGCTACAGCCACCGTAAAAACTGGCACGCCCGACAGGAATCGAACCTGTAACCCCCGACTTAGAAGGTCGGTGCTCTATCCGGTTGAGCTACGGGCGCTCATGCCGATTCGTGCTAAGAATTTTGTGGTCGGGGCGGTGGGATTCGAACTCACGACCCTCTGCTCCCAAAGCAGATGCGCTAACCGGGCTGCGCTACGCCCCGACTGAAGACCTGAACTATACAGACCCTTTTCAGTCCGGTCAACACTTACTTTGCTTTATTTTTTCATTTTTTGGTTATCTTATTATTTTTAATCGTTATTTATTTTTATGCTTCACAATCAGGGCTACTCTTTTGTGTCAGGCCGTCTGAAAAATGCGATAATTTGAACGCAATATTTGTCCCTATTTAGAAGGAAAATCATGACTGCTCAACTTATAGACGGAAAAAAAATCTCCCAGCAACGCATCGAGGCGGTCGCGCAGGCGGTAAAGGCGCGTCAGGAAAAAGGTTTGCACACACCTTGTTTGGCGGTGGTATTGGTCGGCGACGACCCTGCCAGCGCGGTTTATGTACGCAATAAAAAACTGGCCTGCCAAAAAAGCGGCATCGAATCGCGCTCTTACGAGCTGCCGTCTGAAACCACGCAGGACGATTTGTTGAAACTGGTGGACGAATTGAACGGCGACCCTGCCGTTGACGGTATTTTGGTGCAACTGCCGCTGCCGGCACACATCGACAGCCAAGCGGTTTTGGAGCGTATCGAGCCGCATAAGGATGTGGACGGCTTCCACCCTTACAACGTCGGCCGCCTGGTCGTCAAAATGCCGCTGATGCGCCCTTGCACACCCAAAGGCGTGATGACTTTGTTGGAAGCCTACGGCGTCGACCCGAAAGGCAAAAAAGCAGTCGTCGTCGGCGCGTCCAATATTGTCGGCCGCCCGCAGGCGTTGGAATTGCTGCTGTCCCGCGCGACGGTAACCATTTGCCACAGCGCCACGCAAAACCTTGCCGATGAAGTTGCTGCCGCAGATATTTTGGTGGTCGGCGTAGGCATTCCGAATTTTGTTAAAGGCGAATGGGTTAAACCCGGCGCAGTCGTTATCGATGTGGGCATCAACCGCTTGGACGATGGCAGCCTGTGCGGCGACGTGGAGTTTGATGTCGCTAAAGAACGTGCGTCCATGATTACGCCCGTTCCCGGCGGCGTCGGCCCGATGACGATTGCCACTTTGTTGGAAAACACGGTACACGCGGCCTCATTGCACGATTAATCGCTGTCATTAAGTTAGGCCGTCGGAACATGGTTTTTCAGACGGCCTGACCTGTTTTTTGCTTTTTACCTTATTGGCTTCACATGTCCTTACTCTCTTCCCACACCGATAACCCGACTTTCCGCAACGCCTCCTATATCCTAATGGGTTTGGCCTTGCTGATTGTCTTGCACTACCATTTTCTGCCGCTGCTGCTGTCGGTTATCCTGACCTATATCTTTATTACGCGCACCAACGGCGTGATCCTCAAACTCCGCCGCCGTGTTTTGCCGCGCAACACGCGGCTGCATAAATCGCTCAACGCGCACAATATCAACCTGATTTCCACCACGCTGACGCTGGCCATCGTGTTCAGCATCATCACGATGATGTCTTTGGGTATTTACCACCTGATACACGGCGGCCATGTCGGCTTTATGCTGGCGAAGCTGGCGGCAATTTTGGAAGACACCAAAAACAGCCAAGACTTGCCTGCGGCCATTCTCAATATGCTGCCTAACAATATGGCCGAAATCAAAGCCTCGGCGATCAAGCTGATTGAAGAATACCGCGCTGCGCTGACCCGTATCAGTAAAAACAGCATCACATCCTTCGTGTACATCCTCATCGGCATCATCATCGGCGCCATGCTCAGTTTCCACCGCCTGAAAATGCGCAAAAACCGCCACAAAATGCCGCTGTTTAAAGCCGAATTGATGCAGCGCATCGTCAATTTTGAAACCAGCTTTGAACGCGTGTTCCTCGCCCAAGTCAAAATCTCGCTGATCGACACCTTCCTAACCGGCCTGTACCTCTACCTGGTTTTGCCGCTGTTCGGCGTTGACCTGCCGTTTAAAATGACCGTCCTGATTGTCGCCTTTATCGTCGGCCTGATTCCGGTGGCGGGTAACCTGATTTCCAACACCATCATCATTATTTTGAGCCTCGGCGCATCGCTGTACGTCGCACTCTCCTCGCTGGTTTTCCTTGTTGTCATCCATAAGCTCGAATATTTCCTCAACGCCAAAATCATCGGCTCGGAAATCGAATCCAGCGCGTGGGAATTGCTGGTGGCGATGGTCGTCTTTGAACGCATTTTCGGCATCGGCGGCATCATCGTCGCGCCGGTTTATTACGCCTACCTGAAAAACGAATTGAAACTGCGAAAATTGATTTGAGTGTTGACACGGTAATACAGAAAGGCCGTCTGAGAAATTTTCAGACGGCCTTTTTATATTATGAGTTTGTCTTAAATTCGCGTCCCATTTTAAAAGTATAAGCAAAAGGACTATTTTCTACTGATTGTACAATCGGAGGGCTTTTTAGCCATTTAGAACTAAAACAAAGCATTGCTCCTGCTGCTAATTGAACACCGATATCAGGAATATATGGAGCTAATAGCGGTATTTCTTTAGCAATGCTTGCAATAGTGGGAGGTGTAAAAAAAAGGCTATATTTATCTGTTGGTAATATATTTTGAAAATGTGCTTTCATCGAATCTAGTCGAGTACGTATTTTATTTTCATTAAATAATCTATTTAAATCATATAAATCTTTTTGAATCTCCTGTATTTTTTTATGATAAGTTTTTTGTATTTCTTCAGATTGAATGATAGAATTATAAATAGTATCTAAATGTTCACGAAGTCTAATTAACTCATCTCTTCTTCGATATTTAAAGTCAAGAATTTCATAAATTGGTGTACTATCAATAGGAACAGGTAGTGAATTTATTAAATTAAACTCTATAATTTGCTTTTTATTATCTTCATTTATCAAAGGAAAGTATAAATCATCTGTCTCAAAAATATCTTGAGCAAGTGTCCATTGTCCTTTAGATGATTTTATATGTTGCTCCAGAGCCCATAATTGTGATTTTAAAAATAAATCAGGATTAATTCCATTACTACCAAACGGGTACATGGTTCTAGTAAGAATACCTTGTTCTTCTAACATTATTAAGTCTGGATCAGCCAATCCTATAAAACATTGTGAATTTACGGGATAATCAATTTTATCCCAATAAACTAAATATTTAATAATATCTGAAGCTCGTAAATTCTCTTTAAACGATAAACCATTAATTTCCTTTAATTCAAAAAAAGTCTCTCTCGGCGGAATCAGCAGTTTATTCCTGTAAGATATAAGACCTTCTACATGATTAGAGGGTTCTTTGGTTGAAGTTACTTTATATATTGGTTCGAATATATCAGAAATAACAACTCCACGTTCTACACACATTTTTGTTACCTTTCAAAGCAGGGAAGTAGTTTAATTATATTGGGAAGTAATGATACATTTACAAGGGCTTTGAGAAATAACAACAGAATCTTCTAACTTGAACTTGAATTTTTTTGGTCATTTAGAATATTTTTTATGAGATGAAATAGGTATTTTCAATTTTAATCTGATATAAAAAGGCCGTCTGAAAACGACAATCGGGTTTTCAGACGGCCTTTGCTTTACCTTTTCTTACACTTTACGGCATAATGGCAGCCACGCATTTCTAGAAGAAAGATAAACAATGTCAACCAAAACCCCTTCCCTATTCGGCGGAGCGATGATTATCGCCGGTACGGTTATCGGCGCAGGCATGCTTGCCAACCCGACCGCCACCTCCGGCGTATGGTTTACCGGCTCGCTGGCCGTGTTGCTGTACACCTGGTTTTCCATGCTCTCCAGCGGCCTGATGATTTTGGAAGTCAACACCCATTATCCGCACGGCGCCAGCTTCGACACCATGGTTAAAGACCTGCTCGGCCCGGTTTGGAACGTCATCAACGGCGTTGCCGTCGCTTTCGTTTTATATCTGCTCACCTACGCCTACATCTTCGTCGGCGGCGATCTGACCGCCAAAGGCATCGGCAGCGCGGTAGGCGGCGAAATTTCGCTCACCGTCGGCCAACTCGTCTTCTTCGGCATTCTCGCCTTTTGCGTTTGGGCATCCGCACGCTTGGTTGACCGTTTCACCAGCATCCTCATCGGCGGCATGGTATTGACCTTTATTTGGGCAACCGGCGGCCTGATTGCCGATGCCAAAATGCCTGTCTTGTTCGACACCCAAGCCCCTGCCGGCACCAGCTACTGGATTTATGTCGCCACCGCCCTGCCCGTCTGCCTTGCCTCATTCGGCTTCCACGGCAACGTTTCCAGCCTGCTCAAATACTTTAAAGGCGATGCGCCCAAAGTAGCCAAATCCCTGTGGGCGGGTACGCTGATTGCCTTAGTGATTTACGTCCTCTGGCAAATCGCCATCCAAGGCAACCTGCCGCGCAGCGAGTTCGCACCGGTTATTGCCGCCGAAGGCCAAGTTTCCGTCCTGATCGAAACGCTGTCCAAGTTCGCCCAAACCGGCAATATGGACAAAGTGTTGACCCTGTTCTCCTACATGGCGATCGCAACGTCCTTCCTCGGCGTAACGCTCGGCCTGTTCGACTACATCGCCGACATCTTCAAATGGAACGACAGCATCTCCGGCCGTACCAAAACCGCCGCGCTGACCTTCCTGCCGCCTTTGATTTCCTGCCTGCTCTTCCCTACCGGCTTCGTTACCGCCATCGGCTACGTCGGTCTGGCGGCAACCATCTGGACAGGCATCATCCCCGCCATGCTGCTCTACCGCTCGCGCCATAAATTCGGCGTCGGCAAAAACTACAAAGTTTACGGCGGATTCTGGCTGATGGTTTGGGTCTTCCTCTTCGGCATCATCAACATTGCCGCCCAAATATTGAGCCAAATGGAGCTTGTTCCCGTATTTAAAGGTTAAATTCCCTTAAGGCCGTCTGAAACACCCTCTTTCAGACGGCCTAATTCATTATTTTCCGCTACAATACCCCCTTTCCCCCAACGAACACCGTCCATGTACGACAATATCCGCTTCCATCTCGACGAAGACTACCCCGACCAGCTCCCACCCGAAAACGCCGCCACCCACATCGGCATGTACTGGCAGTGGGCCGCGCAGGCAGGCCTCGTCAACCCCGTCTGGCAAACCGCCCCCGAAACCGCAGCCGACTTCGCCGCCATGACCTCGGGCAAAATCAGCGGACGGCACTTCCTGCTCAAACACATGGACGGCGCATTGACGGCGGACGACTTTACCGAACTCGGCCAACGGTTTACCGAGTTCTACTACACCGACGAAGAAGACGGCTACGGCGCATTTATGGAAGACTACATCCTCGCCCTCGACACACCCTCGCTCGGCGGCTTCTACCACGTCAAAAATACCCCGGAAACCTTCGCCAAACTGACACCCGTTTTTCAGACGGCCTTTGAAAAATGGAAAAGCAGTTTGAAAGCAGAAAAATAAGAGCCCACACCATGAAACTCATCATCCTCGACCGCGACGGCGTCATCAATCAAGACCGTGACGATTTCGTCAAATCCGTTGACGAATGGATTCCCATCGAAGGCAGCATGGATGCCATCGCCTTTTTAACGCAGGCAGGCTACACCATCGCCGTGGCCACCAACCAATCCGGTATCGGCCGCAAATACTTTGCCGTGCAAGACCTGACCGAAATGCACGCGAAAATGCACCGCCTTGCCGTTCAAGCAGGCGGTACCATCGACGGCATTTGGTTTTGCCCGCACACCGCCGCCGACAACTGCGAATGTCGCAAACCCAAGCCCGGCATGATTATCGACATCATCGAACGCTTCAAGGCCAATGCCGCCGAAACCTGGCTGGTTGGCGACAGCCTGCGTGACCTGCAAGCCATTGATGCCGCAGGCGGCAAATCCGCGCTCGTCCTGACCGGAAAAGGCAAAAAAACGCTGGCCAAACACGAGCAAGACCTGCCCGAACACACCCAAGTCTTCGACAACCTGCTGGCTTTCTCGCAATACATCATGCGTGAAAACACACAAATCGAAGAAGCCGCGCAAGCCATCCTATAAATGACAAGGCCGTCTGAAAACTGCCGACAACGGCGTTCAGACGGCTTTCAAACGACAGACTTTTCCCCGATATGCTGATTATCCGCAACCTGATTTACTGGTTCATCCTTTCCTCTAGCATTATTTTGCTGTTCCCCTTTATGCTGCTTGCCCTGCCCTTTCAAGGCGGCGCGCACAAAATGGCGCAAGTTTGGGTGCGTATCCTCAACTGGTCGCTCAAGCACATCATCGGCTTAAACTACACCTTAAGCGGCGCGGAAAACATTCCCGACCACCCCGCCATCATTTGCGCCAAACACCAAAGCGGCTGGGAAACCCTCGCCCTGCAAGAGATTTTTCCGCCGCAAGTCTATGTTGCCAAACGCGAACTTTTCAAAATCCCTTTCTTCGGCTGGGGCTTGAAGCTGGTCAAAACCATCGGCATCGACCGCAGCAACAGCCGCGAAGCCAACAAACAACTCTTAGAACAAGGCCTTGCGCGTAAAAACGAAGGCTATTGGATTACCATTTTTCCTGAAGGCACACGCCTGCCGCCCGGTGAAAAAGGCCGCTACAAGCTCGGCGGCGCGCGCATGGCAAAAATGTTTGAGATGGACATCGTCCCCGTCGCGCTCAACAGCGGCGAATTTTGGCCGCGCAACTCCTTCCTCAAATACCCCGGCACGGTCAGCGTCATCATCGGCAAACCCATTGCCCACAACAACGGCAATGAAGCCGAACTCATGGCCCAATGCGAGCAATGGATCGAAAGCCAACAGCCCCTGATTACCGGACAAGGCCCGTTCGCGCCCAAAACCAAATAAATCATTCCATCGGGTGGGCCGCTATACCCGCCCTTACCATGCCGTCCAATATTTTTCTCAATATCATGCCCCACCTCCATACCCACACCCTTTCAGACGGCCTCACCATTCATATCCAGCTCAAACACAGTGCCAAGAAAAACCTCATCTTGCGCCCCGTTTCCGCCGATACCGTCAGCATCAATATCCCTCCGTTTGTTACCCAGCGCACCTTTACCCAATGGCTGAACGACAACGAAGCCATCCTGCGCCGTACCCTAAACAAAACACCGGCCCGACAAACACCTACAGACACGCTTCCCGAATGGATTTGGTATCAAGGCGTTCAGACGGCCTTGTCCGTCCACACGGCAAACCACATCCAAATCAGGCCGTCTGAAATCCTGTTGCCCGAAAAAGAAACCGCTATCCAACTCACCCATTTGCGCCGCCTTCTGCACGAGCGTGCGCGCGAGTATCTGCTGCCGCGCCTCGAAGGCCATATCCGAACCACCCGCCTAACCCCGAGCGCCATTTCCCTTTCCAACGCCAAAACTTTCTGGGGTGTATGCCGCCACACTACCGGCATCCGCCTCAACTGGCGGCTCATCGGCGCGCCCGAATATGTCGCCGACTACGTCTGCCTGCACGAACTCGCCCACCTGCGCCATCCCGACCACAGCCCTGCGTTTTGGGCTCTGACCCACTCGATCACGCCGCATGTTGACCAAGCCGAACAATGGCTGAAGGCGCACGGCAGCGAATTGTTCCGCCTCGGCTAAGTCTTATCCGGCAGCATTTTTCCGCAGGCAAACACCAGCCCAAAGCAAAGAATCAATGCCCTCCAAACAAATCATGTAGCCGCGCGTAAAATCAGGTTTATCCGCTTGCCGCCACTCATACCTACCGATAAGATGATGCCATTCTCAAAACCCTTTTCAGAAAGGAAAACCGATGACCAAAGCAAAATCGTTACTGGCCACCGGCATTTTGGCTCTTTTCTCCGCCACGGCATTCGCCTCCCCGCTGCCTTCCGAAATCTACCGTCCGGCAGGCGCGCACACCATCAAAGCCGATCATCAAGGCGACGGCGAATTTGAATACGAAGCCGAACTTTCCGGCCAACGCAATTCCATTCCTTCCTTGGCCAAAAAAGTGATTGCCCACGCGCGCAGCAAAGGTTTCCATGTGGTTGAGTCTGAAATCAAACACGACGATGCCGATCTGAAATTCAAACGCGGCAAACAAGAGCTGGACGTTTCCATCGAAGACAAAGGCCAAGGCCGTATCGAATACAAAGCCGATTTGGATTTGGACTTGGACCAAAACTAAATCCGACTCGCAAATAAAGGCCGTCTGAAATCCCATCGGGTTTCAGATGGCCTTTTGTCGTCTTTATCAGATATAATGGCACTCGGTTTGTAAAATTTCTGACTCAAAACATTGTACAATCTGCCCACTTATACCGATAACATCCCAAACATTGCCATGAAAAAACGTCTGCTCCTCCTCGCCATCCTTCCCCTTTCCCTTCACGCCGCCGATGTGCCGCCTGATGTGAAACCCGAGCTTCAAGTCAACACAGCCGAACCCCAACAACCCGAAACGCACAACATCACTGCCGAGCAGACAAACAGGCCGTCTGAAAAAATCATCAACGTCGATGCCGATACCCTGCTTGCCAACACCGAATTACTGGCACGCGCCATGTATTCCGCCGTCGTCGCCCACAACATCCCCGGCATCAAAGCCGTTTTGCCCATTTACGAACAATGGCCAGAACACGACCGCGCCATGGCACGCTATGCCAAAGGTTTGCTTGCCCAATCCGAAGGACGCGCCGCCGAAGCCATCGGCCATTACCGCCGCTTTATCGCCGAGCAACCCGATGCCTCCGCCGTCCGCTGGCAGCTTGCGACCGCCTTGTTTGAAGACAAACAAAACGAAGCCGCAGCCGACCAGTTCGACAAACTACAAACCGAATCCCTCCCGCCTGCCTTGCAAGAACGCATCGAAACCTACCGCAAAGCCCTGCGCGAACGCGACTCATGGCAATTCAATGCCGGCTTGAACATCACGCGCGAACAAAACATCAACCAAGCCCCCGGCCAACGCCGTCTGGGCAACCACCTGAGCGATGAACAATGCCGCGCCGTGCGCCTAGCCTATCCCGACGACGACTGCTTCCGAGGCTGGACATTCCCCGAGCCCATCGATGCCACCGCCGTCCACTACCAAATCGGCGCAGAAAAAAAATGGTCGCTGCCCCGCGGCTTCTATGCCACGGCAGGCGCAGACCATTACGGCAAAATCTATCCCAAACACACCAACTACAACGACCTCACCACACGCTTTTCGGCAGGCATCGGCTATGCCGACCAGCGCAACGATATCGGCATGACCCCGTTCCATGAACGCCGCTTCTACGGCAACGACCCCTACACCTACACCAACGGCGCACGCCTCCACTACAACCATTGGTGGCAACCCAAGCTGCAAACCCTCAGCGCATTTGAAGCAGGCCGTCTGAAAAACGGCCGCCGCGAGCATTCCAACAACACCAGCCAACTGCTCAGCAACTCCATCGTGTACTACCGCAACGCGCGCCAATACTGGGTAGCCGGTATCGACCTCTACCGCGAACGCAACCGCGACGACAAAAGCGACAGCTTCAACCGCTACGCCCTGCGCACCACATGGGGACAAGAATGGCCCAAAGGCCTCTCCACCGTCCTACGCCTCAGCGCCGCCCAACGCCATTACCAAGCCCCCAGCTTCTTCAGCAACGAACAAAACCGCCGCGACAAAGAAGCCTCCGCCTCCCTAAGCGTATGGCACCGCGCCCTCCATTTCAAAGGTATCACCCCGCGCCTGACCATTGCCCACAACAAAACATGGAGCAACGACAAGTTCTACGAATACGGCAAAACCAAAATGTTTGTCGAATTGAGCAAAACGTTCTGACAAATAGAACTAATCTGGGGATCAAGCAAAAATATCGGTCCTGCATACTGATTTACAAGGCAGATTCAAACTTTTACAGATACCGGATAAATAGGATTTTCAAGGCATAATTCCTCATTAAATTTATATTTATCAAATAGATAAATCCAAGCCAATATTACTTCACAGCGCAACGCACAACACTACATAACGTTACAAAAAATCAGGCCGTCTGAAACCCAACTTGGCGTTTCAGACGGCCTTAGTATTGGTTATCGTATCCGTTTACCTCTTCAACACAACACCGCTGCCAACGCCGAAATCGCGGACGAAGAAACCATCAAAATCATGAACCCGCTCAACTACATCGGCAAACCGGGCGTAAACCTGCCGCAAAACTGGCGCATCCGCGCCGGCACCAATGACCGCGACACCTCACTGGCAGTCTCCGCCGTCTTAGCCGCCAAACTGCAAAACAACGGCCAAACCGTCGACTACGCCCTGCCTTGGGATATCGGCCACAGCGGCGATTATGACTTGGACGAACTGTTTGCCTGGATGAAACAAGTTAGCAATTCTGCAAAATAATTGTTCGCAATATAGATTGAGATGAGATTGGGTATCCTGTTTTAATTAAAGAAAGGCCGTCTGAACTTTTTCAGACGGCCTGTATTTTGATAAAAACTCAAAGCCCTTTATTATATAAATGAAATTTTTAATAGCATTAAATTCTAATTTAAATAAATAAACTGATTTTAAATTCCATAAAATAATTTAAATAAAGAAATTTTAGAATAAAATTGCTAAAACAAAAAATCAAGCCTTGTTTAATTCTGCTAAAACCTGTAACCTGTATCAAAAATAAACAAGAGAGTCCATCATGTCCCAACACTACCCTACCGACGATATTAAGATCAAAGAAGTCAAAGAGTTACTCCCTCCAATCGCACATTTGTATGAGCTGCCTGTTACACCTCAGGTTGCCAATTTGGTTTATAAAACACGTCATGAGATTGCGGATTTGGTTCACGGCCGTGACAACCGTTTGCTGGTCATCATCGGCCCATGCTCGATTCACGATACTAAGGCGGCGGTAGAATATGCGCAAAAATTGCTGCCCTTGCGCAAAAAATATGAGAAAGAGCTGCTGATTGTAATGCGCGTGTATTTTGAAAAACCGCGTACAACCGTTGGCTGGAAAGGTCTGATTAACGATCCGCACTTGGACGGTACGTTTGACATCAACTACGGCCTGCGCCAAGCGCGTCAGTTGTTGCTTACTTTGAACGAAATGGGCATGCCTGCTTCGACTGAATTCTTGGACATGATTACGCCGCAATACTACGCCGACCTGATTTCTTGGGGCGCGATTGGGGCGCGTACGACTGAAAGCCAGGTACACCGCGAATTGGCCAGCGGCCTCTCCTGCCCTGTCGGTTTTAAAAACGGTACGGACGGCAATCTGAAAATCGCCATCGACGCCATCGGTGCCGCCAATCATCCGCACCACTTCCTGTCTGTAACCAAAGCCGGTCATTCCGCGATTGTCCACACCAGCGGCAATCCTGACTGCCATGCGATTTTGCGTGGCGGTAAAGAGCCTAATTACAGCGCGGAGCACGTTAAAGACGCGGTTGCGCAGCTTCAAAAAGCCGGCGTGAGCAGCAAACTGATGGTGGACTGCAGCCATGCCAACAGCCGTAAAGACTTCCGCAAACAAATGGATGTAGCTCGCGATGTTGCGGCGCAGCTGAAAGCCGGTGAAGAAAACATCATGGGCGTGATGGTGGAAAGCCACTTGGTTGAAGGCCGTCAAGACAAGCCTGAAGTTTACGGTCAAAGTATTACGGATGCCTGCATCGGTTGGGATACGACTGAAGAATTGCTGGCCCTGCTTGCCGAAGCGAAAGGTTACCAAGCGTAAATGCGAAACCATTAATAAAGACCGGATATGTTCCGGTCTTTATTATGCCTGTTATTTTGATTTCTTTGCTAAAGTTTATAATAAAAACAGTATGTTAAAAAATCAGGCCGTCTGAAACAATTAAAAGACAGTTTCAGACGGCCTACTCAATCCGTTTATGCCGCACCAACGCTATACGTTTCGTCCTTGCTGTCCGCTTGGCCGACAATGGCAGCAACGGCAGCGGCCAAGCCGTTGCGCGTCATGTATTTTTGCGGAATTTCTTGGGTATTTTGTGTCAAGGTATAGGCATTATCTTCGCCATCGGCAAGGCCGCAGGGGCGCAAGATAGTCCAATTCAAACCGCTTTGTTTGAGATAGATTTCGGCTTCCGTTTTGGCACGGACGGCTTCGCCGAGTGCCTGTTTGAACGGCTCGCTCATCATGTCCCATTGTTCACCGCAGCCCATGCTGGTAATCAGTACAAAGCGGGCTTGCGGATTAGCGGCTTTCGTAGCGGCAATGATGTTGATATTGCCCAGCGCATCGCTGCGGATACCCTCTTCGTTTTTGCCTCCGACAAAACTGATCACGGTATCGGGACGGTATTGTGCCAACGCTTTATCGAGTGCGTCGGCATCAAGCGCATCGGCGACGACGGTTTGAATATTGTGTTCGGCAAAAAAGCTGTCTTCAGACGGCCTTCTCAATACGGCGACGGTATCGGCTGAGTCAGTCAATGTGCGGATATAGGCGCGGCCGGACGGGCCGTTGGCTCCGAAGATGAGTTGCATGTTTGAGATTCCTTTGTATGGTAGATGTTTGTTGTTAGAAAATCCGCTCCTCTATGCAACAAGGAACGGATTTTCAGACCGTCTGAAACCGTTTAAGCGGCATCAAACAGTTTGCGCATGGCTTCGATTTGGTGTTGTTTCAACTCGCCTGCTTCATCACGGCCGACGAAAATTTTAAACATGGCGCCACCGTTGCGGTTGATAAAGTTGAGCGAGCAAGTGGCTTTACCCATGAACGGGCGTTCCAAAAGGTAGATGGAGGCGCAGTTTTCATAGTAGATGTGGCCGTGTACGCCGCCGTCGGTTTCGGGATGGTCAAAGTTGTAGAAACCGCGGCCGACTTTGCCGTTCGGCAGTTTGCCGCTGACTTCGACGATGGCATCGGGGGTATGGGCGATGAAGGTAACGGATTCATCCCATGCGGCGATGGCTTGGAGAATTTCGACAATGCGGCTGCCTTCGGTTTGGCGCACATTCTCTTCAGGCAGGCAGCGGATAACGTCTTCAAAACTGCATTGGTTTTGCGCGGCCAGCATTTCCAGCACTTGGCCGGGATTTTTTTCCAATGATTGGCGCAACATGGTTTGTTGTTCGGCTGAAAGTTTTTGCATGGTTTGATCCTTTTCTTGAGTCGGAAGAGTGAGCATGAGTTTGCGGATAAGGGTGGGCGACCAATAACGGCCGCTGGTATTCAAACGGATAATGCCGTCTGAATCGGGTTCTTTAAAAAGCTGCATTTCCTGCCATTGGGCAATCAGCTTTTGCGCTGCTTTGTTGCCGTCGAACAATAATGGATTCAGACGGCCTGTTTCAATATCGTGCTGGACTTTGCTGAGAAGTGCTTTATTTGGACTATGACCGCTCATAAATGCGATGTTTTTCTCGCCTTTCGGCGTGGCGAGATAACTCTCCAAATCGCCCTGCACCTGATAGCTGAAACCGCCGAAGTTACCCCCTGCGCCGGAGCCGAACGCCAAACAGGGAATGTCGGATTTGATCAGGGTATTGTAGCGGTTACGTTCGCCGCGACCGGGATAGGCGAAGTGGCTGTTGCTGACCTGTTCCCAGCCTTTTTCCAGCAGTGTTTCAACCGTGTAGGCATATTGATCTGCCTGAATATCAAAGCCCGGCGGTGTCGGAAATGCGCCTTTTTCAATCATGCGGTTGATGGGCAGCATGGGATAAAGGTTGAATGCATACGTATCCAAACCTGACAGAGGCAGCTCGGCGGCGCGGGCAATATCGTTTTGCCAAACTTCATCGGTTTGATTGGGCAGGCCAAACATCAAATCGGCCACAATCACGGCATCGAGTTCGCACAATTTTGCCAAATATTCAAACGCCTCGTCGCCGCTGTGTTTGCGGCCGAGACGGCGGCGGATGGCGGTATTGAAGGTTTGCACGCCGATGGAAATACGGTTGGCCCCTGCTTCGAGACAAGCCTGTGCTTTTTCCAAATCAAAATGGCTCATGCGCCCTTCTATGGTGAACTCGCAGTCTTCGGCAAGCGGCAGATATTGGTAGCAGGCACGAATCAGGCGGACGAGGTCTTCCGTAAGCAACGCGGTCGGCGTACCGCCCCCGAAATAAACGGCTCGGATTTTTCCCTTGCCTGTACGGACTTCGGCTTCAGCGGCCATTTCTTCAATAATTTTGTCGGTGTACACGCTGCTTTGGCTGTCCTTCCACGCATTACGGTAGAAGCCGCAAAAAACGCAATGGTTGGCGCAAAATGGAATATGCAGATAAGCAAGCGCGTCCATATCCGTGGCATGGGGAAGCTTTTTCTTCCAAATGTTCTGCCACTGGGGACGCGGCATTGGAACGCCGCCCCAAACGGGCATTAATGCCTGACGTTCGGGAAATGCCTTGGGCGCGGATTGTTTCGGAGTCCAAACAAGCTGCTGTACCATGATAATGATTAATAAAAGTTATTAATAAGATTTATATATTAAATAACCATCATCATTTTCTTGTCAATATTTTTACGTAATTAAAAATCAGTATTATTTTAAAATATTGTATTCTATAAATAATAAAATGTATTTATATTTGATGGAAATCGGCATTTTACTTGTGAAATGTGCAAAATCTGCTTCTTCAAGTCGGGGACATCCTCCCATCTCGTTTTATTTTTGAACGATAAAATAAATTTTCTTTATCGTTTTTCAGACGGCCTTTTGGTGCTCAGCTTCTGAAATAAAACCCTGCCTCATCTTCGCAACGGCGTATCTGCCAACCGTAAACCGATTCAAGCAAGTCGGAGTGCATCACTTCGCCCACCTTGCCTGCTGCAACGACTTTTCCCTTATTTATCAAGATAATATGTTCCGCATAACGCGCGGCGAGGTTCAAATCGTGTAATACCAGTATTGATGAGGCACGGCTTGAATGCCCGACCAAATACTGCATCAGGCGGTGTTGATGGCGGATATCGAGATGGTTGCACGGTTCGTCCAAAAGCAAGACCGGCGCGTTTTGCAACAGGGCGCGGATGATGTTGGCGCGTTGCTGTTCGCCGCCTGAGAGCTTGCCGATGCGCTTATCCGCCAATGCCGTCAAATCAAAATAATCGAGCAACTCGTCCGCCCATTCATGGTTCAGACGGCCTTTTTGTACGAATGACGCCAACGCAATGTATTCGCGTACGGTCATCGGCATATTGTAACGGCCATGCTGCCCGACCCATGCCACCCTGCCCGTGCGGATTTGCGGCGCAACGGCCTCACCGAAAAGCATGATTCCCCCCTGCCCTGTTTGCCCGATTAAGGCCCGCAGCAAAGTAGATTTGCCTGCACCATTCGGGCCGATAATGACGGTCATGCCCGAAGGTATATCCAGTTGATCGATTTCAAGCAGGGTTTTGTCTTGGACGCGGACGGAAAGATTACAGATTTGAAATAAGGTGTGCATAGAAAAGATATGGGGCAATAAAGTTTCAGACGGCCTGTTTAAGCATCAACGGCTTTTCAAAGGCTTGATAAACAAATACATAAAAAACGGTCCGCCCAATAAGGCAATCACGATACCGACCGGCAGATCGACAGGGTATGTCAGCCAGCGCGCCGCGCCGTCCACCACCATCAAAAACACTGCGCCCAACCAAGCCGACAGCGTAATCAGTTTGCGGCGGCTGCCGCCGACGGTTTGCGCCAGCACATTGGGGATCATCATGCCGAGAAAACCGATGATGCCCGAAAGCGATACCGCTGCCCCTGTCATCAATGCCGCGCCGATTACGGTTTGCACACGCAATGCCCCGACCGACACCCCCATACTGGCAGCCGTGTCTTCGCCCGTCATCAAAACGTCCAACCGCCTGCCTGCGGATAACAAAATCAGAAAACCTGGCAACATGACTGCGATTGCCGCAACAGGCGATGAGAAACCGGCTTCGGCAAGGCTGCCCGACAGCCATGTGGTCGCGCTGCGCAATACCAAATCGTCCGATAAAAACAAAATCATACTGACTACCGCGCCCGAAAACGCGCTCAACACAAAACCCAACACCAGCAATCCTAAAGTACCGCCGCCGAGCAGTTTGTGCACTGCCAAAATCAGCAGGCACACACCCAATGCACCAAGAAAAGCCGCCGCCGGTACACCCATCGCGCCGCCACCCAAAGCCAATAACACAATCACGCCCAAGGCCGCCCCGCCCGACGTCCCGATCAAACTCGGATCGGCCAGCGGGTTCTCGAATAAAGCCTGCAATGCCGCACCCGAAGCGGACAAACCGGCCCCGACCAAAAGCGCGGTATAGATGCGCGGTAAACGGATTTGGCGGACGGTTTCATCCATCGCCAGCGGCGACTCCCACGCGCCAAAACCGATGCCGCAGCACAAATAAACGGCGGTGGCAGTAAGCAGCAGGCAAAGGGTAAGGGTATGCGGTTTCATGACATCATGCGGTTTAAACGGATTGAGGAACGGTTTCAGACGGCATTTTTAAGACAACCGTTTTGCTTCCTCCTCAATAAGAAGGAACAAATCAAGGCCGTCTGAAAACAAAAATCGGGCAGGCTTTTCAAAACAGGTGCGTTTATTTCGCTAAACCGTGCAAACGCTGAATCACTTGCGGCGTATCCAGTCCGTAACGGAACATATCGTTGGCCTTCCACAAATAAATCTTGCCGTTTTTCGCGGCAGGCGAGCCAGCGATTTCGGGGCGTGCGGCAAAGGTTTTGACGTTGCCTATCATGGCGGTGTTGTGGTCGGCAATAATGATGATGTCAGGTTTGGCCGCAATCCATGCCTCACGCGTCATCGGTTTGAGGCCGTCAATGGCGGCTGCGGCATTGATACCGCCGGCACGGCGGATGATTTCGTCGGCGGCAGTATTTTTGCCCGATACGATGCGCCCGTCGTAGCTGAAGAGGTAGCGTTTGCCGCTGGAAGGCTGCTGTTTCATATCCGCCTGCCACTTACTGGCCAACTTGTCCGCCTGTGCGCTTTTACCGATAAGCTGACCGATGTTGCGGATACTTTGCGGATAGGCGGCGATGCTGTCATCGGGCGCAACATTGACGGCTTTAATGCCTGCTTTTTGCAGGTGGGCAAAAATATCGGCAGGCTGCGCCATCCATGAACCGATGGCGATGTCGGGTTTAGCGGCCACAATCGGTTCAACCGTCAGACGGCGATGAATGCCGATACTGGGCTTGTTTTTCAACGCCGGATTTTGAACGGTCTGATCGCGGCCGACGATTTCGTCCAATGCGCCGAGCGCGGCAACGATGTCTGCCGTATCGGGGGTCAACACGACGATGCGTTGCGCGTGTGCAGTGCCGGCCAACGAAATAAACGCGGAAAGCAGGAGGAGTTTGAGTTTCATTGTTTTTCCTTGTCGAATGCTTTCAGACGGCCTGCTCGTTTTCTCAGGCCGTCTGAAAACGGTTGAATCACATTAGAACTTCAGTTGTACGGTTGCGGCGAAATTGCGGCCGGTTTCGGTGTACAAGTCCATCACACTGGTACGGCTCATGCCGGCAACGTCTGCGTGCTGCCAGTATTTTTTGTTGCCGACGTTGTAGATGTTTGCGCCGATTTCGAGGTTTTTAAACGGCTTGTACCACGCGCCGATATCCCATACGCCATAACCCGGCGCTTGGAAAACAGTGTCGCTGCTGACGCGGCTGTGTTTTTTCGACCAGCGCAGCTTGGTGCCGACACCCCATTTTTCCTGCGTGTAGTCCAAACCCAAAACACCGTTGAGCGGATAAGCGGAATCCAACGGTTTGCCGTCCTGCTGCTCACCGCGCATCCAAGCGATGCTGCCGGAGACTTGCCAGCCCGGCAGGAATTTGTAGGCGGCAGAAGCTTCGGCACCGTAGGTTTTGACGTGATCAAGGTTTTGATATTGGTACTGGATAATCGGGCGTCTGCCAACGGTGGAGGTACCGATTTCAGTGCGGTTGATGAAGTTACGGTAACGGTTGTAGAACGCGGTGACTTGCGCACGGGCGCGTTCGTTTTTGAATTTCATCCCCAATTCAAAGCTATTGGAGCGTTCGGATTTGAGGTTGGCATTGGGAATGACCGCATAGCCGTAGGTCGTATTGGCAAACGCCATGGTCGCGCTGTCAAACGGCGGCGTGCGGAAGCCTTGGGAATAAGTGGCAAAACCGGTGAACTGCTCACCCATCGGCACACTCAGGCGCAGGCTGGGCGTAAACGCGGAATCGCTGAAGCGCGTCGCCGTTCCGCCGGGATTGGCATTGAGATAGGCTTGGTCGGTCGACGTGTTCAGCTTGTCTTTTTCGTAACGTAAGGCCGGAGTTAGGACGATGCCGTTGCCGAAGGTTAGGCTGTCTTGTGCGTAAACGCTGAACGTTTTGCGCTTGCTGTCAGGGAAAGTTTTATTCGGATAGGTGCTGCCTGCATAAACTTTGCTGACGGCGCCGGTCAGATTGTCCACTGTCAGGCTGTCGCGCGGACGGGCGGTCTCGGTGTGTTTGTATTCGGCGCCGGCAACGACGGTTTGTTTGACCGTGCCGTCAAATTCCCACACGCCGCGCCCGTTCAGCCCGCGTATGGTCTGATTGAAACCGTAGTCGGAATAACGGGTCGAATTACCTAATTGGCGCGCGCCCATACGCGTAATGCTCGCATCGACGGCATCGTCTTCCGTACGCAGTTTTTGCTGATAGGCAGTCAGGTTCGCTTCTTTCAGATGGCCTTCGCCAGTGTAGCGGTAGCCCGCTTCGATACGTTGACGGCGGATACGGTCGCGGGCATTGCTCTCAGATGTTGCGATGGTTACCGGTCCGCGCGATTGCGAACCCAAGCCGTTTGCCAATACGGTATCGTTGGCGTGGTAATACTGTTCGTACAAAGTTTCCAAGCGGTGGTGTTCGTTGCCGATATTGCCTTTCGCCAAGATATTGTAGGCATTGTTTTTCTGTGGATTGGTGGCAGTACGCGCAGTCGAGTAGCTGGTATCGCTGCCCATGTTTTCGGTTTCATGACCTTGACGGCGCGTCAGCATCAGCAGACCTTCGGCGTTTTCATGGAAACCTGCCACAGTCGCCGTCACGCCATGGCTGCGGTCGCGACTGCGGTAGCCGTGTTTCAAACCGAAATGACCGCGTTTGCCCGCATCGACGAAATCACTCGGAGAAAGCGTCACCATGTTCACCACGCCGCCGAGCGCGTCGCTGCCGTACAGCGCGGAATAAGGGCCTTTGACAATATCGACCTGCTTAAGCGTGTCACTTTCGACCATATCGCGTCCCGAAATCGCGCCGTTGGAGCCACCGCCTGCATAAGATTCGGGAATGCGCACGCCATCTACCATCATCAGAATGCGGTTGCCGTCTATGCCTCGGATATTGATACCGGCATGACCGCGGCGGTTGTTGTCTGACGGCACGCTGACGCCGGATTCATACATCACGATATCGTCCAAATTCTGCGCCGAGGCTTGATTCAAGGTTTTACGTCCGATAACCGACACATTCGGCGCGGCTTTATCCAAGGTTTGCGCATTGCGGTCAGCCGTGACCACCACAGGCTCTATTTCTGCCTGAGCCACCGGCATCTGAGCCGCATATAACTGTCCGGAAAAAACCGCCCCTATTACACAGGCAATCGCTTTCTTTTTCATTACATAACCTTACTATTTGAATAATAATGGTTTGCATTTATAAAACAAACAGACGGTTTTTGCAAGTTTAAGATATAAACAAAAGGCCGTCTGAAAACCCGATAATTTAGGTTTTCAGACGGCCTGTCCTACTTCTGCTATTCAATTAAAACGTATGTTTAACCGTTGCAGTCACACTACGCGGCGTGCCGTAAACGTGAATATCCGGCATGGTGCGATAGCGTTTGTTAAAGACGTTTTCAAAGTCCAAACTGATGCGGGTGGATTTGCCGATTTTGTAATGACCGGTCAAGTCCAGCGTTGCGTACGGACGTTGGGTCAATGCAGCGGCGGCGGCTGGATTGATGTCTGCAGGGTATTCATCCAGCGTGTGGCTGCGGCTTTGCCAGTTGACGTTGGCACCCACGTTCAAACGGTCGGTCACATCATACGCGGTAAAGAGTTTGAACAGATGAACCGGATAAGACGGATGCAGTTGAACCCCTTCGCTGTCTTTAATTTTGGAACGTGCATAAGATGCATTCAGCAGCCATTTTTCGCTCAGACGGCCGCCGACAGAGAGTTCCACGCCTTTTGTTGTGGTGTTGTCGGCTGCGCGGTAGTATTCCTCGCCATTTGCGAATTTGCCTGCAACAACGCCCAAATGGTCGCGTTTGTTCATAAAGACGGAGGCGGAAGCATTCAGACGGCCTTCAAACCATGATGCTTTCAAACCGGTCTCGTAGGTTTTGCCGCGTTGTGGTTTGAGCGCCGCGCCGTCTTTGGTCAGGTAACGCACTTGCGGACGGAAAATGGTGGTGTAAGATGCATAGGCGGTCAGATTGTCGCCGATGTCGTAGGTTACGCCCAAATAAGGAATGAAAACATTTTGTTTGTGGCTGCTGTGTGCGAATTTGTTACGGCTGGTGCTGTAACGGTAACGCCAATCCACAAAACGGCTGCCGCCGATAAAGGCGAGTTTATCGGTCAGTTTGAAACGGGTCGAGCCGTAAACCGACAGGTTTTTCATGCGTGAAAAACCATCGCGCAGATACGGCATATCGGGTTTGGCGATATTGCCGTTAAAGAGGCGCAAATCAGGAATCGTCGATTCGCCTTCGTCATAGAAAGACAGGTTTTCTTTGTTGTCCTGATGGCTGATGCCAACATTGAACTCGTGCGAGCGACCCAACGCCGGATAATAGCCGTCTAAGGCCAGCGCAAAATTCTGATCGCGGTATTTGCTGCGGTCGCGGTCGGATGTAAAGAGCGCGGAGTAATCCGAATTAATGACAAAAGTACCGGCAATGCCTGAAACGATGTCGTTTTTACCCGAAACATGGCTGTAATCGCCTGTCAGTTTCCAGCCGTTATCAAACTCATGGCTGAGGGAAGTGAATACTTCGGCACTGGTGTCTTTGCCGTATGCCCAGCGTGCGGAAGAATTGCTGCGTGGCGAAGACTCAAATGGTATGAATCCAGTACGGCGCGAACCTGCTGCCGTCAGGTAGCTGAAACGCGAGCTGCCGGTATTGCGGAAACGGTGTATTTCCGTACCGAGGCGCCATTGGGTTTGCGGCGTGATATCGTAAGACAAAGTACCGTAGAAAGTATGATTGTGGCGCGAAGTGTTCGGCAGGTAATCGCCGCCGTGGTCGCTGACCAAAATAGCGCGGCCGCGCAAGGTATTGTCTGCATTCAAAGGCTGATTGGCATCAAGGACGAAGCGGTAATGGTTCCACGAACCGACACCGGCTTCCACGCTGACGACAGGCTTGGCAGTCGGTTTTTTGCGTTCCAAAGCAACCGTACCGCCCGGCTCGCCCATACCGCCATTGGACAAACCGCTTGCGCCGCGCACGATGACGACTTGTTCGTACAATGTGCTGTCCAGATTGTTGGTGCCGCGGCGGATGGCTTTGCCGTCGTAAAGGAATTTAGGCGCGCCGTCCACGGAAATGCTGTCAACAGCCTGACTGCGCGAAATAAATTGGCTGTGGCCGGATACGTTGTTGCCCATTTTGCTGTGGAATACGCCCGGTGTTTGTTTCAATACGTCCTGCAGGCTGTCCAAGCCTTGGTCTTCGATTTGTTTTGCCGTTACGACAGACAGGGACTGCGGCGTTTCGCGCTGGGTCAGGCGGATGCCTGTCGCGGCGGAGGAAGCGGGAATGGTGTAGTTGGAAGTAGTCTGTTTACCGACACCTTGGACGGTAACTGTCGGTAAATCGACACGTTCTTGCGGCTGGGTATTTTCTACTTCGGTTGCGAAAGAATACGCCGAACACAGCGCCAGACTGACGGCAAAGCTTAATTTGCCATAGGGGAATACAGGTAGTGACATAGCTTCTCCAGTTAGCTGATGTTTTAATTTGGTGGCAGATTCTATCAAAAAGATGTAGTCCGATGAAACTATGTTCTAATCACTATTTTCTAAGTAGTTCGTTTAATTCAAAATATTTATTTTTAATCTAGCCCTAATTAACTAAAAAGGCCGTCTGAAAACCCGCATCATCAGGTTTTCAGACGGCCTCAATCTTTTTATCACAAAAAATCAGTCTGCCAATTTTCTTGCCAATTCTGCCAAACGTTTACCTTGTGCAAAGGCAATATCGTTTTCTTCGGAGGTCAATGCCGGCTTGCTGTCGTAGCCGGAAACATGGCTTGCGCCGTAAGGCGTGCCGCCGCTTTGGGTATTGCTGAGCGCGGACTCGGTATATGGAATGCCGCTGATGACCATGCCGTGATGCAACAGGGGCAGCATCATGGTCAGCAGGGTGCTTTCTTGGCCGCCGTGCAGTGAAGATGTGCTGGTGAAAACGGTGGCGGGTTTGCCGACGAGTTCTGCACCGAGCCAAAGGGGAATGGTGCCGTCGATAAAGTATTTCATCGCGGCGGCCATATTGCCGAAACGCGTCGGGCTGCCGAGCGCAAGGCCGGCGCAATTTTTGAGGTCGTCGGCAGTCGCGTATGGCGCACCTTCGTCGGGAATGGCTTTTTCAACGGCTTCGCAAACGGTGGAAACTTTGGGAACGGTACGCAATACGGCTTCGCAACCGTCCACGCTTTCGATACCGCGTGCGATTTGGCGGGCAAGGTTGCGCGTGCTGCCATTTTGGGAATAAAAGAGAACGAGGATTTTCAGAGGATTTGGGTTCATTTGGGGTTTCCGTTACAATGCTGTCAGGTGTCAGACGGCCTTTTAAATACTCAGGTCATCTGAAAAGAAGAAATTTCAATTTAAAAGTGGGAAAAGGTTATGCCGTTTTCGCAATGGTGGCAAGGTTTTTTAAAGAGTAAAGGCGTGGCGTTCGCTTGGTTTGTCGTGCGCCGTTTTGATGAGGAGCGCGTGCCGCAGGTGGCGGCAAGCATGACATTTACGACGCTTTTGGCTTTGGTGCCCGTGTTGACGGTGATGGTCGTCATCGCTTCTGCCTTCCCTGTTTTCGACCAATGG
Organism: Neisseria sp. HMSC075C10; assembly: GCF_001815615.1. Classification (NCBI taxonomy): domain Bacteria; kingdom Pseudomonadati; phylum Pseudomonadota; class Betaproteobacteria; order Neisseriales; family Neisseriaceae; genus Neisseria; species Neisseria sp. HMSC075C10. The sequence continues at coordinate 221,407 of NZ_KV821269.1, forward strand.
TCGGGGGAATTTATCTCTTTTATCAACCGCACCATCGTTCCGCAGGGCGCGGACATGGTGTTTGACTACATCAATGCGTTCCGCGATAAGGCCACCAATCTGACGGCGATCGGCAGTGTGATGTTGGTCGTAACCTCGCTGATGTTGATTCGGACGATAGACAATGCGTTCAACCGGATTTGGCGTGTCAATTCGCAACGGCCTTGGATGATGCAGTTTTTGGTGTATTGGGCGTTACTGACGTTTGGGCCTTTGTCTTTGGGCGTGGGCTTGTCGGTCGTAATCGGTCAGGTGCAAGTGGTGGGCGGCTCGGAATGGCTGAGGGGCATAACCACGGTTTCATTTATTACGCTACTGCTGTGGGGTTTATACCGCTTTGTGCCCAACCGTTTCGTGCCTGCCAGCCATGCTTTGGTCGGCGCGGCCGTAACGGCGTTTTGCTTGGAAACGGCACGCTTTTTGTTCGCGTGGTACATGGGCAACTTTGACGGCTACAAATCGATTTACGGCGCATTTGCCGCTGTACCGTTTTTCCTGTTGTGGCTCAACCTGTTGTGGACGCTGGTATTGGGCGGCGCGGTTTTGACCTCGTCCCTGTCCTACTGGCGCGGCGAAGCGTTCCGCCGCAGTTTGGATGCGCGCGGCCGCTTTGACGATGTATTGAAAATCCTGCTGCTGCTCGATTCTGCCCAACAAAACGGCAAGGCATTGCCGGTGCAGGAGTTCAGACGGCATATCAATATGGGCTTTGACGAATTGGGCGAGCTTTTAGAAAAGCTGGCACAACACGGTTATGTCTATTCCGGCCGTCAGGGCTGGGTCTTGAAAATGGGAGCGGAGTCCATCGACTTGGCTGAGCTGTTCAAACTCTTTGTCTACCGTCCGCAAACGCTTAATAAAGACAAGGTTAATCAAACGGTTGACCACATCATGCAGCCCTGCTTGGAAACCTTGAACATGACGCTGGCCGAGTTCAGTGCCCATACGAAAAAACAATCCTCTTAAACCTGACGCCGTCTGAAAGCAAAAATATCAAGTTTCAGACGGCCTTTGCTATAATCAGCACACTACTGAATACTACATTCAACCTACAAGGAAAAATAGATGAAAACACCAGCCCTACTCTCGCTGCTCGGTCTGATTCCATCTGCCGCTTTTGCCGCCCACGGCGTAAGCCTTGGCCAACCACCGAAATATCCGGCCAACTTCACCGCCTTCGAATACGTCAATCCCAACGCTCCCAAAGGCGGCTCGTTTACCACGCCTTTCCTCGGTGCTTTTGACACGCTCAATCCCTTTACCCTCAAAGGCAACCACGAATACGGCATCAGCATGCTGACGCTCGACACCCTGACCGAGCAAAGCATGGACGAACCTTACGCCGTTTACGGCCTGATTGCCGAAGACATCGCCCTGGCGCCGGACGGCCTTTCCGTTACCTTCAAAATCAACCCTAAAGCCAAATTCCACAACGGCGACCCCGTTTTGGCCAAAGACGTTGCCGCTTCATTTAACATCCTGACCAAAGACAAAGCTGCCGCCCCCATGTACCACTTCTACTGGAGCGACGTGGCCAAAGTGGAAACGCCCAGCGATCGCACCGTCGTGTTCCGCTTCAAACAGCGCAACTCAGAATTGCACATGATTCTCGGCAGCCTGCCCGTCTTCTCGCATAAAAGCTATCCCAAAGGCCTGGCCGCCGCACCCAACAGCCTGCCGATCGGCTCCGGCCCCTACCGTTTTGCCAAAGCCGAAAACGGCCGCATCAGCGAGTTTGTCCGCGACAAAAACTACTGGGCGCAAAATCTGCCCGTACGCAAAGGCCGCTACAACTACGACCACATCCGCATCAAATACGTCAAAGACGAAGTTGTCCGCATCGAAGGACTGAAAGGCGGCCAATATGACTTCGTACAAGAAAACGTCGCCCGCAACTGGGCACGCGCCTACTCCGACGAAGTCCTCAAAAAACGCAATCTGTCCAAACACGAATGGATACAAAACAGCACGGCCGGCATGCAAGGCTTCGTCATCAATATGCGCCACAAGCCCTTGGACAATATTTACGTCCGCCGCGCCTTGATTGAAAGCTTCGACTACGAAAGCGTCAACCGCCGCATCTTCTACGGCGCATACCGCCGCACCGACAGCTTCTTCACCAACAGCACCATGGCCGCAACCGGCAAGCCGGACAGCGCGGAAACCGCATTGCTCAAATCATTGGGCACCAAGCTGCCCGACGGCGTATTGGATCAAGACGTCCCTATGCCGCCGGTTACCGACCCCAAACTGGGCGTGCGCCCGAACCTGCTCAAAGCACGCGCCCTGCTTGAAAAAGGCGGCTATCAATACAAAAACGGCAAAGCAGTCGACAAACAAGGCAAACCGCTGACCTTTGAATTCCTCGCACCAAGCAAAAACTACGAACGCATTACCTCCAAATGGCAGAGCGACCTCGCCAAAATCGGCATTACCATGAACGTGCGCACCGCCGACTCCGCCGTGTACCAAAAACGCATGAACGACTTCGATTTTGACGTGACCACCGGCTACTACGGCAACAGCGAAAGCCCCGGCAACGAGCAATACGACTACTTCAGCTGCGCCGCCGCCAAAACCGAAGGCAGCCGCAACCTATCCGGCGTCTGTCATCCTGCGGTCGAAAAACTGCTGACCCATTTCAACAGCTTTACCAACCGCCAAGAGCTGCAAACCACCTCGCGCGCGCTCGACCGACTGATTCGCCACCAATACACCATCGTTCCAAACTGGTTCGCCGACCGCTACCGCGTCGTGTACCGTAACGATGTCGGCATTCCGTCCAAGCTGCCGAAATACTACGACCCCATCACCTTCGCCATGACCGCAGGCTGGAAGAAAAAGTAGTCGCATTTCGACAACACGTCCAAGCGTCTGACAAGCCCTTGGCGTGTAGTCCTAAGCATAGAATCATAAAACCTAGTTGTTTGTTTAAAAACAATCAATCGGCTGATTCAACACAAACATAAAAGAAAAAACAACTTAAAGCCAAATCAAAGGCCGTCTGAAACATCCGTCAGCAAAATCATCTGCAACGGAACATTTCAGACGGCCTTTTCGTCTTTTTTCAATCCAGTTTCACAACCGAAGTAAAATCTCGAAAATGAACAAAAAATTGCAAAACAATGTCCTCAAATTTTACAAAACCGTGTACACTGCAAGGTAAGAGTTTGAATTATAAGGTTAATCTTAATAAAAACTACAATCATCCAAATTTAACCTAAATCAAGCGTTCATATAACAGACAAAAGGAACAATAATATGGAAATCAAGCGTCTCTCTACCATTCTCAAACTGATTGCCAACCCCGAACGTATGGCCATTCTTTTTCTGCTGCTTGACGGCGACCGCAGCATTACCGAACTGGCGCAAGCGCTCGACTCCTCCCCGACCGGCATCGCCAACCACCTCGCACGCCTGCGCACCGAAGGCATCATCGATTTCACGCGCTACCACCGCATCATCGAATACCGCCTCATCTCCGAAGAAGCCACCACCATCCTCAATACCCTGCGCACGCTCAAAGACCAAGCCGAATAAACAAATTATTCCACATCACAACATCAAGGCCGTCTGAAACATCAGCTTTCAGACGGCCTGCCCCTTTCAGCCCATATCGAAAAATAAACCAATCCGCTATACAATACCGCCCATGCACACAGGCACAATCTGCCGCCTTCCCACCCAACAGCACACACGGAAACATCATGAAAATCGCCACTTGGAACGTCAATTCCCTCAACGTCCGCCTGCCCCAAGTACAAAACTGGCTGGCCGACCACCAAGCCGACATACTCGCCTTACAAGAACTCAAACTCGACCAAGACAAATTCCCGGCCGCCGCCCTACAAATGATGGGCTGGCACTGCGTCTGGAGCGGCCAAAAAACCTACAACGGCGTCGCCATCATCAGCTGCCACGAGCCGCAAGACGTACATTGCGGCCTTCCCGCCCTTCCCGACGACCCGCAACGCCGCGTCATCGCCGCCACCATCAACGGCGTACGCGTCATCAACGTCTATTGCGTCAACGGCGAAGCCCTGGACAGCCCCAAATTCCAATACAAAGAACAATGGTTTGCCGCATTGACCGAGTTCGTCCGCGCCGAAATGGCCGCCCACCCCAAACTCGTCCTGCTCGGCGACTTCAACATCGCCCCTGCCGATGCCGACTGCTACGACCTCGAAAAATGGCACGAAAAAATCCATTGCTCCTCCATCGAAAGACAATGGTTTAAAAACCTGCTCGACCTCGGCCTGACTGACAGCCTGCGCAAAGTCCACCCCGAAGGCGCGTTCTACACCTGGTTCGACTACCGCGGCGCCATGTTCCAACGCAAACTCGGCCTGCGCATCGACCATATCCTCACCAGCCCCGAACTCGCCGCCACCCTTACCAACGTCACCGTCGACCTAGAAACCCGCGCCCAAGAACGCCCCAGCGACCATGCACCGGTTATTGCAGAATTTGACTGTTAGATTTTGAAGCAATATAAACAATAAGGCCGTCTGAAAATTGAATTTCAGACGGCCTTTATTCTAAAAGTTTTCAGACCACGTTTGAAATTGTCTGAAAGTTTGAAACAATGGTTTGAACACCCAAAAACGCGTGCGTGCGTACCGCACACACGCGGTTGGAGGGGGTGTAGGCTACGGCTTGCTTTCTTAATGCCAAATCTACATAGGAGAAAATAAAATGGCTCAAAAAACTTTTACAGATAACGATACAAAAATTGTCATTAGCGGTATTATTGATGCAATTTGGGGAAAAGGTGTTGTTGCGAGCAATAAACCAGAAAACATCAACGATGATGTCATTGAAGTTGTGAATGATGTCGTAGAGAACATCAAACGCAGTACAAGACCAATGCTTGCTATAGATATCACATACAATATCTTATATTCAGCACCTGGTTCGCTTAAAGAAGTTTTATTCGGATTGACAGCCGATATGTTTGCGAATGGGGTTGAAGACCCAAATCACAATATCATTGCAACTTATGTGGGTTGGTTTAATGCACTATACAATAAACGTCAATACAGAACAGCTATTGTTACTGCTGCGCTATACAACCGTTCACGTTTAGAAATGGCTTTTTTGAGATTATAAACTTCAATCATACATAATGGATTAGTACATGTGGGACATAATAAAAGAAATCTATAAAAAATACAAAACCCCGACTTGTATATTATTAATAGATTTTATAATTGGAGTTATATTTGTCAAAAAAAATAAAGAACCATGTATTGGCAGATGTTTATCTCCTATATCAGAATCACCAGATATTGCTTTCACTATTACAATGACTGTTGCATTCATTTGTTTCATATGGATACTAATCTTATCCATGAGTGATTATTAGGCTTATCTCAACACCGTACAATTTTGTGCGGTGTTTTTTCATCTTTGTAAATTCTGAGACCTTTGCAAAAAAGTCCTTCCCCAGACAGCCGAAATCCAAGCACAGGTTTTCGGCTGGATCACTCCTGATTTTACCCAAATCCCCCCTTAATTCCCCTCTGATACTTGATAATCAGGTATCTGGCCGCCTTTTAGGCAGCAGCAGGTACACTTAGCCTGTTGGCGGCTTTCAACAGG
>NZ_KV821269.1:227146-230987 GCF_001815615.1 Neisseria sp. HMSC075C10
CGCCTTCAGATGGCTTTGCGCACTCACTTTAATCAGCCCGAAATAGTTGGTGGAGATGCAAGCTACGGCTTGCTTATTGTTAAAGCAAAGCATTAATTGCTCAGGGTACAAATCCAACATTTCAGAAGATTTAATGGTTTAATTGAATCTAAACCTAACTTATACTTTCCCCTTCCCCAGCTTATTACATCGGTTGCTAACGCACCTCCAAAACCATTTTATTTGTAACCCATATCCACAAATAAAATATTTTATGTTTACCCGTAAGTCTGATTTCATATAAAACGCAAATCTTTGCATCTCCAAGTCTAAATAGTTGCCCATTTTATCCAAACATGAAGATATTTTGTCGCGCAAATCCATGTCATCAAAATCAATAGGCGAATCATCACCACGATAATTATAAAAATCTAACAAATACCCCCTTAACCTACTGGATATATCAGTGATTTTCTCTAATGCTGGCCTGAAAAAATATGGGAATAATTTAAATACATAAAGTCCAAATTTATCATTCAAAAATAATAATTCCATAAATTTATTGTGTAAATTTATCTGATTTTCTTGCCTAATACTTTCATTATCAAAATGAAACTTATCTATATTCATTAAATCAATACGGCACTCAAGTATGAGATTTTGTATTTCTTGTAATTTTTCAATTGTTTCTGAGTAAATTCTTTCTTTTCTTTCCCACCATTTCTGTTTAAAAAAATTTTGGAGAGTTAAAAATGCAACAATGAAAGACACTAAAATAGTTATAACATGCCCAATTTCCATACTTATCCCCTAATAACCAAAAATAAATAAGCTATTCTGAGCCAAACAACAACCCTTCCTTAATCCCCCGAATCTTATCCCTCAACACTGCCGCCTCTTCAAACTGCAAATCCCTAGCCGCCTGCTGCATGGCTTTTTCCAGTTTGGCGATTTCTTTAATCGCGTCTTCTTCGTTGTGGATTTCACCGACTTTAACCTTGTTTTTGCCTTTCAGACGACCTTTGCCGCTGTCTTCTTCGTGGTACACGCCATCGATGATATCTTTGACCTGTTTTTTAATCTGCTGCGGCACGATGCCGTGTTCTTCGTTGAATTTAATCTGTTTTTCACGGCGGCGTTCGGTTTCTTCGATGGCGGCTTTCATGGAGTCAGTGATTTTGTCGGCGTACAGGATGGCGACGCCGTTTACGTTGCGTGCGGCGCGGCCTATGGTTTGAATCAGGCTGCGGTGGGAACGCAGGAAGCCTTCTTTGTCGGCGTCGAGGATGGCGACGAGGGAGACTTCGGGGATGTCAAGGCCTTCGCGCAAGAGGTTGATGCCGACGAGTACGTCAAACAGGCCGAGCCGCAAATCTCTAATGATTTCAACGCGCTCGACGGTGTCGATGTCGCTGTGCAGGTAGCGCACTTTGATACCAAGTTCGCTGTAATAGTCGGTGAGTTGCTCCGCCATGCGTTTGGTGAGGGTGGTAACGAGAACGCGTTCGCCTTTTTGGATGCGGTCGTTGATTTCGCTCATTAAGTCATCGACTTGGGTGGCAACTGGGCGGATGATGATTTGGGGGTCGACCAGTCCTGTGGGGCGGACGACTTGTTCGACCACTTGTCCGGCGTGTTCTTCTTCGTATTTGGCGGGTGTGGCGGACACGAAGACGGTTTGCGGCATGACTTTTTCAAATTCGTGGAATTTGAGCGGGCGGTTGTCGCGGGCGGAAGGCAGGCGGAAGCCGTAGTCGACGAGGTTTTGCTTGCGTGATGCGTCGCCTTTGTACATGCCGCCGATTTGGGTAACGGTAACGTGGCTTTCGTCGATGAACATGATGGCGTTGTCGGGCAGGTAGTCCATCAGCGTGGGCGGCGGTTCGCCTTCTTTTTTGCCGGAGAAGTGGCGGGAGTAATTTTCGATGCCTTTGCAGAAGCCCATTTCGTAGAGCATTTCGAGGTCGAAGCGGGTGCGCTGTTCGATGCGTTGTTGTTCGACGGGGCGTTGTTCGCGGGCGAAAAATTCGATGCGTTCGCGCAGTTCTTCTTTGATGGACTCGCAGGCGCGCAATACGGTGTCGCGCGGGGTAACGTAGTGGCTGGACGGGAAGACGGTGTAGCGGCCGACGCGTTGGATAAGGCTGCCTGAAAGCGGGTCAAACATATCGAGGCGGTCGATTTCGTCGTCAAACAGGCTGATGCGCAAGGCGTTTTCCGAGCTTTCGGCGGGGTACACGTCAATCACGTCGCCGCGCACGCGGAAGCTGCCGCGTTTGAAGTCCAAATCGCCGCGTTCGTACTGCATGGAAACGAGCGTGGCGATGATGTCGCGCTGCTCGATGGTGTCGCCTTCTTTAACGGACAACACCATTTGTTGATACTCGGTCGGGTCGCCGATACCGTAAATGGCGGACACGGTGGCGACGATAATCACGTCGTTGCGCGTCATCAGGTTTTTGGTGGCAGAAAGGCGCATTTGCTCGATGTGTTCGTTGATTGCGCTGTCTTTTTCGATAAACAAATCGCGGCTGGGCACATAGGCTTCTGGCTGGTAATAGTCGTAGTAAGACACGAAATATTCCACCGCGTTTTCAGGGAAAAACTCGCGCATTTCGGCATAGAGTTGGGCGGCAAGGGTTTTGTTGTGCGCCATGATGATGGCGGGACGGCCGCTTTGCGCAATTACGTTTGCCATGGTGTAGGTTTTGCCGGAACCGGTTACGCCGAGCAGAGTTTGATAAGCAAGGCCGTCTGAAAGCCCTTCGAGCAAACCGGCAATGGCGGTAGGCTGGTCGCCTGCGGGCGGAAATGGCTGGTGGAGTTTAAACGGAGAATTGGGATATTGAATGACTTCCATAAGACGGCCTGTTTTATGTTCAGGTAAAGAGAGAATTATAACAAAGGGCCGTCTGAAAATTGATAGTGTGCCAATCTGATAAGACTAAATATTTCTTCTCCTTCCTTAGCTAACTGAGGTTAGTTATGTTAGCAGGAACAATTAAATTAGGGGCTGTACTAGATTAGCAGATATGTTACCCTCGAAATATGAAGATAACGCACTGCAAATTAAAGAAAAAAGCACAGAAAGAACTGCTCCGTTTTTTTGTACTGGAAGTTACCGCCCGTTCTGCAGTCGATATTTTGGGTATCCATCCCAATTCAGCAGCACTGTTCTACCGTAAAATCCGCACGGTTATAAACTATCATTTGGCCTTGGCTGCCGATGAGGTTTTCGAGGGCCCTGTCGAGCTGGACGAAAGCTATTTCGGCGGACAGCGTAAAGGCAGGCGTGGTCGCGGTGTGGCAGGAAAAGTGGTTGTCGTCGGCATTCTGAAACGCAACGGACGGGTCTATATCGTTGTGGTGGATAATGCCAAGTCTGAAACGTTACTCCCTGTCATTAAAAAGAAAATCATGCCGGACAGTATTGTTTATACCGATAGTCCGAGCAGCTACGACCAGTTGGACGTGAGCGGTTTCATCCATTACCGCATCAACCATTCCAAGGAATTTGCCGACCGTCAGAACCACATTAATGGCATTGAGAATTTTTGGAATCAGGCAAAACGTGTCTTGCGAAAATACAATGGAATCGATCGCAAATCTTTCCCGCTGTTCTTGAAAGAATGCGAATTTCGATTTAACTTCGGCACACCGTCCCGGCAGCTAAAAATCCTGCGGGATTGGTGTGGAATTTAGAGCTAATCTAGTACAGCCCCTTAAATTATCCTCTCCCGAAAGGATGTATCCCCCACGTCCTTTTCTTTATCCGCTTCCTCCCTTTCGATCAGATTTCTACCCCGTAAAAGGCTTACACTCCGCATCATTGCCCCTAAATATCTCCTCGCCATCCGTACAG
>NZ_KV821270.1:0-204 GCF_001815615.1 Neisseria sp. HMSC075C10
TACTCAGCGAAGGCAACATCACCATCGGCGACCAAGCCACCAGCGCCCGCGCACTCGGCATCCAAACCGATCTGCAAAACGCCCACCGCAGCGCCGAAGCCGTACCCGATCTGCAAAACCTACTCGACAAACAGCAAACTGTCGCCCAATCGACTGCCGTCATCCACAGCGCCATTGCCACCTATAGTGGCAACCGTGCCAAAG
>NZ_KV821271.1:0-276 GCF_001815615.1 Neisseria sp. HMSC075C10
GTTGTGATGTCCTACGAAAACTGGAAAGCGATTCGCGACGAAGCATACATTAACGATCCGCAACTTGCAGGCAGAATGGACGCAATGTTTAATGCCCGAGTGGGAGCCAATGCAGCATTTATGGTTGTCAGCGGCGGGACGGCATCTGCCATTGTCCGCTCGCCTGTCGCCGCAAAGGTAGTGAATAGTGCCGGGAATTTAAGCAAAATTGTCCGCAAGGCCGAGGCTCCATCCGGAAAGGCTGTTCCTGTCGGCGAAGCCCGCATTCCCCAAAGC
>NZ_KV821271.1:376-1417 GCF_001815615.1 Neisseria sp. HMSC075C10
TAGTCGGGATTGGGAACAGAAGGCATTGCCTGCTCCAACAGCAATGAATGCCAGTAATTCGCCACCTATTTTTTCAACGGGTTCTGTCGTTCAATCAAGAATTAATTTAAAAAATCGTAATTTTAATAATTCTGGTTGGATACATGTTGTTGATAGACATTTACCAGAAGGAGGAGGAACCGGTAGTCAATTTTCTATCTCAAAAAATGAATTAAGAGCATTATTGCAGCATAAAGATGTTGTGTCGGTACCAGTCACACGAAAACGCATATCTATTGAGAAACTTGGTGATGGACACAGCATTTCTCATACAATTTATGAAAGAGTTGTTAAATTAAATAAAAATATTGGATATGACAAATTTAATGGAAATAAACCGACCAATATCATGACCATTCAAACAGACAAATATGGCAATTTAGTAACAACAACACCAGGAAGAATAAAATGAAGAAAAATAGTATTAAAAAATGGACATTAGAAGAAGTTAAGCAATCACTTGATGAATTTAATTGGATTCTACTTAATAATACATTTATTGTTGAATATCTAAAAAAAGAATTTGCAGCTTCAAGTGCATACTGTTTATCTATGCTTCCTGAAGAGGAAGATATATATGAAGTATTGGTAAACGGAAATATTTTGTTAAATTTAGAATTTAATAAACACACAAATGAAATATTTGTTTGCAACACAATTGATATTGATAAATACATAGATTCATTAACTAATGAAGCTGGTAAAAATTTTTTTAGATTGGCAAAAGAAATTGGTAAGCAGCAAAATATCTGATTAAACCTATGGCTAAGAAAGCGAAGCGGATACCATTTCTGCGGTAGGTAGCAGCACGCAGGTAGTGCCGAAGCCGTCGGCAGCCTGAAAGGCGGCGTGCGGATAGATGCCGGCGGCGCCTACCGCCAAACCGGCAGCGATCTTGCCGCCGCCCGCGACATCGACATCAGCGCCCAAAGCGTCGATATCCGCACCGCCGACAATCACGGCTTAAGAACCGTGGATTAAATTATGAATGTAAACAAAGAT
>NZ_KV821271.1:1517-1887 GCF_001815615.1 Neisseria sp. HMSC075C10
TGGCGCGCCATTTGAAAAAGCACTGGATCTCTATTTGAAAAGATTAATGGATTTAAGCGACTTTTATCAGAATTTAAAACCGAAACTATCGTATTTGGATGAGGAATATACCCTCAGTCAGAAATTGGATTTCTTGAATCCGCTTGAGATTACCGGATCATCCAAATATTTATTGTTGGAAACGCAGTCTGATTGGTCATTACTAATAGACAATAATCGGAACGGCACAGACTTTTCAAGTGTGCCGTATGAAGCCTTGCTGTGGAAAATCAGATTATTGACTATGTACTTACGCCCATATTTTGGCAAAGATGAATTCGGTGCGGTCTCATTTACCCTATATGAGGGCAGCAAACAGGTTTCCCGTCAT
>NZ_KV821272.1:0-311 GCF_001815615.1 Neisseria sp. HMSC075C10
CGGCAGCGCTGCCGTTGCCGCCGAACGTGCAGCCGAGTATCTGGCCAAACAATACGATGACGGCCATACCGCGATTGACCCAATAACGGGGAAATTCAATCCCAATCTTCTGCCCGAACACATTAAGGAAGAGATCAAAGCGCAGACCGGGGCGCTTGCTTCGGTGGTAGGTGCGGCGGGCGGCAGTCTGAACGGCACCAGCGGCACAAACACCAATGCCCTGTTCAATGCGCAAGTAGGGGGCGTGTTGGCGCAGAATGCGGTGGAGAATAATGCCCTAAACCGTTTGGACGGATTCACACCCGGCGAAC
>NZ_KV821273.1:0-440 GCF_001815615.1 Neisseria sp. HMSC075C10
CACGACCAAAGGCGCTTTGATTGAAGCCGTCGCTGCCTTTCAGGCTGCCGCCGTAACCGGCACCGATACCCATGCTTTGGGCACTGTAGCTGCTTTCGTTGCGGATGTCTTCAAAGCTGAAACTGCGGGCGGTGAGCTCGTTGTGATCTTTATCTGCGGCAGAAGCGATGGCGCCGCCTTTAAGCCGGACGCTGTCGGCTGTGATGTGGTAGCCGCCTTCGCCGGCAAAGAGACCGCTTTGGCTGCCGACGCTGCGGCTGTGGCCGTTGGCTTTGCTTTGGTTGTAGTTGCCTGATACGCTCCATGCGGTACCGAGGGCGACTTGGGCGCGGATGCCGCCGCCGCTTTGTTTGCTCTCCTGTTCGACAGTGTCCTGCGGGCTTTCGATGTGCAATGTGCCGCCGACATCGGCGTCGATGCGTTTGGCATGGGCTTGGGCA
>NZ_KV821274.1:0-572 GCF_001815615.1 Neisseria sp. HMSC075C10
AAGCCGCCTACGGCAAAGGCAAAAACCGTATCGACAGCCAAAGCCATCAAACTTTTAGGCAGCAACAGGCGCGCTTAGCCTGTTGGCGGCCTTCAACAGGTTTAAACACATCGCCTTCAGATGGCTTTGCGCATTCACTTTAATCAACCCGAAATAGGCTGCCCGGGAGTAGCGGAATTTACGGTGCAGCGTACCGAAGCTTTGTTCGACCACATAACGGGTCTTTGACAAATATCGGTTGCGTTTAGTTTGCGCTTCCGACAACGGATGGTTACGGTGGGCTTTGCGCATAATGCCGTCCAACAACTGATGCTCTTTCAGATGTTGCCGGTTTTCCGCACTGTCATAGCCTTTGTCGGCATAGACGGCCGTACCTTCGGCTATCCCTTCCAGCAAAGGCGACAGGTGGTTGCACTCATGGGTATTGGCGGGGGTGATGTGCAGTTTCTCGATATAGCCTTCCTCATCGGTACGGGTATGTTGTTTGTAACCGAGTTTGTATAAACCGTTTTTCTTTGTCCAGCGGGCATCGCTGTCTTTACCCGGTGTGGTTTGGCCGCTGACTTGTCCTT
>NZ_KV821275.1:0-204 GCF_001815615.1 Neisseria sp. HMSC075C10
CTTTGGCACGGTTGCCCCTATAGGTGCCGACGGCACTGTGGATGGCGGCAGTCGATTGGGCGACGGTTTGCTGTTTGTCGAGTAGGTTTTGCAGATCGGGAACGCTGTCGGCACCGTGATGGGCAGTGGCCGAATCGGTATGGATGCCGAGAGCGCGGGCACTGGTTTTTTTGCCGCCGATGGTGATGTTGCCTTCGCTGAGTA
>NZ_KV821276.1:0-441 GCF_001815615.1 Neisseria sp. HMSC075C10
GCACGGCCGAAGGCGCTTTGATTGAAGCCGTCGCTTCCTTTCAGGCTGCCGCCATAACCGGCACCGATGCCCATGCTGCTGGCGCTGTAGCTGCTTTCGTTGCGGATGTCTTCAAAGCTGAAACTGCGGGCGGTGAGTTCGTTGTGGTCTTTGTCTGCGGCAGAAGCGATGGCGCCGCCTTTGAGTCGGACGCTGTCGGCGGTGATGTGGTAGCCGCCTTCGCCGGCAAAGAGACCGCTCTGGCTGCCGACGCTGCGGCTGTAGCCGCTGGCTTTGCTTTGGTTGTAGTTGCCGGATACGTTCCATGCGGTACCAAGGGCAACTTGGGCACGGATGCCGCCGCCGCTTTGTTTGCTTTCCTGTTCGACAGTGTCCTGTGGGCTTTCGATGTGCAGTGTGCCGCCGACTTCAGCGTCGATGCGTTTTGCATGGGCTTGGGCA
>NZ_KV821277.1:0-560 GCF_001815615.1 Neisseria sp. HMSC075C10
CCCCTAAATATCTCCTCGCCATCCGTACAGCTTCCCTTCACCTTCATCTTCCCGCACACCACCGCCGTCAACGACTCGTTCAAGCGTAATACTCTCGGCTCCGCCTCACTATCCAGCGCCACTGCCTTCAGGGTAAACTTCCCCTCCAAGATCCCCTTAGCCTGGCCGCTCATCCTGATACAGAAACCGCCCGCCTCCTTCACCGGCAATTCCGGCCACTTCGTCGACGTCAGCTTAAAGCTGCCCTTTTTCGTGTAGAACTGCTCCATAAAGCGCGCATTTTCCAGCAGGGCAGCATGCGCCGCACGCAGGTTGGCCGAACGGACCGATTCCCGATAGGCCGTAAAGGCCGCCGTCGCCAATATCGAAATCAACAGCATCACCACCAACAGCTGTATCAAAGAATACCCCCTCTGCACAGTTGCCCTATTCCGTTTTCCGTCAAATGCATTTGAGTACATATCTTTATTCCCTTTATCTTTTCTATCCCCATACAATAAGAGGTTATCCGTTTGTCCCTTTACTCAATGGCCCCCATTGGTCCAAGTCTTCATTGCCAC
>NZ_KV821278.1:0-104409 GCF_001815615.1 Neisseria sp. HMSC075C10
AGTGTCTTAACCGCTTGACGACTCCCCAACTTACTAAATCATATGAAACAGCGGATGAATATCTAATCCTTCCACACAATAAACTTCATATGATTGAGAAACCTGTTGGTAAATTGTATTTGCTTCCTGATGAGATGCACTTGCTATAAATAAACAAGCCCCTGAACCGGTCATTAATGTATAACCATATTGGGATAACTCAACATAAGCCTTCCAAACTTCAGGATATTCCTGAAACACAACCGCCTGCATATCATTTTGAAACGGCTGTAACGATTGGAAAGTCGGCATTATGCTGGGTTTGGAATCCCGTGTCAAGCCTTCATGTGCAAAAATTTTAGCGGTTGCCACATGGACGGGGGGCTTAACGATAACATACCATTGTTTAGGGACATCTATTTCAGCCAGCTTCTCGCCTACGCCTTTGGCAAAAGCACTTCTTCCAAAAATAAAAAAAGGAACATCTGCACCAAGACTTACGCCTAAATCAATCAGTTGCTGCCTGCTCAAGCCGCATTGCCACCATTGGTTTAAAACCATTAAAACCGTGGCTGCATCAGAGCTGCCGCCGCCCAATCCGCCTCCGGTCGGAATCACCTTATCCAACCAGATTTCGACACCATGCGCCACGCTTGCATATGGCAGTAATAATTTAGCCGCCCGATGAGTCAAGTCTTGCTCAGGCTCAAGCCCTTCTACCGGCGTATGCAGAATAATCTGCCCATCAGTACGCATTTTCAGATGAACGGTATCATATAAGCCGATCAAACAGAAAATACTTTCCAAATTATGATAACCATCGCTCCTGCGGCCGGTAATCCTCAAATCCAAATTTAATTTAGCCGGTGCAGGAAAGGCTTGGATTTCCTCTGAAACAGACATGGTATCCTCTATTTGCGTGCTGCGCATCGGGTTTGTCCATTCTTATCCAAAGAGTGGTTTACCGTATCGAACACCAAGCGGATATTAAACTTGGCATTCTCAAGTTGAAGTGTTTTGGGCTGTCCTGAACCATTTAAAGTACGCGATATTGTCCAGTCAAACTGCTCCAGACGGCCATAAGGCAGGATTTTGTATGGCGCATTGGCAACGCGTTTACCATCAGCCCAAATATGCAGATATTGAACCGGCAAAGCAAAGCCCAAAAGCTGTCTGCTTAATTCCTCAGCCGTTTCCGCCTGATAAACCTTACCCTTACTGTCTACTGCCAATACACCTTCACTGTCTTGACACAGCTGGCCTACGGTATTACCCAGCGGTGTATTGACATCAATGGTTTGAACCGCATTCTGATAAGTCCAGTCGAAATTTGCATAAGAGCCTTTGCCTTCCACTTTGACAGCCAATCGACCGTCTGCACTAAAATCCTGCACCTGCTCTGCTGCTTGCCAACTGTTTTGCTGGGGTAAGTTTGGCTGTGCACAGGCAGCTAAAAGCAATAAGGCTGCAACCGATGATAATTGTTTTACATTCATGGATATCCCTTCATAGGCCGTCTGAAATCAAACGCTTTTCAGACGGCCTTTTGGTTTTATTTGTGTTTTTGAGTATGCGGTTTGCTGGACGTTATACCAAATTTGGACATTGTCTCTTTTAATACTCGGAGATTGTTTCCGCGTTTCAAGCCGTCATTCCAGATTTCTTTGGCCTTGTCTTGGTCTCCAAGCGTCCATAGGACTTCGCCCAAATGCGCGGCGACTTCGGCTTCAGGTTCTTTTTCATAGGCATATTGGATATACGGCAAAGCCATTTGGGCATCGCCTTTAAGATAATAAGCCCAGCCTACACTATCATTAATTGCTGCGCTTTCCGGATCCATTTGATAGGCCGTCTGAACCATTTTGAAAGCCTCGTCCAAATCCTTGCCGTTTGACAACAAGGTATAGCCCAAAGCATTCCAACCATGCGGATTATCCGGATACAGCTCTACCACACGGCGTAAATCGGCAATCGCCTTGCTTGGCTGATTCAGCTTCTCATACACCATCGAACGCTGATACAGCACATTGGCAAGCAACTCTGGAGAAGCTTGGGTTTTCAAGGATTTTTCGGTGGAATTTACCAAGCTGTTCAAAGCGTTCAACGATTCTTGCAGATTGGTATTTTTAGACAATACGAACAAAGCCGTATTCAGCAAATCCCTGGCTTCAAAATAACGTCCTCTTTGCTCGGGCATTTTTTGTGCGCGTTGCACCAATGCCCAAGCCTCTTTATGGTTACCCTGTTTAGCTTCGATGGAAGCAGCCAAAATGGTTTTATCAAACGTATAAGCCGTAGCCGTTACCTTATCCAGCCATTGTTTGGCTTTGGCCAATTCTTCTACATCATTATATGAAACCGCACCAATTAACGCTGCACGGCTGCGCTGCTCTTCCGTGCCGGCTTTATAAGCCTTTTCCAGATAACTGTTTACCGCAGAAATATTTTCCGTCTTGCTGGCGGACAATAAGGCGGCCTGAATATACAAATCAGGGTTTGGATTTTCTTCCAACAAAGTCTGCAAACGCTTAAAAGCCTTATCATTTTGGCCATGGGCGATCAAATTGGCGATATCCAATTCCTGCCAAATCGGAGATAAGGTTTTGGTGTCTGTCTCTTTGAAAAAGCCGTCCAGAATATCAGGATGCCGTTGCGCCATCAGACGCAGGGTAACAAAAGTCGGCGGCAGAATTTCGTTGTCCAACTTGGCCAAGCGTTGCAATGCGGCAATGGCGTGTTTCTTTTGACCGTCTTTTGCACTAAAAATTGCATCCGCAATCGCCGCTTCTGGAAAATCTTTATAATTCAAGGCCGTTTTATGCACCTGTTTGACCGCATCGCTGGTCAGATTCGGCTGTTGGGCTGCGGTTTGCGCCAAAAGCAAGAACACGCGCTTTTGCTCGTCTTCACTACCGCCGGCAATCACCTCGTCCAATCCGCTCAAATTCTTATCGGCTTTACCCAGCAGCAAATTGCGCAACCAAGTCATACGCTTTTGTGTTTCACCAGGCTCAGGCTCGATTTCGCGCCATTTTTGGTAAATGGCTTCAGCCTGTTCAAAGGCATTTAAAGAAACCGCCATCTCCAAAGCGCGTTCGGCCACTTCGGGAGATTTGGTGCGATGCAACGTCAAAATATAAGTAAACAGTGCAGAGGCGGCATCACCCTTTTGCAGAGCCAGTTCTGAATTTAACAAAGTAAAAACCTGCGATGTGCGGTTTTGTATACCCAACAGACGTATCCGCTCCTGCTCACGCTCTTCGGGAGAAAAACGGTCGGCACGGCTTTTCTTTTTTATAATCTTAGCCGATTCAAAAACTGCATTTGAATCGCCGGGCGCGGCGAAAGTTTGTGTAGCAAACAACATCATGACAGCCGCAGCTGCTACTTGAATACGGGATGGGGAAAACAACATAACTATCCTTTTTGAGAACCTGCCGGCATTTTCAGACGGCCTAAGCACTTGCAGAACAGACGCAAAGCTTTATTTATCATTCAGGCATAACTGTAACACACGCACCCTATTTTGTTGACACGGTAACCGTAAACCTTGTGTAATCCTCATCTGCATAAAATGATCAGCGCCAGAAATGAATACCGACCAACTTATCCATTTCCTCACTCAAGCTTCACACTTCAGCAGCCGTATGCAAGCAGAGCGCAATCAATTAGTTACCGCCCACACAGTCAAAGAAGCAGCCGTTTTGGTCGGCATTGTCTTGCATGAAGGAGCGTGGCAAATCTTACTGACCAAAAGGGCCGAGACCTTAAGGCAGCACACCGGACAAATCGCCTTTGCCGGCGGCCGCAAAGATGTTCAAAACGATAACCTAACGGCAACGGCGTTAAGAGAAGCTTATGAAGAAACCGCCATTCCGATTGCCGCATGGCAGACTTTTGCGCCGCTACCCTTTTATGACACGCCCTCCGGCTACCGTGTTACGCCTGTTCCGGCAATTTGCACCCAACCCGTCAACCCCAAAGCCAATCCCGACGAAGTAGCTGAAATTTTTTATCTGCCTTTGGATTTCGCCTTAAACCTGCAAAACTATACATTCCGTCAACTTCATCACAACAATCAAACCCTCGCCCTCCCCGCCCTGCCTTTCCGACGCTACGACATCTGGGGGCTGACCGCAATCATCCTATATGGACTGGCAGAACGTTATCAGTAATATTGCCAAGCTTTTAAATAAGGCAAGGCCGTCTGAAAACCAATATTCAGACGGCCTTGTTTGATCAATCCTCTTTACGCAGCTTCTTCATAGCATTCGACAAATTCCCCAAACCATTTCATCTCATCACGCAGGGCAACCACTTCGCCAATCACCATTAAAGCCGGACGCTCTGCTTCGGCAGCCAGCAAGCCCAAATCTTTCAGACGGCCTGTCCGCACGGTTTGATTCGGTAAAGTCCCATTGGAAATCACGGCAACAGGTGTAGAAGGCTGCCTGCCATAAGCCATCAGTTTTTCCGCAATCTCAGCCGCTTTAAGCGTGCCCATATAGATTACCAGCGTTTGACGGCTTAAAGCCAAAGTCTGCCAATCAGGCTGATTGCCCTCGTGTTTGCTGTGGCCAGTTACAAATAAAGCACTTTGGGCGCAATCGCGATGGGTTAACGGAATACCGGCATAAGCAGTAGCTCCAAGTGCAGCAGTAATGCCCGGCACAATGCGATAGGCGATTCCGGCCTGATGCAGGGTTTGCACTTCCTCCCCGCCGCGCCCGAATACAAAAGGATCGCCGCCTTTCAACCTTACCACGCGCTCGCCTTTTTGAGCGTGTTCAACCAAGAGACGATTGGTTTCTTCCTGCTGAACATGGTGCGCACCGGCGCGTTTGCCCACGCTGATTTTCACCGCATCTTTACGCACCATCGCTAAAATCTCATCCGACACCAAAGCATCGTAAAACACGGTATCCGCAGCCTGAATTGCCTGCAAAGCATGTATGGTCAGCAAGCCCGGATCTCCCGGCCCTGCCCCCACCAAAACCACCTCGCCGCCAAACGGCGTTTCCCGATTCAACTGCGTGATCAATTCACGCTCTGCCGCTTCGATATTGTTTTGAGCCGCAAAAATACTAAAACGGCTGTCGAACAACTTTTCCCAAAAATAACGGCGGCGTTCGACATGATGAATCGTCTGTTTAACCTTTTCTCGCCATTTTCCGGCAATACGCGCCATCGTGCCCGTATGCAGCGGAATCAATGTTTCAATAATCTGCCGCCATTTCCGCGCCAATACAGGCGCAGTACCGCCGCTAGATATGGCTATCTTCAACGGCCCCCTATCTACCACGGCAGGCACGATAAACGAACACAAATCCGCCGTATCCACCGTATTGCACAATTTCGCCCGTTGTTCCGCCGCTTCAAAAACACGGCGGTTAAACCCATCATCATCCGTCGCCGCAATAACGAAATATACCTCGTCCAACATGGCTTCTTCAAACAAGCCGCCCAGCCAAACTATTTTCCCTTCGTCCGCCCATTGCTGAAACTGCATATTCAAAGTTTCCGCAACAACGCGCACGCGCGCTCCAGCAGATAACAGGCTTTCCGCCTTGCGCTCGGCAACCTTACCCGCACCTGCCAGTAAAACAGGGCGGTTTTTCAAATCGGCAAACAACGGATAATGGCTCATGGTCGTGCTCTTACTTTATCAATGATTGTCCGCCGATATTAAAGGCCGTCTGAAAAAATAGGAAAGAATGGTTTCTGATTTTCTTATGGTGTTTGGTTATATACTTGCCACAACAAAATAAGTTATAGCGGCAAACACAAAACAGAAGCAGAAAATTTCAAAATAAACGATTGGGAAATAGTGTAACGATATAAAAATTCATTTTTTCACAAATAAATTGCACCCTCTTCATTTTTCAGACGGCCTCTGCCTGCGTATAATATCGGTCTAATTTACAATTCAAACGAGCTTAGTCCAGCCATGACCGAATCCATCCGCCTGCCCGCTTCTACACTCAAGCCTTCCACCGTTGCCCTGCCCGGCTCCAAAAGCATCAGCAACCGCACGTTGCTCTTGGCAGCACTCTCCGACAACGTTTGCGAAATCCATTCTTTGCTCAAATCCGACGATACCGACCGAATGCTTGAAGCACTCGACAAACTCGGCGTGCAAATTGAATCTTTACCTGAAGGCCGTCTGAAAGTTCATGGCACCGGCGGCCGCTTTCCCAATCCAACCGCCGATTTGTTTTTAGGCAATGCCGGTACGGCATTCCGCCCTTTGACTGCCGCACTTGCCGTTTTGGGTGGCGACTATCATCTGCATGGTGTGCCGCGTATGCACGAACGCCCTATCGGCGATTTGGTCGACGCATTGCGCATTGCAGGCGCGGACGTACAATATCTGGGCAATGAAAACTATCCGCCACTTCAGATCGGCAAACGCCAAGACAACGACGAGCGCGTTATTCCGATTAAAGGCAATGTTTCCAGCCAATTCCTGACCGCCCTGCTGATGGCTTTGCCCCTGACCGGACAAGCATTTGAAATCCACATGGTAGGCGAGTTGATTTCCAAACCTTATATCGACATCACGCTCAAGCTGATGGCGCAGTTCGGTGTGAACATCATCAATGAAGACTACCGTGTATTTAAAATCCCGGCCGGTGCCAAATATCATGCGCCCGAACATTTATATGTAGAAGGCGATGCCTCCAGCGCGTCTTATTTCTTGGGCGCAGGCCTGATTGCGGGTACACCCATCCGCGTAACCGGTATCGGCGCACACAGCATTCAAGGCGACGTTGCCTTCGCCCGCGAACTGGAGAAAATCGGTGCGGATGTCATTTGGGGCGAAAATTTTGTAGAAATTTCCCGTCCTGCCGAGCGCAAGATTCAGGCTTTTGATTTGGATGCCAACCATATCCCTGACGCGGCCATGACTCTGGCTATCGTCGCACTGGCCACCAAACAGCCCTGCGCCCTGCGCAATATCGGCTCATGGCGCGTCAAAGAAACCGACCGCATCGCCGCCATGGCAACCGAACTGCGCAAACTGGGTGCAGAAGTCGTTGAAGAAGCCGAGGCCATTCATATTACGCCGCCCGAAACACTTACCCCCGATGCCGTCATCGATACTTACGACGACCACCGTATGGCCATGTGTTTCTCTCTGGCTTCGCTTTTGGGCGTCCCCGTCATCATCAACGACCCGAAATGTACGCATAAAACTTTCCCCGACTATTTCCAAGTTTTTGCATCATTGACCAACTGATTGATTATTCAACGTTTCAGACGGCCTGTTGCATACAAAAAACACAGGCCGTCTGAAAAATAAAAATAAAACTATACTTTTTCTTAATTTATGCGATAATAGCTAAATAAATTCTTAGCGATTCATATTTCCTTTCGGAGAGAAAACATGTCAGACGAAAAAAGCAAAGCCTTAGCCGCCGCCCTTGCCCAAATCGAAAAAAACTTCGGCAAAGGCTCCATCATGAAAATGGACGGCAGCCAACAGGAAGAAAACCTTGATGTTATTTCCACCGGCTCCCTCGGCGTGGACTTGGCACTCGGCGTCGGCGGTCTGCCCCGCGGCCGCGTGGTTGAAATTTTCGGCCCGGAATCCTCCGGTAAAACCACACTCTGTCTCGAAGCCATTGCCCAATGCCAAAAAAATGGCGGTATCTGCGCATTCATCGATGCCGAGCATGCTTTTGACCCCATTTACGCCCGCAAACTCGGTGTAAAAGTCGAAGAACTCTATCTCTCCCAACCGGATACCGGCGAACAGGCATTGGAAATCTGCGATACATTGGTACGCTCTGGCGGTATCGATATGGTTGTTGTCGACTCCGTAGCCGCACTTGTGCCTAAAGCCGAGATCGAAGGCGAAATGGGTGACAGCCACGTCGGCCTGCAAGCCCGCCTGATGAGCCAAGCCTTACGCAAACTGACCGGCCACATCAAACGCACCAATACATTGGTTGTTTTCATCAACCAAATCCGTATGAAAATCGGCGTGATGTTTGGCAGCCCTGAAACCACAACCGGCGGTAACGCGCTCAAATTCTACGCCTCCGTCCGCCTCGACATCCGCCGTACCGGTCAGATTAAAAAAGGTGATGACGTCATTGGTAACGAAACCAAAGTCAAAGTCATCAAAAACAAAGTTGCGCCTCCATTCCGTCAAGCCGAATTCGATATTCTTTACGGCGAAGGCATCAGCTGGGAAGGTGAATTGATCGACTTGGGGGTCAAACATAACATCGTTGAGAAATCCGGTGCATGGTACAGCTACAACGGTGCAAAAATCGGCCAAGGTAAAGACAATGTACGCGTTTGGCTGAAAGAAAATCCTGATATCGCCAACGAAATCGATGCCAAAATCCGTGCAGCAGTCGGTATCAATGTCGATATTACCGAAGGTAAATTAGACGATACCGACGGCGAACGTCCTGAGGAATAAGCCTGTTTGAAATTAAAGGTTACAAAAAGACCAAATAAAGGCCGTCTGAAATCCGACCATTAATCGGATTTCAGACGGCCTTTTATTTAATATAGTTTAAAGCCCTAATGCCTGAGCGTGAAACTCAATATGCGAATCGATAAAACTGGCAATAAAGAAATAGTCATGCCCATAGCCCGGACGTACTTTATATTGGATATTGAAACCTTTTTCACGCGTTGAGCGGACAAACCCTTCTGGTTGCAGGACTTCAGGATATAAAGTATCTTCACTGCCGACATCGATCAAAACAGGCAATTTATGCGAGGCCATCTGAAGCAGCTCTGTACTGTCATAGTATTTCCATGTTTCCATGTTTTGACCCAAATAAGCTGAAAATGCCTGCCTGCCGCCTTCCGTATCGATTGGATGACATAAAGGCGCAAAGGCAGAAACCGCAGCATATCGGCCGGGATGCTTCAAAGCCAAATGCAGCGCGCCATGCCCGCCCATGCTGAAACCTGCAATGCTGCGCTCTTTCGTTACCGGAAAATGATGCTCGATCAAATCAGGCAATTCTTGGCTGATATAGCTTTCCATTTGATAATGCTGCGCCCAAGGTGCTTCAGTTGCATTGACATAAAATCCGGCGCCCTGTCCAAGATAATGCTCTTCACTGTCGGCAACATGCTGACCGCGTGGCGAGGTATCCGGAAAAACCACAATAATATTCCATTGTGCCGCAAAACGTTGGATTCCGCTTTGCCGAACCAATTCAGAACCATCACTATTTAAGCCGGAAAGAAAATATAAAACAGGTGCGGGATAGCCTTTTAAGACTTGTGGCGGTAGATAGACATCAAATACCATATCCGTCCGGCAAGTTTGAGAAAAATGGCGGTAACGTTCCTGATGCCCGTTAAACATCTTTCTGCGTTCCAGCAAATGCAATTCTGAATTTTTCATTTTATTCCTTGTAAGGAAACAACAATAAGCAGAATGTTAGCGCAAAACCTGCCCATCGTGTTGTTGCACCATCTTTTTAAGGTGCCCCAATCTGCTTTAAACAAGGCTTGCCAATCATGCGAAATCATTACGCCGACAGCATTTAAAATCTATACACAATCTCTGTGGATAAATCTGTTGATAAGCTTTGGGTAATCGTAAAATTTTCTTTAGGAACAAACTAAGTCTTAAATTGACTAAAATTTAATCAAATAAAATATAATAAAATCAAATAGTTATATTTATAAGATTTTACTATAATCATACAGTGAAAATTTATAGGTAAAACAAGGTTATGCGGCTTTGTGCATAAATTAGGGTTGACATCCCTAAAAATCGCCCCGAATCAAAAGCTGCGTAAAATAACGGCCGATTTCATCAGATGCCATTCAAAAGACGCGCGGCCATACATTTTGCGTTACAATACGCACTTATTTTTAAGAAAGAAAAATACGCCATGAAAGCCTCCCAGTTCTTCATTTCTACCCTTAAAGAAGCTCCTGCCGAAGCCGCACTTGCCAGCCACAAGCTGATGATTCGTGCCGGCTTGATCAAAGCCAACGCATCCGGTCTTTATACTTGGATGCCGATGGGCCTGCGTGTATTGCGCAAAGTTGAAAATATTGTGCGTGAAGAAATGGCCCGCGCAGGTAGCGTGGAGCTGCTGATGCCGGTGGTACAACCTGCCGAACTGTGGCAGGAATCCGGCCGCTGGGAGTTTTACGGTAAAGAACTGCTGCGTCTGAAAGACCGTCATGACCGCGATTTCTGCATGGGTCCGACTTGCGAAGAAGTCATTGCCGACATCGTGCGCAAAGAAGTCAACAGCTACAAACAACTGCCGAAAAACTTTTACCACATCCAAACCAAATTCCGCGATGAAGTGCGTCCGCGCTTCGGCGTGATGCGTGCGCGCGAGTTCGTCATGAAAGATGCTTATTCCTTCCATGCCGACTATGCCTCGCTTCAGACGACCTATCAAGATATGTACGACGCTTACTGTCGTATCTTTACCCGTCTGGGCTTGGAATTCCGCCCCGTCGCCGCAGACACCGGCAGCATCGGTGGTACCGGCTCTCACGAATTCCAAGTATTGGCAGAGAGCGGCGAAGACGTTATTGCATATAGCGACACTTCTGATTACGCCGCCAATATCGAATTGGCACCTACCTTGCCACTTAAAGGCGAACGCGCCGCTGCTCATGCCGAGTTGACCAAAGTACATACACCAAACGTCAAAACCATTGAGTCTTTGGTTGAATTCCTCAATATTCCGGTTGAACAAACCCTCAAATCCATCGTGGTTGAAGGCGAAAACGAAGGCGAACTCATCCTGCTGCTGTTGCGTGGCGACCATGAATTTAACGACATCAAGGCAGAAAAACTGGCCGGCGTGAAATCACCGCTGACCATGGCAAGCCCTGCCGCGATTGTTGAACAGTTCGGTGCAAACGGCGGCTCTCTCGGCCCTGTCGGCTTCAAAGGTAAAGTCTATGCCGATTTCGCCACCGAAAAAGGCGCAGACTGGGTTATCGGCGCGAACGAAGACGACTACCACTATACCGGCTTCAACTTCGGCCGAGATGCTGCTGAGCCTGAATTTGTCGATTTGCGCAATGTCATCGAAGGCGATATCAGCCCTGACGAACAAGGCCGTCTGAAACTGGCGCGCGGTATTGAAGTCGGCCATGTCTTCCAATTGCGCGACAAATATACCCAAGCCATGAATGTCAGCTTCTTGGATAATAACGGCAAATCCCAAATCATGGAAATGGGCTGCTACGGTATCGGTATTACCCGCGTTGTTGCCGCCGCCATCGAGCAAAACAACGACGAAAAAGGCATTGTTTGGACCAAAGCAATGGCGCCGTTTGAAGTCGTTATCGTGCCGATGAACTACAAAAAATCAGAAGCTGTACGCGAAGCCGCCGACAAAATCTATGCCGAGCTTTTGGCTGCCGGTGCAGATGTATTGTTGGATGACCGCGACGAACGTGCGGGCGTATTGCTGAATGACTCCGAGCTGTTGGGTATTCCTCACCGCATCGTGATCGGCGATCGCGCCTTAAAAGAAGGCAATGTCGAATATGCCGAGCGCCGTGATAATCAGGCTCAAGCCGTTGCGGTATCAGAAGTTGTCGCCAAGGTTTTGGCCGCATTGAACGCTTAGGTTTTTTTCAATAATGAAAAGGCCGTCTGAAACTGATTATTTCGTTTCAGACGGCCTTTTTCTGTTTTAATAAATAATATTTTTTCCGTAGCTCTCTAATATTTCTTTGATTTTCAAAATGGTTTCTTTAGGCGGCGGATGTACGCCTTTTAATTTGTATTCGTCGCCGCACAAAGCCCATTTGTGTGCGCCCAATTCGTGATACGGCAAAAGCTCGACCATTTCTACATTATCCATATTCCCAATAAACTCGCCCAATAAATGCGCTGAACGCTCATCATCGGTATAACCGGGAACAACCACATAGCGCACACGCGTCGGCTGATTGCGTTCGGCAAGATAGCGCGCGAATTTCAGCGTTTTGGTATTGGGAATACCGACAAGTACTTTATGAATTTCAGGATCGATTTGTTTTAAGTCGAGCATGACCAAATTGGTATGATCAAGCAAATCATCCAAAATCGAATCATAGTGCAAGGCATAGCCATTGCTGTCGAGACAAGTATGGATATCGTGTTCCCGACAGGCCGTAAACCAGTCGCGCACAAACTCATATTGCAATAATGGCTCGCCGCCTGTTGCCGTTACGCCTCCGCCTGTCGCACGCAGATAATGACGATAGGTCATGACTTGCTTCATCACGGTTGCCACATCCAATTCCTGCGCCTGCTCGGTATGCAAATCCCAAGTATCGCGATTATGGCAATAAAGGCAACGCATCAGGCAACCTTGCAAAAAGAGCACGTAGCGCAAACCCGGACCATCGACAGCACCGCAAGATTCAATCGAATGAATAATGCCTTTGCCGTTATAGTGACGGTGGCCAAGGTCTTTCAGTTCCGGCTCGGGGGTAATGGCAAAAGTCGTGGACATAGTGTTCGGCTCAAAAATGTTTTTGCTTATATGGATTGTACGATAATAAAGGCCGTCTGAACATTTCAGACGGCCTCGGAGCTTTGTTTCAAAACAAACCAAACGCAAATTTAGCTTCTGGTTTGTTTCTCAACCCGGATTACATGGTTTCTGTGAACGTACGGGTAATCACGTCAAGCTGTTGTTCGCGGGTCAGCGAGTTAAAGCGAACCGCATAACCGGACACTCGAATAGTCAACTGCGGATATTTCTCCGGATTGTGCATTGCATCTTCCAAAGTCTCACGATTCAATACGTTGACGTTCAAGTGTTGACCGCCTTCCAAAATACCGTCTTCATGGTGGAAATAACCGTCCATCAAACCGGCAAGGTTGCGTTCGCGAGAATGCTCGTCTTTACCCAATGCGCCAGGAATAATGGAGAAGGTATAGGAAATACCATCTTTGGCAAACTCAAATGGCAGTTTGGCTACGGAAGTCAATGAAGCGACCGCACCGTTGACGTCACGGCCGTGCATTGGGTTTGCACCCGGACCAAACGGAGCGCCTGCACGGCGGCCGTCTGGAGTATTACCGGTTTTCTTACCGTAAACAACGTTGGAAGTAATGGTCAGTACGGACTGAGTCGGAGTGGCGTTGCGGTAAGTTTTGTGGGTTGCCACTTTTTTCATGAAACGTTCAACCAAATCGCAGGCGATATCGTCAACGCGGTCATCGTTGTTACCAAATTGTGGGTATTCGCCTTCGATTTCAAAGTCAACGGCAATGCCGTTTTCGTCACGAATCGGTTTCACTTTGGCGTATTTAATGGCAGACAGGGAGTCGGCAGCCACAGACAGACCGGCAATACCGCAAGCCATCGTACGGATCACATCACGGTCATGCAGCGCCATCAACGCGGCTTCGTAGCTGTATTTGTCATGCATGTAGTGAATGATGTTCAACGCGGTAACGTATTGGGTTGCCAACCAATCCATGAATTTGTCCATGCGCTCAAAGACAGTGTCGTAGTCCAAAACTTCGTCCATAATCGGCTCGGTTTTCGGACCAACTTGCTCTTTAGATTTTTCATCCACGCCGCCGTTGATTGCGTACAGCAGGGTTTTTGCCAAGTTGGCACGGGCGCCGAAGAACTGCATTTGTTTGCCGACAATCATCGGGCTGACGCAGCAGGCAATAGCATAGTCATCGCTATTGAAGTCAGGACGCATCAAGTCGTCGTTTTCGTATTGGATAGACGAAGTGTCGATGGATACTTTGGCGCAGAATTCTTTAAAGCCTTGCGGCAGTTGTTCTGACCACAATACAGTGATGTTTGGCTCAGGAGACGGGCCCATGTTGTACAGGGTGTGCAACACGCGGAAGTTGGTGCGTGTTACCAAGGTACGGCCGTCCAAGCCCATACCTCCGATGGATTCGGTTGCCCAAATCGGGTCGCCGGAGAAGAGTTGATCGTATTCCGGAGTACGCAGGAAACGAACCATACGCAGTTTCATCACCAAGTGGTCAATGAATTCTTGCGCTTGGGTTTCGGTAATCACACCGTTTTTCAGGTCGCGTTCGATGTAGATGTCCAAGAATGAAGATACACGGCCGAAAGACATCGCCGCACCGTTTTGAGATTTAACGGCAGCGAGGTAGGCAAAGTAAGTCCATTGGATGGCTTCTTGTGCATTTTTTGCAGGGCCGGAAATGTCGTAGCCGTAAGAAGCCGCCATTTCTTTCATTTGACCCAAGGCTTTGTATTGTTCGTTGATTTCTTCGCGACGGCGGATGACTTCTTCCAAGTCCACACCGTTTTCCAAATCGGCTTGCAGTGAGTTGAACTGGTTGAGTTTGTCTTTCATCAAGAAGTCGATACCGTACAATGCCACGCGGCGGTAGTCGCCGATAATACGGCCGCGGCCATAAGCATCCGGCAGGCCGGTAATCACACCTGATTTACGGCAGCGGCGGATGTCGGGCGTATAAACGTCAAATACGCCTTGGTTGTGGGTTTTGCGATATTTGGTGAAAATTTCGCTGACTTCAGGATTCAATTCAACGTTGTACACTTTGCACGCATCTTGTACCATTTTCAAACCGCCAAACGGCATGATAGAGCGTTTCAAAGGCTCGTCTGTTTGCAGGCCGACGATGGTTTCCAAATTTTTGTCGATATAGCCTGGAGCATGGCTGGTAATACCGGAGACGATTTGCGCGTCGATTTTATACGGCTCGTGCGTACGGTTTTCAACCTTGATGCCTTCCATCACTTCCGCCCACAGCTTGGTTGTGGCTTCGGTTGCTGGTGCCAAGAAAGAGGCATCGCCTTCATATGGCGTGTAGTTTTTTTGAATAAAATCGCGGACATCTACGTTGGTTTCCCAGTTGCCACCGACAAAACCTTCCCAAGCGGCTGGACGTTGCTGAACATCATTTGACATATCAAGCTCCTAATTTTATTGAAAATATAGACTGTAAATTTTCTAAAAGGATAACATCAATACCCATTTATTTACAGGGGTTTTTGTGAAATAAAATTACAGATTTGGTTTTTCTTGATTTACGTCAATGAGAATAATTGTTACTTGGTACTACAGCGCAGTTTCTAAACATTCGCACTTAAAAACGGCGTAGAATATAAAATTCAGCCCCGAAGACAGGTGTTCTTCAGGGCTGATTTTTTATTGCATTGCATATATAAAGGCCGTCTGAAACATTCAGACGGCCTTTATTCACTTCATCAATTAAGCAAACGGATGGTGCAGAACGATGGTTTCTTCACGATCAGGACCGGTTGAAACAATAGCCACAGGCGCACCGCAAACTTCTTCAATACGTTTCAGATAAGCTTTAGCGTTTTCAGGCAGCTTGTCGTACTCTTTCACGCCAAAAGTCGACTCGCTCCAACCCGGCATGGTTTCGTAAATCGGTTTGCAGGTTTCCACCGCATCGGAGCCGCAAGGCAGAATGTCGGTTTTGCTGCCATCAGGCAATTCATAACCTACGCAGATATTGATGTTTTCAATACCGTCCATCACGTCCAGCTTGGTGATGCACATGCCGGAAATGCCGTTAACTTGAATAGAGCGTTTCAGAGCAGCCGCGTCAAACCAGCCACAACGACGCGCACGACCGGTTACAGAACCGAATTCATGGCCGCGTTCAGCCAAACCTGCGCCCACTTCGTCAAACAATTCAGTCGGGAATGGACCGGAACCCACTCGGGTGGTATAGGCTTTAACGATACCCAAGACGTAATCCAGCATTTGCGGACCTACGCCTGCACCGGCAGATGCGGCACCTGCCAAGCAGTTGGAAGAAGTGACAAACGGATAAGTACCGTAGTCGATATCCAGCAACGTACCTTGCGCGCCTTCAAACAACAGGCTTTCACCTTTACGGTTTTTCTCGTTCAAAACACGGGAAACATCGGTAATCATCGGCGTAATGCGCGGTGCAACTTTTTCAATGACCGCCATCACGTCTTCAACTTTTACCGGCTCGGCATTGTGCAGGTGTTGCAACTGAACATTGTAATAAGCCAAAACAGCTTCCAATTTTTCAACCAGTTTTTCAGGGTGCAACAAGTCCACCACGCGAATCGCGCGACGGGCAACTTTATCTTCATAGGCTGGGCCGATGCCGCGACCGGTTGTACCAATTTTGCTTTTACCGCGGGAAGCTTCGCGTGCTTGGTCAAGCGCAATGTGGTAAGGCAGGATCAATGGGCAGGTCGGCGCAATTTTCAGACGGCCTTCAACGTTTTTCACACCGGCGGCGTTCAATTCGTCGATTTCACCCAGCAATGCTTCAGGAGAAACGACAACACCTGAGCCGATGAAGCAGTCCAAAGTCTCATGCAAAATGCCGCTTGGAATCAGGCGCAAAATGGTTTTTTTGCCACCGACAACCAAAGTATGGCCGGCATTGTGGCCGCCTTGGAAACGTACTACACCGCTGGTTTCTTCCGCCAGCCAGTCAACAATCTTACCTTTGCCTTCATCACCCCATTGGGCACCGATTACGACAACATTTTTAGCCATAGCCATCTAACCTTATTTCAGATACAAAATTTCAAAATAAAACTCAATCGTTCAAAGCGATTACTTTCCAAACGCCGTCTACCTGTTTCAGACGGCCTGTAACCTCTTCCGAACCGTTATAGCCGATACCGTAATCGATAACGACACATTGTCCTTGTTCGCGCAAAGCATCTACCGCTTCTTGAGCCGCAGGCATGTCTTTTACATCGACAGCCACCACGGATTCCCGTCCGATAGCAGGAAGGCGGCCGATGAAGCTGCGCAAATCAAAACTGAATCCAGCAGCAGGACGCGCGCGTCCGAAGTATCCGCCCAATCCGTCATAACGGCCACCACGTGCCACGGCATCATAAAGATTTGAACCATAAGCCGCGTAAAGCAAGCCGGTGTGGTAATTGTCAACGCGCAGTTCCGACAAATCGATATGCACTTTTTGATTTGGGAACGCATCGCATACTGCCTGCAATTCATCCAGCGCCGCACTGACTGCGGATAATTCAGGTAATTTCTCACGGGCCAAAGTCAGCACTTCGCGACCGCCGTACAGTCGGGGCAACAGTGAAAACGCTTTTGCCCACATGCCATCGAGTTTCCACTCTTTGACCAACTGGCTGACAGCCTCGGCATCTTTGTCCTGCATCGATGACAGCAGGATTGCCGATTGCTGCTCATCCAAATGCGCGGCATTTGCTAAAGCACGGAATACGCCAATATGGCCCAATGAAAGCAAGACCTCGCCCATGTCGGCGATCTTCATGCTTTTCAGCATCAAATCAATCAATTCAATATCCGCTTCAATACCTTCCAAGCCGTACATTTCCGCACCGGCCTGCAAAGGCTCGCGCATATTGAGCAATCCGTCAGGCCGCGCATGAAGCACCGAACCGGCATAGCATAAACGGTTGATGCCTTGATTGGCGGAAAGCAAGTGGGCATCAATGCGCGCCACCTGCGGCGTAATATCCGCGCGGATACCAAGCTGGCGACCGCTGAGCTGATCGACGACCAAAATGGTTTTCAAAGACAAACCAGCATCGATATGCGTCAATAAGGAATGGCTGTATTCCATCAACGGCGGCTGCACCAATTCGTAACCATGCACGCGGAACAAAGCCAACAGCCGCTCACGGGCGCTTTCCAATTGTCGCGCATTGGTCGGCAATACGTCGGCGACGTGTTCAGGAAGCTGCCAAGACTTCATGAGAATCTACCTCTGTTTTTTGTAAACACAAAGGGCTGCTTAAATTTAAAACCAAATCAGCCTGACAACTGAAATTTTCCTGAATGCATCGACAGAACATCCGATGCGGCTTCAACAAAACTGATTTTAAATTTAAACAGCCCCTGAGTGACGGCTTCAAACCGTCGAGTTATTAAAATCAGACTTTACCATATTAAAACAAATTTTGCACCCTGTTTGCAGGAAACGTAAAAAAACATTAAAAACAAAGGCCGTCTGAAAACCAAATGCATAGATGCATCATTTTCAGACGGCCTTATTCATGCCTGAACAACCCGACGCTTAACGCCAGTAACGCCACCAAGGCATATCGTCAGATCGCCATTCGTGTTGCAAGAACGGGCTTTGCGGGAAGTTGGTTTCCAAAACGCGGCGTGTATCGGCGGCCAGTTGCGGCTTGTCCAGTTTTTTGTACGCCAATTCCATCATCGCCAAAGCTTCTTCGACATAACGGGTATTTTGGTAACGGCTGACGATTTTTTGCGCACGGTTGGCCGCTGCAACATAAGCACCGCGTTTCATGTAATAACGCGCCACAGACATTTCGTTACCGCCCAAAGCGTCCACCAGCTTGGCCATGCGTTCGGTTGCATCGGCAGCGTATTTGCTGTTTGGATAACGTTGCACCAGCTCGGCAAACGCCTGGTAAGCATCGCGGTTGGCTTTCGGGTCACGGTCGGACCAGTCTTGGGAAGCCAGCTTGTTTAAGAAAGACTGGTCTTCGTTAAACAGGACCAAACCTTTCAAGTACAGCGCATAGTCCATATTCGGATGTTGCGGATGATGGCGTTGGAAGCGCGCGATGGCAGCCAAGGCTTTTTCCGGCTCATCGTCTTTATAATAGGCATACGCCGTATCCAACTGGGACTGCTGTGCATAGCGGCCGTTTGGAAAACGGGATTCTAAAATTTCGTATAACTTGACAGCTCGCGTATAATTGTTGCTGTTCAACTCGTCTTGCGCTTCGGCATAAAGCTTTTCCACACTCCAATCTTGAGTAATTTGGGCGTCTTTATCGATTGTGCCTTTATTTGCGCAGGCACTCAGTGCCAAACCTAAAGAAACTACTAAAAGAATTTTTTTCATGCAGAATACTTCCTTTGATAACGAAGCCGATTATAGCGATGATTTAGACTTTCCGTCATCCCCCGAAACAGAAAGTTGTGTTAATTTGACCGTTCCGCTCGAAATGGCGGGCGGAAGGCTGGATGCCGTATTGGCCAAACTCATGCCCGACTACTCGCGCAGCCGCCTGAGTTCGTGGATTAAAGAGGGTGCAGTCATTGTAAACGATAAGCCCGCGCAACCCAAAGATAAAATGATAGGCGGTGAATTGATTGCCGTTACGGTACGTCCGAGCGAAGAAAACCTCGCGTTCACGCCCGAACCGATGGATTTGGACATTATTTATGAAGACGATACTGTCATCGTCATCAACAAACCGGCCGGATTGGTCGTCCATCCTGCCGCAGGCAACTGGAGCGGCACCCTGCTCAACGGCCTGTTGGCGCACTGTCCCGAATTAAGCCAAGTGCCGCGTGCGGGCATCGTACACCGTTTGGACAAAGAAACCAGCGGTCTGATGGTGGTCGCTAAAACCCTGCCGGCGCAAAACTCATTGGTTCAGCAGCTTCAAGAGCGCACAGTCAAACGCATTTACCGCGCAGTCGCCAACGGCATTGTTCCTTTCAACGGCAAAATCGAAACCCAAATCGGCCGCGATCCGCACAACCGCCTGAAAATGGCAGTCGTCAAATTCGGCGGCAAACCTGCCATTACCCACGTTAAAGTGTTGGAACGTTATCTGGCGCACAGCTACATCGAATGCTCGCTCGAAACCGGCCGCACGCACCAAATCCGCGTTCATATGCGCGAAGCCAACCATCCGCTGGCCGCCGACCCTGTTTACGGCAACCTGCGCCACCCATGCAGCGACGCGGTTAAAGAAGCCATCAAAGCCCTCGGCGCGCGCCAAGCCCTGCATGCCTACCGCTTGAGCTTTGTACACCCGAAAACTGGCGAAACCGTTTCCTTTGAAGCGCCTATGCCTGACGATATGTACCACCTGCTTTCCGTCCTGCGTCTGGAAGCCGGTTTGGATTCGTCCCTAAGCAACGAGGAAGAATGGCAAGAGAAATTCGGCATGGACGATGACGATGATTGGAATGAAGACGACTACGATGTCGAAGTCGTTTATGTAAGGGATTAAACCCATTTTTCAGACGGCCTAAAATATTATTTGAGGCCGTCTGAAATCAATCCGTTCCAATATTCAGCGATTCAAAGATTATGAAAACCATCACAGATACCCTAAACCTTGCCTCGCAAGGCAAGAATTTTTTGACTGCCGACTGGCCTGCCCCTGCCAATGTTAAAACGCTTATTACCACGCGCAACGGCGGTGTCAGCGAAGGTGTGTACCACAGCCTGAATGTCGGCTCACACGTCGGCGACAATTTGGAAGCCGTGCTCCGCAACCGTGAAATCGTACAGGAACAAGTTGGCCTGCCCGTTGCCTACCTTAATCAAATCCACAGCACCATTGTTGTGA
This sequence comes from Neisseria sp. HMSC075C10, assembly GCF_001815615.1. Classification (NCBI taxonomy): domain Bacteria; kingdom Pseudomonadati; phylum Pseudomonadota; class Betaproteobacteria; order Neisseriales; family Neisseriaceae; genus Neisseria; species Neisseria sp. HMSC075C10. Next base: position 20,259 of record NZ_KV821278.1, read on the forward strand.
ACGCAGCCGAAGCGTTAGGCAATACGCCCAACGCCGATGCCTCGGTTGATACGACGGGTACGGTCGCCTGCGCTTCGATGACTGCCGATTGCCTGCCTGTCTTGTTTTGCGACAAAGCAGGGATAGTCGTTGCGGCGGCTCATGCAGGCTGGCGCGGTTTGGCCGGTGGCGTTTTGCAAAATACCATTGCGGCAATGAATGTCGAGCCGCTGGAAATCATGGCCTATCTCGCCCCTGCCATCGGCCCTGATGCGTTTGAGGTGGGGCAAGATGTATTTGATGCGTTTTGCACACCTATGCCGGAAGCTGTCGATGCGTTTGAAGACATTGGCGGCGGCAAATATCTTGCCGACATTTACGCTTTGGCGCGCATGGTTCTGCACCGCGAGGGCGTGAACATGATTTATGGCGGCACCCATTGCACCGTCTTGGAACGCGATACTTTCTTCTCCTACCGCCGCGACGGACAAACCGGCCGCATGGTCAGCCTGATTTGGTTGGAAAAATAAGATTTGCACCATCAAAGACAAGGCCGTCTGAAATACTTTCCGTTTACGGTTTCAGACGGCCTAAACATTATTCGTTATAATCCGACGATACCGTAACCGGTTTCAACGAAGGAATATCCAATGAAAAAAATCCTATTGCCTGCACTCGCCCTATTGCTTGCCTCTTGCGGTTTCCACCTGAAAGGCACAGGCGTGACTTCGCAGCCGCTGCCTTATCAAAACTGGCATGTAGAAGGCGGAGCCGTCATGCAAAAAGCGCTGGAAAATGCCTTACGCCGTGCCGACGGTCATCCGGTTAGCGAAGCCGAATCACAAATCACCCTGCGCGTTGTCGACTTTCAAAAACGCCGCGACATCTACACCATTACCCGCGCCGCCGCAATCAACGAATACCTGCTGGCCATGACCGTCAAAGCCCAAGCCTTCCGCAACGGCGAGCCGGTTGGCGAACCGATGGAAGTCAAGGTTCACCGCACCATGGACTACGCCGACAGCGAAGTTTTGGGTAAACAGGAAGAGGAAGAAACCATTTGGTCTGAAATGCGCATCGACGCTGCAGATCAAATCGTCCGCCGCCTGACTTTCCTGAAGGCACAATAATGGCTGCCGCGCCCATTGAGAGCCTGCGCCCTGATACGCCGCTCAAACCGTTGTACATCATCCACGGCGAAGAGGATTTGTTGCGCATCGAGGCTTTGGATACGCTGCGCGCAGCCGCAAAAAAACAAGGTTATCTCAACCGCGAAGTTTATACCGCCGAAAACAATTTTGACTGGAACGAGCTGTTGCACAGTGCCGGCAGCGCAGGTTTGTTTGCCGATTTGAAACTACTGGAAATCCACATTCCCAACGGCAAACCCGGTAAAAACGGAGGCGATGCCCTGCAAGCCTTCGCCGAACGCCTGCCCGAAGATACGGTTACGCTCATCCTCCTGCCCAAGCTTGAAAAAACGCAAATCCAGTCCAAATGGTTTTCCGCATTGGCGGGCAAAGGCATCGTCTTAGAAGCAAAAGCCGTTGCGCCACATGCTTTGCCGCAATGGATACAGGGCCGTCTGAAACAGCAGGGTTTGGATATCGAACCTGAAGCACTCGCCCTTTTTGCCGAGCGCGTCGAAGGCAATCTTTTGGCCGCCCGTCAGGAAATCGAAAAACTCGCCCTGCTCCATCCACAAGGCCATTTAATCAATATTACCGACGCAGAAGCCGCAGTTGCCACCGTCGCCCGCTTCGACGTATTCCAACTGGCAGGCGCATGGATGAAAGGCGATGCCCTGCGCGTTTCCCGTTTGCTGGACGGTTTGGAAGAAGAAGGCGAAGAGCCGGTTTTGCTGTTGTGGGCGGTTGCCGAAGACATCCGCACCCTAATCCACCTGACTGCCGCACTCAAGCAGGGCCAAAACATCCAAAGCCTGCGCAACAGCCTGCGCTTATGGGGCGACAAGCAGACCCTTGCACCGATGGCGGCCAAACGCATTTCCATCAACCGCCTGCTCGACGCACTCAAAACCTGCGCCAAAATCGACCGCATCATCAAAGGCGCGGAAGAAGGCGATGCATGGACTGAGTTCAAACAACTCGTTACCTCGCTGGCCGCTTGAAACCGTTGCCACGTATCAAGAAACTTGCACGTAATACGCCCCAAAAACAGAAAATACTGTAAAATAGCGTAAACTCAAATTCAGGCCGTCTGAACCTCGCATTTCAGACGGCCTCTTCCAGCAAAAAACAAGGAAACACCAACCATATGGATAATAAAACCAAACTTCGCATCGGCGGTCTGGTCCTGCTGACCACTGCCGTATTAAGCCTCATCATCGTTCTGATCGTCGATTCATGGCCGCTTGCCATCCTGTTGGCCGTCATCATCGTGGCCGCTGCCGCAGGCGGTTTCGTTTGGACTTCACGCCGTCAGCAACGCCAATTCCTCGAGCGCCTGAAAAAATTCGACATCGATCCGGAAAAAGGCCGTATCAACGAAGCCAACCTGCGCCGCATGTACCACAGCGGCGGTCAACATCAAAAAGACGCGATTACCTTGGTTTGCCTGTCACAAAAATGTTCCGTTGACGAAGCGCACGCCATCTTCAAAAAACGTCCGACCCGTCAGGAAATGAACCAAATGGCTGCCCAACAGGCACGCGGTCAAAAACGTCCACATCGCTAATCTCGACAGTAACAGGCCGTCTGAACATCCTATCCCGTTTCAGACGGCCTGTTTTTATTTCCATCAAACCCATTTCCGTTTCCATCGCATTATGACCCGTCTTCCTACCGCCCCACTCAAACGCCGCCTCGCCGCACTGGTTTACGAACTTCTCCTGACCGGCGCCGTTACCAGCATTGCCGCCCTTGCAGCCGGTATTGTCGCCATCTTTCTCAATCCTGTTTCCACGCGCCTGTCCATGCTGGCAACCTGTCTGATTCTGTTCTACGCATGGTGGCTCTACTTCCGCACCAACTGGCACAAAAAAGGCCAAACCCTCGCCATGCAGACATGGAAAATCGGCTTAGCCGATAAAAACGATACCCAGCCGCCCCTGCCGCAGCTGCGCCTACGCTTTATTTGGGCCAGCATTTTTATTGTCTTTATTCCCCTGTTTGCCTACGCCGGATTGCGCCATCTGCTCAATATACCACCCAAAGGCGCATTCGGCGCCGCGCTCATTTGGCTCATCCTGCCATGGGGCTTCGCCCTGTTCCATCCCGACCGCCAGTTCCTCTACGACTTCTTGGCCGGAACAAGGCTGGTGGATTTAAATCAGAAGAAAACAAACGAATAAAATTCGCAAGCATCTCAAGCTCTAAATAAAATAAAGGCCGTCTGAAACTCCAGATAAGTTTCAGACGGCCTTTAATCATAACATCAAGCAATGATTATTCTTGCCAACGTTTGAACACCAGCGATGTATTGACGCCGCCAAAGGCAAAGTTATTGCTGACCACATAATCGGTTTGAATCTCACGTCCGCCTGTTTGGATGTAATCTACCTTGCCGCAACGCGGATCGATGTTTTCCAAATTGACGGTCGGCGCAAACCAGCCGTTGTTCATCATTTCGATGGTAAACCAGGCTTCCAATGCGCCGCACGCGCCGAGTGTATGGCCGAGATAGCTTTTTTGCGAACTCATCGGCACAAAACCAAACACTGCCTCAGTCGCCAATGTTTCGGCAATATCGCCTTTTTCGGTCGCCGTACCGTGGCCGCTGACATAGCCGACTTTATCAGGCGTAATACCGGCATCTTTCAGCGCAAGCTCCATACATTTCTGCATGGTTTCTTTTTGCGGCTGGGTAACATGGCTGCCGTCGCTGTTGGCTCCATAGCCGACAAGCTCGGCATAGATTTTCGCACCGCGCGCACGGGCGTGTTCCAACTCTTCCAATACAAATATGCCTGCGCCTTCGCCGATGACTAAGCCGTCTCGAGCGTTGTCGTAAGGGCGCGGCGTCAGCTCAGGTTCGCCGTTACGGCGGCTGGCGGCATAAAGCGAGTCGAATACATACACTTCAGACGGACAAAATTCTTCGCCGCCACCAGCCAGCATCATATCAATCAGGCCGTATTTAATCGCTTCGTAAGCATAACCAATGCCTTGGCTGCCCGAAGAACACGCGCTCGAAGTCGGAATAATTCGGCCTTTCAAGCCGAAGAAAATGCCGATATTGGCGGCAGTCGTATGCGGCATCATGCGCACATAAGTATTGGCGTTGAAATTGCGCGATGTGCCGGTGAGCAAAAGTTCACCCATATCGCCGATGTCTTTGGTACTGCCGACAGACGAACCGCACGCCACACCCATACGGCCGTCGGTAATGCTTTCATCGCCCAGCAAGCCCGCATCCGTCAAAGCTTGTTCTGCCGCATCAACACACAAATGCGATACGCGCCCCATGCTTCTGAGCTGCTTGCGCGTCCAATGTTCAGGAGGAGAATAGCCTTCGATCGGCGCACCCAGTTGCGCTTCCAATTCAGGAAAGCGTTCGCTCCAGTCCATATGTCTGACTGCGTTTTTTTCGGCTTTAAAGGCCGTCTGAATACTTTGCCAATCACGGCCGAAGGCGGTAATACCGCCGATACCTGTTACTACGACTCTTCTGGTATTCAACACAAACCTCCGTTCACAGCAATCACTTGGCGCGTAATGTACGCCGCTTTTTCATCCATTAAAAAGCGCACCGCATGCGCCACTTCCTCGGGCAATCCCATACGCGCAGCAGGGACGGCCTTTAAGATTTCTTCGACAGGCACGTTCTCATCGATAATATCGGTATCGATAAGGCCCGGCGCCACACAGTTGACGGTAATTTTGCGTTTTGCCAACTCAACCGCCAAGGCTTTTGCCGCGCCGATCAAGCCCGCTTTGGACGCGCTGTAATTGACCTGACCGCGGTTGCCCGTCAAACCGGACACCGATGCCATGCACACAATCCGTCCTGCTTTGCGGCGGCGGATCATCGGCATGGTCAAAGGGTGTAACACATTATAAAAACCGTCCAAATTGGTACGCAGCACCAAGTCCCAATCATCATCTGTAAACGCAGGAAACGCATTGTCGCGCGTCAGGCCGGCATTCAGTACCACGCCGTAATATGTGCCGTTTGCCTCAATGTCGGCAGTCAAAATTTCACGGCAGGCTTCGCGATCGGACACGTCGAACTGCAACACGCGCGCATTTCTACCCAATGTACGGATTTCTTCCGCGGCAGCTTCCGCTTCATCGCGGCGGCTGCGGTAGTGGACGACAATATCAAAGCCGTCTTGCGCCAAACCAAGCGCGACGGCTTTGCCGATACCGCGATTAGACCCTGTAATTAAAATAGTTTCACTCATACGTTTTCTCACTATATTGACAGGCCGTCTGAATCTTTGTCTTTTCAGACGGCCTTGTAAACGGTTTAAATGATTTGACCGTCTTTCGGACTGTACACATTTAAAGAAGCTTTTGCCAGCAAACCGTCTGGCGGCAACAGATGCTTCACATCTTCCGGTGCATCCGTCCAGCGCAACTCGCAATCAAATACGCCCATGCCGCCCAAATCCTGAATGGACACATGCGCCCTGACTTCCAGCTCAGTACCGACAGGCACGGAATCGGCAAACAAATCCAGCTTACGCGTTCCCAATAAAAAACCCAAGCGTACAGGCTCTCCGGCCTTTAAAGCCTCAATGCCTGCAAACGCGCCTATGCCCTGCGCCATCAATTCCATATAAGCCATAGACGGCAACACGCCGTCCTGCAGCAAAATATGCTTGTCGCCAACCGGCGCACGGCAAACCGTGTAGTCATCGCCAAATTCTTTCACACAGTCGATAAGCACCATATGTCCGCTGTGCGGAAGCAGCGAAGCCACATCATAAATCGGGGCACTCGGTATTGAAGGCATAAAATGTCATCCGGGAATAAATTACGTTACAATATGCATTATAACAGAGCCTAGCTTTTACTAACCCATTTCATTACAATGTATGAAAATGTAAAACATTGAAAGACATCATGCCTCAAAACGTTTGCCGTTTCAGCTTCAATATCGCCGCATGGCAGGCCTCCTCCAGCAAAATCAGTACGCCGGAGCAATGGCAGGACTGGGCTCAGGGAAAACTCGATACCGCTTCCCTGCCGGAATGCAAACCCGCACTCTCCTTTTTGCCGCCTATGCAACGCCGCCGCTTGGGAAAAGCGGCGCGCTTGGTTTGTGATGCTGCATGGAATCTGGCCGACCAATATCCTGAAAGCGTCCCAGTGTACGTTTCGCACGACGGCGAAAGCAACCGCAGCTTTGAATTATGGCAAGAGCTTTTGAACACGCATACCGTCTCGCCGACCTCATTCGGCCTGTCCGTTCACAACGCGACGATTGGGCAATGGTCGATGTTGCGCAAAGACATGAGCGAGCATACCGCGTTGGCCGTTGCCGCCGATTCCTTTGAAACCGCGCTGACCGAGGCATTCGCGCTCTTACAAGACGGCGCGCCGTCTGTTCTAGTGATTGTCGCCGATGATCCGTTGTCCGAGGACTATCCTGTCTTGGCTACACGTGCGCCGTTTGCCTATGCATTGGCACTGGTCATCACAAAGGGCGAAGACTATACCCTAAGCTTGGAAACCACATCCGCAAGGCCGTCTGAAAACCCTAACGATACAACAGTCGAGCCCTATTGGAGCAGCTTAGAGTGGATACGCTTCCTGCTTTCAGACGGCCGACAACACACGCAACACTATGCCGGTAGAAACTGGCACTGGCAGAAAAACGCATGAAGACTTTAGACTATTTCCGTCGCTTTTTTGCCACACTCTTCGGCTTCATCCTTTTCGGCGTTGCAGGCGTATTGTTCAAAATCGCACTTTTGCCCTATACGCTCAAATCGACCAAAGGCGACATCAAACGTCAACTTGAAGCAAGACGCATGATAGGCAAAGTTTGGCGTTTCTTCGTCGGCTACCTGCAATGGTCGGGCGTATTGAGCGTCCGCTTCAACGGCTTGGAAAAACTCGGCAGGCCCGGCCAGCTCATTCTTGCCAACCATCCCTCGCTTTTGGATGTCGTCTTGCTGATCAGCCATTATTCAGAGCCGAACGTACTGGTTAAAAAAGACCTGTTGCACAACCCCAGCATGAAAAGCCAGATTATCGCTTCAGGTTACATCCCCAACGATGAAAGCATGGAAATGCTGGAAGAAATCGACGCCGTGTTCAAAAGCGGGCAAAGTCTGCTGATTTTCCCTGAAGGCACGCGCACAGGTTGGGACGGACAGGTTAAAATGCACCGTGGCGCCGTATCGCTCGGTTTGCGCAGCGCATCAGTCATTACGCCCGTGTGCATCAAAATGACGCCGCCTAATTTTAAAAAGGGGCAACCGTGGTACAAAATCCCGCCACAAAAAATTCATTATGAAATTACCGTCGGCGACGACATCCTGCCGGAAGAATGGCTGGCAGAAAAACCCCTGCCCATCGCCGCACGCCGTTTAAACGAATACCTGCAAGACTATTTCACAAGGAAAACCACATGAGCAATTTAGAAAACCAAATCAAACAATTAATCATCGACAGCTTGGGCTTGGAAGACATTACCGTTGCCGACATCGGCAGCGAAGATCCGCTTTTCGGCGACGACGGCCTGGGTCTGGATTCGGTTGATGCATTGGAACTTGGTTTGGCCGTACAAAAAACCTTTGGCTTCCAGCTCGACGGCGAAAACGACAACCTGCGCGAAAACTTCGCCAACGTCAAAACTCTGGCTGAGTTCGTCAAGAGCCGCCAAGCATAAGGGAGAGAGAAGATGACCGAACAAGAAGTACGCACCCTGCTGACCGATGCACTGGTTAACCTGTTTGAAATCGAACCGGAACGCATCAAACCCGAAACCAACCTCTACGAAGATTTGGAAATCGACAGCATCGACGCCATCGACCTTATCGACCACATCAAACGCGAAACCGGCCGCAAACTGCAAGCCGAAGACTTCCGCAATGTGCGTACCGTAGAAGACGTGGTTCAAGCAGTTTTGAAAGTACAACAAGATTCCTGATTCCGCTTTGAATCAGCATATTTTCAGACGGCCTTGTCAATCGGCAAGGCCGTCTGAGAATCAATTGCACCATGAAAATATTAGGAAAACTCCTGCTTACCCTCGCCAGCCTCGCCTATCCGCTTCTATGGTATTACGGCAGGGAAAACGGCGCATTTTTCTGGCTTGCAGCGGTTATGTGTGTGTTATGGCTGATACGCGCCGCCATGCCGCAAACCACAGCCCAACGCATTACGGCGATTATCCTTGCCGCTTTTTTTGCAGCGGTACTGGTTTTCAGACGGCCTGACTCGATGTATTGGTATCCCGTCGCCGTCAACGCGCTGATGCTTGCCGTTTTCGGTGGCAGCCTATTTGCCAAACAAACCGTTATCGAACGCCTCGCCCGACTGCAACACCCCGACCTGCCGCCCAAAGGTGTGCACCACACTCGGCGCGTTACGCAAATCTGGTGCGCCTTCTTTGTCTTCAACGGCGCAACCGCCGCCATTTTGGCAGGCTTACAATATTACGATTGGTGGGCGGCTTATACAGGCATCGTGTCTTATGTGTTAATGGGAATCTTATTTGCTGGAGAGTGGGTATATCGGAAAGCCGTATTAAAGGTGTAGGTCGTCTGAAAATATATCTACCGATCCACAAAATCGTATTACCTTTTCTGTCGTCATTCCCGCGCAGGCGGAAATCCATCATTGATAGTAAGAAACATCTGATTTAATTCAATAAGTCAAACCCGACAATGGATTCCCGCCTGCGCGGGAATGACGACAATCTAAAATAAGTTGTTGTACAAAGACTGAAAATACAAAATTTCTTGAAAATTACCTTTTAATTCAAATCTTACCTACCTAGGCCTAATTTAAAAATGAGCTTCAAAAATTTAATTGACTGGTTCTTCTCCAAAGGAGAAATTAATAGACCTAAAAAGAATGCAATCGAAAAGTTCCAAATGAGCGTCAGGGCAACTGCCAAATGTCGATACAATGCTGCAATTCGTCTATCCAGACAGGGGAAATTTGCATTTTTTACAAATATTACTTTATCGTTAGGGCTTATTTTTATTCCTCTAATGCAAAATTCTGGAATATCTTTAGCTTTCAAATCAAATGTCTTAAACATGATGTCAATTTTTTTAGCAGTATCCGTTCTTGTTTATTCTGTGGTCATCGGAACAGCCAAATATGAAGTTAGAGCAGAAGGATTAACTCAGTGCGGAGATAAATTAAAAGAGTTAAATCGAGAACTAAATAGATCAATTACAGACTCTCAAAATACTGATGAGGAAAACAAAAAGCTTTTAGAAGAATTTGAAAAAAGATATTCCGCCATAGTAACAGATACAGAAAATCATTCAAGAACAGATTATTTATCGGCAATGCTTGAAATGAAAAGAGATTATACAATTACTGGCTTATCTCGCTTCTTAAAGAAATCAGTCATAATAATTTCTGGCACTTTTCCATATTACATACCATTACTATTACTCAGCTTAGAAGTGATTTTTATCAGTGATATGTTACATATAAGCTGTATTCTTACGGATTTTTTAAACTATACTCATGAATGTAACCCAAATCCTATCCCCTGCCCATGCTCCCACTGATCTCATCGCCGCCCATCCGAATTGGACGCGTGCTGATTTCAACCGTGCGGTTTTTCATCTGTCAGGCCGTCTGAAACAGGCAGGCGTGCAAACGGCCGCGTTGTGGTTTGATGATGCCGCACTGTTTGCCTGTGCTGTGCTGGCAGTGTGGCATTCTGGCGGGAAGGTTTTATTGCTGCCCAATTTGGCGCAAGACAATTTGGAGTGGGGCAAAACGGCAGAAGTGTTTTTAACAGATTCAACAGATAAAAAGCTGTCTTCAGACGGCCTGAACGTCTGGTACTTGCCTGATGTATTGACTCAAACAGAATCGGAAGGACTGAGCACCTATCCTGAAAACCATCTGATTCCCGACCATGCCGAAGCATGGCTGAAAACATCAGGTTCCAGCGGTGAAGCGCAAATTATTGTGAAAACCGCCGCACAAATGCAGGCAGAAGCCCTGACTTTGGCAAATACGCTGCCATTTGGACAACACGGTGAAACCGTGATCGGCAGCGTGATTACGCAACATCTTTACGGCTTCACATTCCGCTTCGCACTCGCGCTGACAATGGGTTGGACTATGGAACGACAGCAGGCGGTTTATCCGGAAAACCTGCTTTCCAGCACGGCCGCACACGATAAAGTAGTTTGGATTGCCAGTCCGGCCGTACTCAACCGCTTGGGTGAAAACCGCAACTGGCAAAGTATCGGCCATAAAATTGCAGGCATTGTCTCGGCCGGCGGCGCGCTTCCTTCTGCCACGGCGGATTTGCTGCAACAGGCTGCCGTCCGCCCGTTTGAAGTTTATGGCAGTACCGAAACCGGCGTGATTGCCTCACGTTGCGAACGCCAAGAATGGCAGCCTTTCAATGGAGTAGAAATCGGGCAAAACGAAGAAGGCGCACTGTGGGCTTCTTCGCCTTGGTCGCCCGAACGCCGCCAAACCGCCGATTTGATCGAGCCGCAAGATGACGGTTTTCTGTTACTCGGTCGCCAAGACCGCATTATTAAATTTGAGGACAAACGCGTGTCGCTGACCCAAATCGAACACGAACTTTTACAACACCCTTGGATTGCCGACGCCCACTGCGGCCGTCATCCGCAACACCAACGCATTGCCATATGGGCGGCATTGAACGCAGACGGTATCGCCGCCTTGCGTGAGAAAGGCCGCGCTGCGGTTGCCGATACGCTCAAACGCCATCTGGCCGCCACGCAGGACACCATCGCCCTGCCGCGTTACTGGCGTTTTACCGACAGCCTGCCACGCAACGCCCAAGCCAAAATCGCTGCGGCGGATTTTCAGACGGCCTTTACCGTCGCCCAGACATCGCCCGTTTGGTCAAAAACATCATCTGACGATGAAACCAATACCGAAACCTTTATCGGGCGCGTGCCTTTGGATTTGGTTTATTTCGGCGGCCATTTTGCCACCTTCCCGCTGGTTCCCGGCGTGGTCGAGCTGCAGTGGGTGCGCAACCTGATCGCGCCCAAGCCATGGAGTAAACAGCGCGTTATCCGCATCGAAAATCTAAAATATCAGCAGTTTATCCGTCCTCACGATGAAGTGTCGGTGGAGCTGAAATACGATGAAGGTAAAAATAAACTGAGTTTTAAAATCAACAACGGAGAGCATCCGTGTGCATCAGGACGGATTGTGTTTGAGGCCGTCTGAATATACTTATTAACTTTTTAGTGGAAAACCAACAATATGCAACTCTTCCCTGCCCTAGAACAACGCTATTCTTACGAACACCAGTCCGCAGGCGAGGCTCAACGTCTGGCTCAAGAAATCGCTTTTGCACCGATTGTGTTCCAAGTTTCCCGCCTGATGGTGAAATTTGGCATTCTGGACTTGCTGAACGACCATCCAGACGGCCTCACTCAAGCCGAAATTGCTGAAAAAGCGAAAATCAGCAACTACGCGGCACAAGTCCTGCTGGAAGCTTCACTGTCTATCGGCACTGTCTTGACTCGCGACAACCGCTATTTCATCAGCAAGGCCGGTTGGTTTGTCCTCAAAGACAAAATGGCCCGCGTCAATATGGATTTCACGCAAGAAATCTGCTACCAAGGCATGTTTGACTTGGAAAAAACCCTGCAAACGGGCAAACCCGAAGGCCTGAAAGTATTCGGCGACTGGCCGACCATTTACGAAGGCTTGTCTTCATTGCCAAGCATCGCGCAGGAAAAATGGTTTGCATTCGACCATTATTATTCCGATAACTCCTTCGCCGAAGCACTGAACACCGTGTTCGCCAAACCGGTTAAAAAACTGCTTGATGTCGGCGGCAATACCGGCCGCTGGGCGGAGCAATGCGTCAACCACAATGCCGAAGTCGAAGTAACCATCATGGATCTGCCGCAACAAATCGGCTTGATGCGCGAAGCGACCAAAGGCAAAAACGGCGCGGACCGTATCCACGCCCATCCGGCCAACCTGCTTGATCCTGAGATTCCGTTCCCAACCGGTTTTGACGCGATCTGGATGAGCCAATTCCTAGACTGTTTTACCGAAGAACAAGCTACCAGCATTCTTCAACGCGCCGCTGCTTCTATGAGCGAAAACACCAGCCTCTACATCATGGAGCCTTTCTGGGACAGACAACGCTATGAAACCGCCGCCTACTGCCTGACCATGACCAGCCTGTATTTCACTGCCATGGCCAATGGCAACAGCAAAATCTTCCATTCTGAAGACCTGATCCGTTGCGTTGAAAAAGCCGGATTGAAAGTAGCGGAAATTTCAGACGGCATCGGCCGCGGCCACAGCATCTTGCGCTGCGTTAAGGCCGTCTGAACATCATCTTTTAAACCCTAAAAAGAGACCGACCCCAACAGCCATTTCGGCTATCGGGGTCGGTTTGTTTTTGGTATCCGTTTTAAAACATCAGCCGCGCAACATCCATACTGCACACACTAACGCAATCGCTACCGACAAAGCGGCAAGCAGTTGTCCCATTCCGGCCAATTTAGGCTGCTTAGCATCAATGGTTTTAAAGCCGTTAATCATCGGCGTAATCAAATCCTGTTTTTTCACAAAGCGATACAGCAAAACGGCTGCGATATGTACAGCCGCCAACACGGCCAAAATATTAAAGAAATTGACATGGATTTTTCGCGCCAGCGTACCGGCGTGTTCGCTGACCAAATGATTTAAAAAGCCGGAATTGGTAAACGTATTTTCATCGGCGGCAAATAAGCCTGTGGCCGTCTGAAAAACCAAGGCGACCAATAAGGCGATGACCATCAGCGCGCCCAAAGGATTGTGGCCGACCAATTCGTCTTCAGACATTTGGCCTTGCGTATAGCGACGGATTTCGGAAAACGGACGCACAAATCGGCTGAATTTTGCCGTATCGCTGCCCCAAATCCCCCAACACAAGCGGAAAACCACCAAGGCCAGCATCAACAAGCCGCCGCGCAAGTGCCATACCAGCATATCGCCGCCTTGGGTTGCGCTGTACCACATGAATCCCATCAATAACACCAAGAGCCAATGGAACAGGCGTGTAGGTGCGTCCCAAACTTTTATTTTTTGCTTCATTACCTTTTACTTTCTGATTTAAAATTAAATTTCTTATCTTGGAAGGTTACGCCATGCAGTCCATCTACACGCTTCCCGAATCGCTTCAAGCTTTTCAGACGGCCTTAGCATTTCCCGACGTATTCCGCCCCCGCGCCCAAGAATCACACAAAGGCACATACGGCACGCTTGCCATTATCGGCGGCGCAACAGGAATGAGCGGTGCGGTAGTTTTGGCAGCCACAGCCGCGATGTATCAAGGGTGCGGCAAAGTTTGGGCGGGCTTCAACCAAGCCACGCTGCCTTTTGCCATCATTCCCGAACGCCCTGAAATTATGCTCGCCACTGCAACCCAACTGATGGAACGCAACGATGTCAGCGCACGCGTAATCGGCTGCGGCTTTGGTTTAGACGGATTATCAGAGCAGCTGCTGCACCATATCCTGTCTACACACCATGACCAGCCTTTATTACTCGATGCAGATGCTTTGACACTGCTTGCCCGTTCTTCCAAATTAGCCGAACGCCTCAAATCGTACAAACATATCGTCCTGACACCTCATCCGGCCGAAGCCGCCCGCCTACTCGGCACCGATACCCAATCAGTTCAAGCCGACAGGCAAAACGCCGTAACCGAAATCAGCCGTAAATATGGCGCGACCGTCGTGCTGAAAGGCCATCACACATTAGTAGCCACGGCAGACGGCATAGTCTATACCAACACCAGCGGCAATGCCGGTTTGGCCACTGCAGGCAGCGGCGATGTCTTGAGCGGCATCATCGGCAGCCTGCTGGCACAAGGCATTCCGGTATTCCAAGCCGCCTGCGCCGGCGTATGGCTGCATGGTGCAGCGGCCGATGTCATCAAACACAGCGACAAAATCGAAACCGGCATGCTTGCCGGAGAAATCGCACCTGCCGCCCGATGGCTGCGCAATATTTTATCAAAAGAATAATGCCGTCTATATAGCAAATACAAATCACAGGCCGTCTGAAAATCAATCCTTATTTTCAGACGGCCTTATTTATTTTAATCCATTTTGCAAATTAAGGTTAAGGCGTGTATCCTTAGTTTCCCTTAAAAACAACTTCACAACATATCATCATGAATACTCTCAACAAAATCAGTAATTTTATCGGAAAGACCTTTTCCCTCTGGGCCGCACTCTTTGCCGGCATCGCTTTTTTCGCACCCGACACCTTCAAATGGGTCGGCCCTTACATTCCTTGGCTACTGGGCGTCATCATGTTCGGCATGGGCTTGACCCTCAAACCCTCCGACTTTGACATTTTGTTCAAACATCCCAAAGCCGTCATTATCGGCGTGATTGCCCAATTCGCCATCATGCCTACAACTGCCTATCTGCTGGCAAAACTGTTGAACCTGCCTGCCGAAATCGCGGTCGGTGTGATTTTGGTCGGCTGCTGCCCGGGCGGTACGGCTTCCAATGTGATAACCTATTTGGCGCGCGGCAATGTAGCTTTATCGGTTGCCGTTACGTCGGTTTCCACCCTGATTTCCCCATTGCTGACCCCTGCCATCTTCCTGATGCTTGCCGGTGAAATGCTGGAAATCCAAGCAGGTGGCATGTTGATGTCCATCGTCAAAATGGTTTTGCTCCCCATCGTTTTGGGCTTGATTGTCCATAAGGTATTGGGCAACAAAACTGAAAAACTGACCGATGCGCTGCCGCTGGTTTCTGTTGCCGCCATCGTGCTGATTATCGGCGCGGTAGTCGGCGCCAGCAAAGGCAAGATTATTGAAAGCGGCCTGCTGATTTTCGCAGTTGTCGTACTCCACAACGGCATCGGCTATCTGCTCGGCTTCTTTGCCGCCAAATGGACCGGCCTGCCTTATGATGCACAAAAAACGCTGGCCATCGAAGTCGGTATGCAAAACTCAGGCTTAGGCGCCGCCCTTGCCGCCGCGCACTTTGCCGCCGCACCGATTGTTGCCGTTCCCAGCGCATTGTTCAGCGTGTGGCACAATATCTCCGGCTCGCTTCTGGCAACTTATTGGGCAGCCAAAGCCGATAAAAATAAAGAATCCTAAACATCTTTAATCATAAGGCCGTCTGAACAGGGATAAACGAAATCAACGATTTCTGCCTTACCTGTTCAGACGGCCTTTATTTTGAAATCAAGCAGGATTATTGTTTCACTGCTTCGATTTGGATATTGATGTTCACTTTTTTGCTCATACCGGCGCTTACCAAATAATCCAAGCCCCATTTGGTACGGTCGATGGTGGTGCTGAAGTCGCCGCCGCACACTTCTGCTTTTGCCATCGGGCTTTGGTAGCAGTTGAATTTATCGGCTTTGAGTTTCACCGGCGCAGTTTTGCCGTTCATGGTCAGGTTGCCGTCAACAGACAACAGTTTTTTGCCGTTGAAATTGAATTTGGTGGAGACAAAACGGATTTCAGGGTATTTGTCTGCATTGAAAATATCGGCAGATTTCAAGTGTTGGGTAAAGTGGTCCGAACCGGTTTGCAGTTTAGACAAAGGCAATACGATATCGATAGAGCCTTGGCGTTTGGCACGGTCAAATTCCAAATTGCCGGTCAAACCATAAATACCGCCGACGTTGGTGCTGGTGTTGAAATGGTCGATGGCAAAGCGGGCATTGGTATGAAATTCGTCCACTTTATAAACAGCGGCAGACGCAGCAGAAGCCAACATGGCCGAACACAATGCAAACATGATTTTTTTCATCGTCTTATCCTTAGAAATGTGAGAAGTTCCCTATCATATCACTTTTTGATGCCAACATCTTTTGCAACTGAGAAAGACAGCGTTTCATCTTAAGAAAACTTCAGGCCGTCTGAAATAATGAGCAGCAAATTCAGGTGAAGCAAATACAGTTTAGTTTTATTACAAAATAGCGTGCTTCATCGCTCGTAATTGGTATAAAATACCGAGTTATTTCTACAACGGGCCGCCAATTAACCAGCCTATTTCAGACGGCCTCAGCATAAAACAAAGGAACAAAAATGCCTGAATACCGCTCCAAAACCTCTACCCACGGCCGCAATATGGCAGGCGCGCGCGCATTGTGGCGTGCGACCGGCGTCATGGAAACCGACTTCGGCAAACCGATTATCGCCATTGCCAACTCCTTCACCCAATTCGTCCCAGGCCATGTGCACCTGCACAACATGGGCCAACTGGTTGCCCGTGAAATCGAAAAAGCTGGCGGCATTGCCAAAGAATTCAACACCATTGCCATTGACGACGGTATCGCCATGGGCCACAGCGGTATGCTCTACTCCCTGCCTAGCCGCGACCTGATTGCCGACTCCATCGAATACATGGTCAACGCCCACTGCGCCGATGCGCTGGTGTGCATTTCCAACTGCGACAAAATCACTCCGGGCATGCTGATTGCCGCCATGCGCCTGAATATTCCGACCATCTTCGTTTCCGGCGGCCCGATGGAAGCCGGTAAAGTTATCGGTGTAGCCAACATTCAACCCGAACGCCGTTTGGACTTGATTGATGCCATGATCGAATCGGCAGACGACAATATCAGCGACAAACAAGTCGAAGAAGTCGAACAAAACGCCTGCCCGACTTGCGGCTCCTGCTCCGGCATGTTTACCGCCAACTCCATGAACTGCCTGACCGAGGCACTCGGCCTTTCCCTGCCGGGCAATGGTTCTTATCTGGCTACCCACGTAGGCCGCAAAGAATTATTCCTAGAAGCAGGCCGCATGATTGTCGAAATCACCAAACGCTATTACGAGCAAGACGACGAAACCGTTTTGCCGCGCAGCATTGCCAACAAAAAAGCATTTGAAAACGCCATGACCATGGACATCGCCATGGGCGGCTCTACCAATACCATTTTGCACCTGTTGGCCGTTGCCAACGAAGCCGGTGTCGATTTCAAAATGGCTGACATCGACCGCCTGAGCCGCGTTGTACCTTGTATCTGCAAAACCGCGCCAAACAACCACGACTACTACATGGAAGACGTGCATCGCGCCGGCGGCATTTTCGCCATCCTGAAAGAATTGGACAAAGCAGGCAAACTGCACACCGACGTGTACACCATCCACGCGCCGACACTGAAAGACGCGATTGAAAAATGGGACGTGACCAACCCTGAAAACACCCATGCCATCGAGCGTTTCAAAGCGGCTCCAGGCGGCGTGCGCACTACTCAGGCGTTCTCGCAAAACCGTATGTGGAAAACCCTCGACCTCGACCGCGAAAAAGGCTGTATCCGCGATGTTGAGCATGCCTACTCGCAAGACGGCGGCTTGGCAGTATTGTTCGGTAATATCGCAGAACGCGGTTGCGTAGTGAAAACCGCAGGCGTGGACGAGAGTATCCTCAAATTTACCGGCCGCGCCCGCGTGTTTGAAAGCCAAGAAGACGCAGTAGAAGGTATTTTGGGCAACCAAATCGTGGCTGGCGATATCGTCATCATCCGCTATGAAGGCCCTAAAGGCGGCCCGGGCATGCAAGAAATGCTGTACCCGACTTCCTACCTGAAATCCAAAGGTTTGGGCAAAGCCTGCGCCCTGCTGACCGACGGTCGCTTCTCCGGCGGTACTTCCGGCCTGTCCATCGGTCACGCTTCGCCTGAAGCGGCAGAAGGCGGCGCAATCGGTTTGGTACGCGAAGGCGACACCATCGAAATCGATATTCCAAACCGCAGCATCCACCTTGTCATTTCCGATGAAGAGCTTGCCGCACGCCGTGCCGAAATGGAAGCGCGCGGCAGCAAAGCGTGGAAACCGGAAAACCGCGACCGCTACGTCTCCGCAGCCCTGCGTGCCTACGGCGCAATGGCGACTTCCGCCGACAAAGGCGCAGTACGCGACGTATCGCAAATCGAACGTTAATTAACCTGACTTAAGGCCGTCTGAACGCTTTTAAGTGTTTCAGACGGCCTTCATTCAAACGGACAAATATGGACAAATTCATTTTAGCGATGATCGGCATGGCCATTGCCCTCTTGATTATTATTGGCGGCGGATTTATTGCTGTCGAATATTTCAAATCCCATCCTGAAGCATTCCAAGTCAAGCCGCTATCAAAATAATCATTTAACGGCATGAGTTTCAAGGGGAAAAGCCGTAGCTCAAGGCCGTCTGAACGCAGTACATATAATGAAACACATTCTTTACTGGCTGGGTGGTTTTGCCATCGCCCTCGGCATATTCCAATACTACGAAACACATCGCTATTCCGAAGACAAGCTCATCTATGCCCAACCGCCGCAAAATCGTTCTGCCGTTGCCAATTTTGACGCCTTGGCGTATTTAAACTTCCTCCGCTCCTCAGCCAATCTACCCGCACTGGCGCACTCAGCTACACTCGAACGCGCTGCGCGCAATCATGCCCGCTATCTGCTGCAAAACCCTGATGACGGCCATGACGAACACAATACACGCAATCCCTTTTATACGGGTCCACGCCCATCAGACCGCACGCGCAAAGCCGGTTATGCCTATAAAGGCGTGCACGAAAACGTCAGCACCGGCCAGCATCCGCCAAACGAAAAAATCAACGACCATCTATCTGCCCAACATCAGCTGGATAATCTGATGACGGCGATTTACCACCGTCTCTCCTTACTCGATCAAAATATCGACGAAGCCGGAGCGGCATTTGAATCGCAAGGCAAACAAATCGCGCTGAGCATTAATCAGGGCGACAGCAGATTCAACAGCCTCTGCCAAAAAAACCGCCCTCTCTCCGACCTCAGCCGCTCGTTTTATCAAGATGCCTGTCATGGCCATGCCATTGTTTATGCAGATGAAATCTCCAACCGCAAAACCCGGCCTTACATCACCTATCCGCAAGGCAATTTCGCTTCGCCGGTTTTCCATGGCGAGCGTCCTGATCCTATGCCGCATTATGAAATGACCGGCAATCCGGTCAGCATCGCGTTCTCAGAACAATCGCCCCCGGTCAAAATGCGTTCGTTCAAACTGTATCAGGACACAAAAGAAATCAGAGACGTCAAAATCTTAGATAAAGATAATGACCCAAACCACCTCCTGACCGACCGCCAATTTGCGCTGTTTCCTTTACAGCCCTTGGAATACGACACCGAATACCGTGCCGTGTTCGAATACCGTCAAAACGGAAAAAACAGAACGGCCGAATGGACATTCAGCACGCAAAAACCCGATTATCCTTATTTCATCGTCAAAGGCGGCGAAACGCTGGCCATCGAATCCGGACAAAAATATTTTATCCATTGGCAGGATTTTTGGTGCTTGAAGCAATGCGAACGCTACAACTACCGCATGAACCGCGACACCCAACTCGACATCATCGAGCGGCAGGCCGGCGGCATCATTATCCGTGTCAACGGAAGCAAAGGCAGCAGCATCCGCTTAATGCCCGAAGGCGAAGACAGGCGCGCCATTACACTTTATTTATGGAAATAAAGCCGTTTTCAGACGGCATGAAGCACCAAAAAACTGATAAAATACCGCCTCACCACCCTACGGCAAGCTATCCAATATGACCAAACATCCGCAAACAGCAGCCAATACCCGCTATGCCTTTGCCAGCATTGCCGCCATGTTGGCCGCATTTTTACTGTTCGTTGCCGTGATGTTGCTGCCCTTAGGGCTGACGGCGGACACACAAGTGGGCCTGATACGGTTTTCACTCTACGCAATCGTGCTGTTTGCTGTACTTGGCGGTATTTTTTCTGTACGCGTTGCCTATTTGCGTAAAAAGAACGGAGCATGACATGACCCAAGCCGATAAAATTCCACAAGAAATCCGCCTCCAAAAAGAACGGCGCGTACTGACTTTGGTCTATGTTGACGGTGCCAAGAGCCTTCCTGCCGAATACCTGCGCGTGTACTCGCCCAGCGCGGAAGTGCGCGGACACGGCCCCGGTCAGGATGTTTTGCAAACAGGCAAAGCCGAAGTCAGCATTACCGATTTAGACCCCGTCGGTCAATACGCATTGAAAATTACTTTTTCAGACGGCCACGACAGCGGCCTTTACGATTGGGACTATCTCTACCGACTGGCGCACAATCAAGACGCGCTTTGGCAAGACTATCTCGACCGCCTCGAAAAAGCCGGCGCGTCCAGAATGCCAAGTGCAGAAGATTTAAAACACAAACACACACATTCCTGCGGTAGCGGCGGTTGCGGCGGAAAGGCCGTCTGAAAAAAGGCAAGACCGTAAGCTTGAATGACGGAAGGACCATTGACGGCAAAGCGTTCCTCTCCCCGCCCAAAAAAAGACGGGTAGTGGCTATCTTCGGCGATACCAAAGCCTGTCCGCGTGCAGCATGCTCCGTACAAAACGCAGACGTTTTGGTGTATAACCTTTTCCGCAGGCGATGAAGAGACAGTGGAACGAGTATTCCATTCGACCGTAGCCGATACAGCCAAGCTGGCTTTACAGGCCAATGTGAAACAACTTTACCTGACCCACATCAGCGCACGTTATACCGAAGAAGAACAACGCCTGATGCTGGAGCGGCAGGCACAAACTATATTTCCCGCGTCGAAAGTGGTTGGCGATTTCGACGTATTCGATACCTGAATCCGTATTATTTTAAGAAGGCAGACACTATGAGCGACCACAAAACCCATTTCGGCTTCACTACCGTTGACGAAGACGAAAAAGCAGGCAAAGTTGCCGAAGTCTTCCACTCCGTGGCAAAAAACTACGACATTATGAATGACGTAATGTCCGGCGGTCTGCACCGCGTTTGGAAACATTTCACAATCAATACCGCCCGTCTGAAAAAAGGCGACAAAGTATTGGACATCGCCGGCGGTACAGGTGATTTGTCCCGAGGCTGGGCAAAACGTGTGGGCAAAGAAGGCGAAGTTTGGCTGACAGACATCAACTCCTCCATGCTGACCGTCGGCCGCGACCGCCTGCTCAACGAAGGCATGATTCTGCCCGTATCATTGGCAGATGCTGAAAAATTGCCGTTCCCCGACAACTATTTCAATCTGGTTTCCGTCGCATTCGGCCTGCGCAACATGACGCACAAAGATGCCGCGCTGAAAGAAATGTACCGCGTATTAAAACCGGGCGGCACCCTGCTGGTGTTGGAATTCTCCAAAGTGTACAAACCTTTGGAAGGCGTGTACGACCTCTACTCTTTCAAACTGTTGCCGATTATGGGCAAACTGATTGCCAAAGATGCCGACAGCTACCAATACCTCGCCGAGTCCATCCGTATGCACCCCGACCAAGAAACCTTAAAACAAATGATGCTGGATGCAGGCTTCGACAGCGTGGATTACCACAACATGAGCGCAGGCATCGTTGCCCTGCATAAAGGCGTGAAATTCTAAGGCCGTCTGAAACAAACACAAAGGGCGTGATTGATAGACACGCCCTTTGTTTTTTTCAAACCTTATTCAAGCCAGTCTGACACAAACCAAAGGCCGCCTGAACAGCCGTAAAACGAAATCAAGGATTTCGGTTACACCATTCAGACGGCCTGAATATGATTCAAATCAGCTTATTTTCCTGCTTTCACGCTTTGCCATTGGCGGACCATAAATTTCAACGCCGCAGGTTGAATAGGCACCATGATAAAGCTGTTTTTCAAATCTTCATCAGTCGGGAAAATCGTATTGTCGTTTCTAAACTCTTCATCCATCAGCTCCTGAGCTGGTTTGCTGGACGGCGCATAAGTAACAAAATTGCCGTTTTTCGCCGCAACTTCAGGATCTAAGAAATCATTGATATACGCATGGGCATTGGCCACGTGTTTGGCATCTTTCGGAATCACAAACGAATCCACCCAAATTCCCACGCCTTCTTTCGGCATCATCACACGGATTTTTTCCTTGCCGCCCGCTTCTTCGGCACGACGTTTGGCAATGTTCAAATCGCCGCCAAAACCAATTGTTACGCAAGTATCGCCGCGCGCCAAATCATCGATAAAACCGGACGAGGTAAAACGCTTGATGTACGGACGGTTTTTCTTCAAGACTTCCGTAGCCGCCTTAATATCCACCGTTTCACTGCTGTTTGGATTTTTACCCATATAATTCAATACCATAGGATAAATCTCTGCCGCGCTGTCCAAATAGCTGATGCCGCATTGCTTGAGTTTGGACGTGTATTCGGGGTTAAACACCAAATCCCATTGATTGTCCGGCAGTTTGTCCGTACCCAAAGCCTTTTTCACACGCTCGGTATTGATGGCAAAAGTGTTAGTCCCCCAATAAAACGGAACGGCATATTCGTGGTTCGGATCAACGCCTTCCATCAGCTTCATCAACTGAGGATTCAAGTTTTTATAGTTGGGAATCAGGGATTTGTCGATTTTCTGATACGCACCTGCCTTAATCTGCCTACCGACAAACGCATTGGATGGACCCACGATGTCGTAACCCGACTTGCCGGTCAACACCTTGCTCTCCAGCGTTTCATCGCTGTCATATACATCATAAGTTACTGAGATACCGTGTTTTTTCTCAAACGCGGCAACCGTCTCGGGATCGACATATTCCGACCAGTTGTAAATGCTCAATACCTTTTGATTATCGGTTTGCGCCGC
Organism: Neisseria sp. HMSC075C10; assembly: GCF_001815615.1. Taxonomy (NCBI): domain Bacteria; kingdom Pseudomonadati; phylum Pseudomonadota; class Betaproteobacteria; order Neisseriales; family Neisseriaceae; genus Neisseria; species Neisseria sp. HMSC075C10. Next base: position 42,933 of record NZ_KV821278.1, read on the forward strand.
CTTGTCGGCAGAAGTTTTGTCCGAGCCGCCGCAGCCGGCCAATGCCAGCGCAGTCAGTACGATGAGGGGCAGATGTTTGGCCATTATCATTCCTTGCGTATCCGGTTGAAAAGAGAAAGGCATTATAAAGCAGGCAAGCCGGGGCGGATAGGCTTCATTGCTAAAAGATATCGACCCGCTTGAAGCCGTCTGAAAGACAGCTTGCCGCCAACTTAAAACCTTTCTGCCGATAGCTTGAAATATGGTTTTGCGGTAAGATAACGCCCATTCGTTTTTAATCTCAACGTGCCGTCCGGGCCGTCTGAAATCTTTGTACAAAATTTTATCGAGACATTATGAAAACCACCGAACTACGCCAAAAATTCCTGAAATTTTTCGAATCTAAAGGCCACACCATCGTCCGCTCCTCCTCGCTCGTGCCACACGACGACCCAACCCTGCTGTTTACCAACGCAGGTATGAACCAATTTAAAGACGTATTCCTCGGCTTTGACAAACGCCCCTACAACCGCGCCACTACCGCGCAAAAATGCGTACGTGCAGGCGGCAAACACAACGACTTGGAAAACGTAGGCTACACCGCCCGTCACCACACCTTCTTTGAAATGATGGGCAACTTCTCCTTCGGCGACTACTTCAAACGCGATGCCATCCACTTCGCTTGGGAATTCCTGACTTCCCCCGAATGGTTGAACATCCCTAAAGACAAACTGTTGGCAACCGTTTACGCAGAAGACGACGAAGCCTACAACATCTGGTTGAACGAAATCGGTATGCCTGCCGAACGCATCGTCCGCATCGGCGACAACAAAGGTGCGAAATACGCATCCGACAACTTCTGGCAAATGGGCGACACCGGCCCTTGCGGCCCTTGCTCCGAAATTTTCTACGACCACGGCGAAGAAATCTGGGGCGGCATTCCGGGCAGCCCTGAAGAAGACGGCGACCGCTGGATTGAAATTTGGAACTGCGTATTTATGCAGTTCAACCGCGACGAACAAGGCAATATGAATCCACTGCCTAAGCCTTCCGTCGATACCGGCATGGGCTTGGAGCGCATGGCCGCCGTCATGCAGCATGTTCACAGCAACTACGAAATCGACTTGTTCCAAGACCTGCTCAAAGCCGTTGCCCGCGAAACCGGCGCAGCTTTCAGCATGGAAGAACCCAGCCTGAAAGTCATCGCCGACCACATCCGATCCTGCTCCTTCCTGATTGCAGACGGTGTCTTGCCTTCCAACGAAGGCCGCGGCTACGTATTGCGCCGCATCATCCGCCGCGCCGTGCGCCACGGTTACAAACTAGGCCAGAAACAGGCGTTTTTCTACAAACTCGTGCCCGATTTGGTGAAAGAAATGGGCGCCGCGTATCCTGAGTTGAAAGAGAAACAGACACAGATTATGGAAGCCTTGCGCGCGGAAGAAAGCCGCTTCGGCGAAACGCTGGAAAAAGGCATGGGCTTGTTCAACCAAGTGCTCAACGGCATGAAATTCCTGAAACTGGAAAGCTTGTTGCCGCAAGACGGTGTAGGCAAACCTCTGACATTGAAAACCGCAGATGGTGTGGAATTTACCGCCGCTTCCCGTGTTGCTCCGAGCAAAAAGCAAATCGTTATCCGTCCTCGAGTTTCAGGCAGCCTGAACGAAGGCATGTATATCGATTTGCAGGCTGCTTTGGAAACCGCCCATATTCCCGACGCGAAAAAACCGTTTGCCGAAGCCTTGAATACCTACTTGATGGACAACATCGCCAACAGCAAACTCGTTATCGGCGGCGAACACATCTTCAAACTCTACGACACCTACGGTTTCCCCTACGACCTAACCGCCGACATGGCGCGCGAACTGGGCATCGAACTGGACGAAGCAGGCTTCGAGCGTGAGATGGAAGCCCAACGCACACGCGCACGCGCCGCACAAAGCTTCAAAGCCAACGCTCAACTGCCTTACGAAGGTCAGGACACCGAGTTTAAAGGTTATAGCGAACGCCAAACCGAATCCAAAGTCCTCGCCCTCTACAAAAACGGCGAGCAAGTCAACGAATTGAACGAAGGCGACGAAGGTGCCGTCGTTATCGACTTTACCCCGTTCTATGCAGAATCCGGCGGCCAAGTCGGCGACGTCGGCTATATCTTCGCAGGCGAAAACCGCTTTGAAGTACGCGATACCCAAAAAATCAAAGCGGCCGTATTCGGCCAATTCGGCGTACAGACTTCAGGCCGTCTGAAAGTCGGCGACAGCGTTACCGCCAAAGTGGATGACGAAATCCGCAATGCCAATATGCGCAACCACAGCGCGACCCACTTGATGCACAAAGCCCTGCGCGACGTATTGGGCGAACACGTTGAACAAAAAGGCTCTTTGGTTACCGCCGAATCCACCCGTTTCGACATTTCCCATCCTCAAGCGGTCACTGCCGAAGAAATCGCCGAAGTAGAACGCCGCGTCAACGAAGCCATTTTGGCCAACGTTGCCGTCAACGCAGCCATTATGAGCATGGAAGATGCCCAAAAAACCGGCGCCATGATGCTCTTCGGCGAAAAATATGGCGACGAAGTACGCGTACTGCAAATGGGCGGTTTCTCTACCGAATTGTGCGGCGGTACACACGTTTCACGCACTGGTGACATCGGCCTCTTCAAAATCATTAGCGAAGGCGGTATTGCCGCAGGCGTGCGCCGTATCGAAGCCATCACCGGCCTGAACGCACTCAAATGGGCGCAAGAGCAAGAGCGTTTGGTGAAAGACATTATTGCCGAAACCAAAGCCCAAACCGAAAAAGACGTACTGGCTAAAATCCAAGCAGGCGCAGCACACGCTAAAGCATTGGAAAAAGAATTGGCACGCGCCAAAGCCGAACTCGCTGTCCATGCTGGCGCCAAACTCTTGGATGATGCAAAAGACTTAGGAGCAGCCAAACTCGTTGCCGCACAAATCGAAGCCGATGCCGCAGCCCTGCGTGAAATCGTGACCGACTTGACCGGCAAATCAGAACAAGCCATCGTATTACTTGCCGCTGTCAACGAAGGCAAAGTCTCCCTGTGCGCCGGCGTATCCAAACCGCTGACAAATAAAGTGAAAGCCGGCGACTTGGTCAAATTCGCAGCCGAACAAGTCGGCGGCAAAGGCGGCGGAAGACCGGATTTAGCACAGGCCGGTGGCAGCGATGTGGAGAAACTGCCCGCGATGATTGACAGCGTGAAAGACTGGGTCGGCGCGAAGCTGGCTTGATGTAAGAAAGGCAGCCTGAAAGTTTCAGGCTGCCTTTTGTGCAGAAAAATATAAAAATGTTGGGTCATGATCCAACCTTGCTATTAGATTTTTATAATTTTAAAAGTCAAGGAAACAAAAATGCCTTCTATAAAAGATGTATTTAAATGGGCACTACCATTAACCGAAAAAGAAAAAAAAGAAATTTGGGAAAATGCAGTATTAACAGTTGATACAAATGTTTTATTGGATTTATATCGTTACCATAAAGACACTAGAGAAAGTATTTTGAATAGTTTAAAGCTATTCAAGGGGAGGATTTGGCTCTCAGACCAAGCTGCCAATGAATTCTTTAAAAATAAGAATGAAGTAATTTACTCTGCAAAAGAACAATTTGAAGCTGCACAAACCTCTACAATCCAAAACATTAAGAATAAGATAGATAACATTGCCAGTGATATAAAGGGGAATCGAGCTATATCTAAGAAATTAATTGATGCGTTGGAGCTTGATAAATACAAAACTGATATTTTAGAGAAGCTTGATAAAGTTGAATGGGATGATGCATATATAAATAATACAGAATCAGATAATGTTCTTGAGAATATTTTAGAATTATTTGGAGATAATAATTGCTTAGGTGAGCCTTTTTCAGAATCTGATAAAAAAGAATTAATTGAACTGGCCAATAAAAGATTTGAAAATAAAATTCCTCCAGGATATGCGGATGCAGGAAAGGATGGAAAAGATAGAAAATATGGCGATTTCTTCTTATGGGAACAAATACTCAGGTATGGCAATGAAATTAAAAAACCCATTATTTTAGTTACCTCTGAACAAAAAGAAGATTGGTGGGAAAGACGTTCAGGCAAGACAATTGGTCTCCGGCTTGAGTTAAAAAAAGAAGCTCAAGATAGAGAATGTAAAATTCTTGTATTGCAAACGAAGAGTTTTCTTGCATTGGCGGAAAAATATAAAACAGATGATCAGGACATTGATAATAAAGATGCCATAGATGAGGTAAAACAATTAGATAAAGAAAAAATTAATCAAGAAACACACAAACAAAATAAATCTCTTCTGCACTCAAAAATTCACACTGTAAAAGATGTACAACAAGAAATTGAATATATTGACGATAATAGTAACGTTGGATATTTGATTTGTACTATTAGCAGGCCAACTTCTCGTTTTACTGTAACAGGAAGATTTAATCCAAGATTTAAAATTGTTCCTAAAGTTTCAGTACGATTGATCGATAGTCCAAGTGGCGTATACAGCGATCCACATGCCGCAACAGGTACAACCTACGATTTTAATATCCACTTACATGCAGAACGTGGCAATGCATTACCTGAAGGAGAGTATGTTTTTAAATATTTCGCATTTAATGACTCAATTAATTACTTTGATAGTTATGAAAAAATTGTAAACTGCCCTGAGTGTTTTTCTCCTTATTTAGTCGATGCCAATGTTTGCACAGAATGCGATTATCATGCCTTAAGAGAATGTCAAGCATGTGGTGCTGAAATTCTCCCGCAAGAATTAGATTGCGCCCCATTTTGTGGACATTGTGCTTACATGATAGAAAAGCTAAATGAAGAATGACACAAAGCAAGCCGTAGCCCGCACCCCTGTCAACCGTGTGCGGTACGTACGCAGTTTTTGTTGCTACCGAATGATTTCAAACCATGCCGTAATTCAGTCGGCAGCAAACGCTGCTTGGGTCATGTACCAACAAAACTCAATATCAAAGGCCGTCTGAAAAATAATTTTCAGACGGCCTTTCTGTTTTGATTTTAAGCTGATTAATCCTTAAATTTAAGCTTTTTATTCAATCATCTAACATCAATCTTTCTCAACTGTAAAAAACAGTGCTTCCTGTTTCAAAGCACTGCCATCTGCATCGGTCAATGCTGCTTCTGCTGCGGAAAACTTGATAACGGCGAGGCTGAGGCTGCCTTGTTCAGTCAGTGCTGTATTGAGGATGACGCCTGCTTCTTCTTCGCCGACTTTGACGGCAATACCGGCGGCTTCTAAAGAATCGCCGCTTAATACGGCCAGACCGCGTTTGACTTGGCCCCGGTATTGGGCGCGGGCGATGATTTCTTGGCCTGGGTAGCAACCTTTACGGAAATGGACTGCGCCGATGACGTGTTGGTTGAGCATTTGGGCAACGGCCGCTTCTTTGGTTGCGGCGCAAATCCACGGATAGCCGCTGCGGATTTCGTGCAGGTTCCATGCGTTTTCGGCTCCTGCTTGATATTCGGTTGCGTTTTCGGCTGCTGAAATTTTCAGACGGCCTGTGTGCGGCAAGGCAATTTCTACGGCGTTTTCTTGAATTTGGGCTGGGAAAGACAATTGCGGTTCGGCAGCAGGATAAGGTTCTGCATTGTCTGCCAACTCGCCGCTAACTGCTAAATCAGGCATCAGCTCGAAGACGACTTTTGCACGCAAGACAAACATTCTCAGGCGTTTGACGATGGCTTCGGTCAAATCTTGCGCCATGACCAACAGTAAATTTTCTCCGCGATTGACGACCAACATATTCGCCAACACACGGCCTTTAGGCGTATTGTATGTAGCATAACATGCTTGACCGGAAGCTAAATTATTAATATCGTTGGATAATTGGCCATGAAGAAATGAAGCTCTGTCTTCACCGCTGACGCGGACAACGCCGAAAAAAGGCAGGCGGGTTTGCATAATCGACTCCTTAAATTGTGGATGCTGAATTATCGCCCAAATTACCGCTTATTATCAAATAAATAAATTCAGGCCGTCTGAATGTTTCAGACGGCCTGTTGTTTGGGTTCAAACAATCAAAATTATTTGATGCTGACTTTGCGGATAATCACGGCTTCGGTTGGAACATCTTGATGAAAGCCGCGTGTCGCAGTTTTCACTTTGCTGATTTTACGGACGACGTCCATACCGGAAGTAACTTTACCGAAAACGGCATAGCCGTAGCCTTGAGGGGTTTTGCTTTTGAAATTCAAAAAGTCATTGTCGGCTGTATTGATAAAGAACTGGCTGGTTGCTGAATTCGGATCGCCGGTGCGCGCCATGGCGATGGTACCGACATTATTTTTCAAGCCGTTGTCCGCTTCGTTGTTGATGGCTTTATCGGTGGATTTTTGAACCATTTTCTCGGTAAATCCGCCGCCTTGAATCATAAAATTGTCGATAACGCGGTGGAAAATCGTGTTGTCGTAAAAACCTTTTTTGGCGTAATTGACAAAGTTTGCCACAGTTTTCGGCGCTTTAACTTCATCCAGCTCCAGTTGGATGTTGCCCATATTGGTTTCAATCACGGCATGGGTAACCGCTTGCGCTTGCACGGAAAGTGAGAGTGCGAGGGCGCACAGGGTCAGTTTGATGGATTTTTTCATATGTCTTCTCGAATAATGTATTGTGAAAATGGAATATTAACCTTGTTTCGCGTGAAATCCATAAAAAACATGTAAGATTTTTCAAGCAAAAAACATAAGGCAATCAAATCAGGCCGTCTAAAAAGGGATAAAAAACAAATTCTTGCTTTTTATATTCCCTTTCAGACGGCCTGCTATTACGGTCAAACCGAAATCAGATTAGAAATCCAATTCCGCTTTCAGCCAGTAAGTACGCGGCATACCGACGACGGCGAAGCTGCGGTCGTATTGGCCGCGCTGTACTTGCCAGTAGTTTTTGTTAAACAGGTTTTCTACCGAGCTGCTGACGGTCAAAGTATTTTTGCCCAGTTTGGTTTTGTAGCGCGCGCCTACGTCAACCAAAGTGTAAGATGGGAAGGCATATTGTTTTTGCGTGTCTTGGTAAGACTTGCCGAAATACGAAACATTGCCGTTCAAGGTCAGACCTTTGACAAACGGTGTATCCCACTCAACACCTGCTTTGGCAATCACGCGCGGATTGGCGACTTGCACGCCGTTAACCAGCATATCGCGCGAATTCGGATAATTCTTCACGGTCGATTGCAGATACATCAGGCCCAAAGACGGACGCAAAGTATTGTTGAGCAAATTCGCGTAGGTGTTGAACTCAATACCGCGGCTGCGTTCCATGCCTTGCTCGTCTCCGGCTGCGCCTCCTTGGGCTTTATACGCTGCGAAGTCTGTTTTGCTGGTGGTAGAACCGCGCCAGTAGCCCGGACGTTTGATTTGGAACGCGTTTAACGTGGTCACGAAATTGCCCCAGTTTTTACGCACGCCCACTTCAAACTGACGGCTGACACGCGGTTTGGACATGGTGGTATTGCCGTCATCGTCGGTTTTGATATCCGCAGGCTCCAAGTCTTCCATGTAGTTGCCGTAAACGACCAAGTCAGGTTGCGGTACCCAAGCGGCCATCAGCATCGGGCTGAAGCGTTTGGAGTCCCCGCTTTTACCTTCTTTTTTATTGGTGTATTCAACCGCTTGGAAACGACCGCCCAAAGTCAGACGGTATTTGTTGTCGGCAAAGCCCAGTGTGTCAGACAAGGCCAAGCTGTTGACTTTGATATTGGCATCCAGGTTTGCTGAGCTTTCCCAGTCTGTCGCGTAATTAGGGACAAAAGAAGCCAGTTGATTGTCAATATTGCCGTTTGCATCAACCTCAACGCGGCTTTTGCCCGCAGCCGAACCACGGACAGTCGCACGCTGACGAATGATACGGTCAAAAGCAGTACTCCAGTTATGCGTTACCGGGCCGGTTTCAAATTCGCCGCGCGCGGATAAATTCATACTCAAAGTACGGAAATATTGGTCGGTCAGGCGTGCCGTACCTGTGTGGTATTGGTTGGCACTTGAGCAGGTTGCGGTTTGGCTGCTTGCGCCTTTTTTACCGCAGATGGTCGGAGAAATCAGCGTGCCGTAATAACGCGCCTTGTTGTAACCGATACCGCCGGTAATTTGCGCATTTTCAAACGCATCCCATTCGAAAGTCAGCATATTGGTTTGACCGACGGTATTTTGCCAGTTCCAGCTTGGCAACAGATTTGTTTTGCCATCCGGTGCATCGAACAAACGACCATCAGCGTTTTGGATGTCCTGCATACGTGCGCGGCCACCGTTGGTTTTGCGTTTCGCGTAGATGGAGTCGAACGCCACGCGCACTTTTTCGCCGCGATAGTCGGCATTTAAAGCAAATTCTTTGTTGTCTTCGCTGTAACCGTGGCGCGGGGTGTCGCCGTGGCGCAGTTTGCCGTTGGCGCGCACGCCGAATTCTTTGTTTTCGCCGAAGCGTTGGCCCAAGTCAAACGTGCCTTGGGCGCGGTTGTTGCTGAACCAGCCCAAACCGATTTTGCGGTTGCCTTCGTCGGCGGCTTTTTTGGTTTCGATATTGACGGAACCGGATACCGCGCCTTCAGGGTCCATGCCGTTTACGGCGGTGGACGCGCCTTTAATCAGTTGTGCGGAGCCGACTTGCACGCTGGCCGTACCTTGTGTGCCATACATACCGGCCAAGCCGTTGACGCTGAATTGGCGCGAGTCAAGCTGATAACCGCGGAAATACAGGCCGGTCAAGGTATTACTTTCGCCGCCAAACTGCCAAACGGAAGCGTCTTTTTTCGCTACGGCATCTACCAAAGTACGCGCTTCGGTATTATTGAGGGCTTTTTCGTCGTAATTGACCACGGTAATCGGTGCGGTAAAGGCATTGGCTTTACCCAATACACCCAAATTCACACGGTCGCGCATATCGCCGTCACTGGCAATAGAATACGAGCGTGCGGCCTTCACGCGTTTGGCGTTGGCGTGGACTTTGACTTCCTGCACTTCTGCATGGGCTTCGGGAGCAGGAGTGGCTTCATCGGCGGCGTAGGTGAATGCGCTTGCAACCACAAGCGGCATTAAGGCTAATTTGCTTTTCATAAATTCCTTCTGAGTTGAAATATTAATAATTCTTATATCGGGTAAAAAATTACAAAGTAATTTAGCTTTGTGATTATATTTGATAAGATTCCTACTTTCCACAAAAACAAATAAGAACTGTTTGTAAATACAAAAATACAACAGTTTGAAAAACTATTTTCATAGTGATCATAATTTAATAAATTTGCCGTCCTTTTCAGACGGCCTTTACGACCCTTTTAGAGAATACACCCATGCAAAAATGGCAAACCGAGCTTTATTCCTCACCGTCTTGGTTGGTGCAGACCTTGTTGATGGTCGCCGCAGCTTCGGCGGTAATTCTGTTTTTTGCACGCAACACACGCTTCGGGCGCGAGTTTAGCTATATCCTGCGCCTTTGCCTGACGCCGAAAAGTGCAGTTAAAGTATTGCTGCTGATTACGGCGATGATTACGTTGCTGTTAACCGAAGTGCGGCTGAATGTGTTGAGTACATTTATGTCCAAAGGGCTTTACGACTCGATGCAGGATTTGAACGCCTCCGCGTTTTGGATGTTTGCAGCGATGAACGCAGGCGTGGTGCTGATACGGGCGTTTAACAACGTCGTCAACGACTTTCTCGATCAAGGCTTGGCGATTAAATGGTCGGAGCGGCTCAATGAAGTTTTAACTTCGCGCTGGCTTGCCGACAAAAACTACTACCGCCTGCAAATGCGCCGCCATGCGCCGGACAATATTGACCAGCGTATCCAACAGGACGCGCAGGAATTCATTGCTTCGACCATTGAATTTGTGCGCGGCATGGTCAATTCGGTCGTTACCTCGCTGGAATTTGCCGTTGTTTTGTGGGGCTTGGCAGGCATCCTGACCGTGTTCGGCTTCGATATTCCGCACGGCATCGTTTGGTTTGTCTATATGTTTGTGATTTTGGCGACCTTTATCGCCATGTGGATAGGCAACCCTTTGATTCGTTTTAATTATGAAAACGAAAAACTCAACGGCGACTACCGTTATTCCCTTGTCCGCGTGCGTGACCATGCGGAAAGCGTCGCGTTTTACAACGGCGAAAAACACGAACACGACCAGCTTTCTGACCGCTTCAAAGCCATTATTCGCAACCGTTGGCGCATTGCTCGACAAAGCGTCTGCCTGAGCGGCTTTAACGATATGTTCACCAACGGCATCAAACTCTTCCCCATTATTTTGCAAGCTCCGCGCCTGTTTGCCGGACAAATCAAAATCGGCGACATTCAGCAGACCGTCCAAGCCTTCGCACGACTGCAAAACGCGCTGTCTTTCTTCCGGATGTTCTACAACAAATTCACCGCCTACCGCGCCCGATTGGAGCGTCTGTACGGCTTTTTGCTGAGCACGGAAGAAAAACACGCCGCACAACAACCCGAGCTTACCGAAGTTTCAGACGGCCTGATCTTGGAAAACGTTGCCCTATACCGCCACAACGGCGAAGTTTTATTAGACGGTATCAACATCAACCTCAAAAACGGCAACTCCCTGCTGATACGCGGCCCGAGCGGTTGCGGCAAAACCTCGCTGCTGCGCGCGCTGGCGGGGCTTTGGCCTTTCGGCAGCAGCGGCAAAGTCAGCCATCCGCCACATCAAGACATCCTCTTCCTGCCCCAACGCCCGTACACGGCACAAGGCAGCCTGCGCAATGCGATTTGTTACCCCGACATCGACAAGCAGCATCCGGAACTAATCAACGCCATGAATACCTGCCGCTTAGGTTATCTCGTTGATAAATTGGATAAACCCGACGACTGGCAACACAAACTCTCCCCCGGCGAACTCCAACGCGTCGCCTTCGTCCGCGCCCTGCTCTCGCAGCCCAAAGTCATCCTGCTTGACGAAGCTACCGCCGCTTTGGACGAACCGACCGAAGCCATGCTCTACCGCGCCTTAAAGCAAAAACTGCCCGACAGCATCATCATCAGCATCGGACACCGCAGCACACTCAACGAGTTCCATGATTTATGCCTCGATGTCGGTCATGTACAATGCTGAATTAATGGCATATAAAAGGCCGTCTGAAACAGTGAAAAACGAAATCAAACGATTTTGTCCTCGCCGTTTCAGACGGCCTTTTCAAACGCCATGGCATGTTTATTTGCTATACTCTGCATTGTGTTAACGTCGTCTAAAAAATATTTATGAAAACCCTGGCCCTCATTCCACATTACAACCACCCGACCACCATCAGCCACGTTGCCCAAACCATGCGCGGCTTCGGTTTAAACGTTTTAATTGTGGACGACGGTTCACGCGAAGAATGCAAACCTGTATTGCAGGCTTTGGTTTCAGACGGCATTGATGTCCTTTACCGCCCCATCAACGGCGGCAAAGGCGCAGCGGTCAAAACCGGCTTGGAATACGCTCAAGAACATGGCTATACCCACGTCTTGCAGGTTGATGCAGACGGCCAGCATTGCTTGAGCGACACACCCAAACTCCTCGCCGCAGCAGAGCAAAACCCCGAAGCCGTTGTTTGCGGCTGGCCGCAATACGGCGATGACGCGCCCAAAGCACGGCTTTACGGACGCAAAATTACCGATTTCTGGAATATGCTGCACACTTGGTCATGCGACATCAAAGATGGCATGTGCGGCTTCCGCCTCTATCCGCTTGCACCCGCGCTGTCCGTCGTCCGCGAAGAAACCGTAGGTGACCGCATGGACTTCGATACGGAAATCCTTATCCGCCTGTACTGGCGCAACGTCAAACCGGTTTGGGTTAAAACACCCGTCCAATACGCCGCCGACGGCGTGTCCCACTTCGATGCCTTTGCCGACAATGTCCGCATCAGCAAAATGCACACACGGCTGTTTTTCGGTATGTTGAAACACCGATTGGGTAAAGTTTTCGGAAAGGCCGTCTGAAACCATGACCGACCATAAACAAACCCATTGGGCAGCGCAGCCCGAACGCGGCAGCCGCCTGTTTCTCGCCCTGACCACATTGATGGTGCGCTATCTGCCGGCCTTTTTGATGAAGCCGTGCATTTGGTTTGTGGTGCTGTATTTTTATGCAACCGCGCCCAAACCGCGCCGTCATGTCTTACGCTATCAAACCCGTCTTCAGACGGCCTTTCCCCATATCGTCCTACCGAAACACAGCGTATTCAAACAATTCGTTGCATTTGGCGAAGCGGTTTGCGACCGTTTTGCCGTGTGGCAACGCAAAATCCGTTATGAAGATTTGGTGATTGAAGATCCTGACGACATCTATTCGCAAGTCAAACGCAACGAACGCGGCCAGATTTTTGCCTGTTCGCACTTGGGCAATACCGAAGTTTGCCGTGCGCTGGTGTCACACCACAAAGATTTCAGACTCAATGTATTGGTGCACAGCAAACACGCGCAGGCATTTAACGAGGCATTGCAAAAAGCCGGCGCAGAACATATCCGCCTGATTCAGGTAACCGATTTGGACACCACCCTGATGATGGAATTGAACCGCCGTATCGAAGACGGCGAATGGATTGCCATCGCGGCCGACCGCGTACCTGTCCGCGGCGAGAAAACCGCCGATATTAATTTCTTAGGCCACACCGCCCCTATGCCGCAAGGCGCATGGCTTTTGGCTTCGCTTTTAAAAACGCAAGTAAACATGCTGTTTTGCGTCAAACAAAACGGCCGCCATCATTTGAAACTGCGCCGCTTTACCGATACTTCCAGCTGGAAACGCGGTAACCGCGAAGCCGCCGTCAAAGACGCGATGCAGGGTTTTGCCGACATTTTGGCGCAAGAATGTGCGCAAAATCCGTTACAATGGTTCAATTTTTATGATTTTTGGGGCGAAGACGCCGTCTGAAACCAACACACTCACTTTTTTAAGCCATGAAAAAACACATCTACTGCCAACACAGCTTTGAAACCGAAGTTCCTTTTTTTGATGTAGATGCCATGCACATCGTGTGGCACGGCAACTATGTCAAATACCTTGAAACCGCACGTTGCGCTTTTCTGTCTTCCATCGGTTATGACTACAACGAAATGGGGCGGCAGGGGTACAGCTGGCCGATTGTGCAGATGAACCTCAAATACATCCGCCCTGCCCGTTTCGGCCAAAAAATCCGCGTTGATATGGACATTGTCGAAATCGAAAGCTGCCTGCGTATCGATTACACCATTTACGATGCCGAAACCAATGAAAAGCTGACCCGCGCTTCGACTACCCAAGCCGCGGTTTCGCTTTCAGACGGCCTGATGCAGTTTCAAACGCCGGACAGCTGGTTGGAAGCCGTCAAAAGACATCCGACATTTAAGGCCGTCTGAAAAATTTAACGATTAAACCAATCTTTGTCTATGTACAAACATTACCCTTTATAATTTTAAATTTCCGTTTTCAGACGGCCTTTGTCCTCAAACCGCACACATTATGCTACTGAACCTCAACCGCTTTGCCTTTCCTGTTTTCTTAAAAGAAACCCGCCTGCTTACCGCCCTCGCCCTGCCTATGCTGTTGGCGCAAGTGGCGCAAGTGGGCATTGGTTTTGTCGATACGGTGATGGCCGGCGGCGCAGGCAAGGAAGATTTGGCTGCGGTGGCTTTGGGTAGCAGCGCGTTTTCTACGATTTACATTACTTTTATGGGCGTGATGGCGGCGTTGAACCCGATGATTGCCCAATTGTACGGTGCAGGTAAAACCGAAGAAGTCGGCAAAACAGGAATGCAGGGCATTTGGTTTGGTTTGTGTTTGGGCGTATTCGGTATGCTGTTGATGTGGGCGATGATTACGCCGTTCCGTCATTGGCTGACATTGAACGATTATGTCGAAGACACGATGGCGCAATATATGTTCTTCACCAGCTTGGCAATGCCTGCCGCCATGATACACCGCGCCCTGCACGCTTATGCCTCCAGCTTGAACCGTCCGCGCGTGATTATGTTGGTCAGCTTCGCGGCATTTGTGTTGAATGTGCCGCTGAACTATGTGTTCGTTTATGGCAAATTCGGTATGCCTGCTTTGGGCGGCGCAGGTTGCGGCGTGGCAACGGCGGCGGTATTTTGGTTCAGCGCATTGGCTTTGTGGCTGTATATCGCCAAAGAAAAATTCTTCCGTCCGTTTGGCTTGACGGCAAAAATCGGCAAACCCGATTTGACAGCTTTCAAACAGATTTGGAAAATCGGCGCCCCCATCGGCTTGTCTTATTTTTTAGAAGCCAGCGCGTTTTCGTTTATCGTCTTTTTGGTGGCGCCATTCGGCGAGGATTATGTCGCCGCGCAACAAGTCGTCATCAGCCTGTCGGGTATTTTGTATATGGTTCCGCAAAGCGTTGGCTCGGCAAGCACGGTACGCGTTGGCTTTTCGCTCGGGCGGCGCGATTTTTTGCGGGCGCGTTATATTTCAGGCGTTTCACTGGTGTTGGGCTGGATGCTTGCTGCCTGCACCGCGCTGCTCTTGGTCATCTTTCGCTTTCAGTTGGCCGGTATGTACACCAACGATGCGGCAGTATTAGGCATTGCTGCGACTGTTTTATTTTTCGCCTCCCTATTCCAATTGGCAGATGCCACCCAATGTATCGCTTCATATGCGCTGCGCGGCTATAAAGTAACCAAAATGCCGATGTTCATCCATGCCGTGGCTTTCTGGGGGTGCGGCCTGTTGCCCGGCTACCTGCTTGCCTATCATGCCGATATGGGCATTTACGGCTTCTGGACTGCGCTGACCGTTTCACTGACGATTGCCGCCATAGCATTGGTATGGTGCTTGGAATTGTGCAGCAGGGAGATGGTCAGATCGCATAAGGTCGTCTGAAATTTCTTTCAGACGACCTCCATTTATATTTTATTTACGGCTTATTCACTTTTAAGGAAAAAAATGTTTTCAACCTCTATTATAGAAAAACTTGCTTACTATGTTTATTGCTTGATTGACCCTAGAGATGGCAATATTTTCTATGTAGGTAAAGGCGTGGGCAATCGCGTTTTCCATCATGCCCTAGGTTCATTACAAGAAACAGAAACGCCAAGTGATAAAATTGCCTTGATTAGGGAAATACATCAAAGTGGAAACCAACCCGTGTATTACATTCTGCGGCACAACATCCAAACAGACAAACAGGCTTTTGAATATGAAGCGATGGCAATAGACCTACTCTCCTTAGTCAAACCGAGCCAGCAGCCGCTGACTAATATTCAAGGCGGCACACATTCTTCTGAAGTAGGATTGATGAGCTTATCCGAATTAAAACGAAAATATGATGCGCAAGAATTGAAAACTGATAAACCTATTGTTTTAATTACGATTAATAACGAATACGAGAAACTGAAAAAAGACATTAGATCTGGGAATATTCCTGAAGCCAATAGGGATAAGGAAATTTACGAACGCACACGGAAATATTGGAAAATCGGAAGCCGACGTGAAAAAGCAAAATATGCAGTTGCAGTCTATCGCGGCTGGACATTGGCAGTGTATGAAATCGAAAGATGGATTTCTGCCGACGATATTATTCAAGGTCGTTGGATGTTTGAAGGCAAGCCGTTACCAGAAGGCTCCGACATTTATGAAGAAATCGTGAATAAGCTGACCTATTCTTCCCAAGAAAATTATAAAGCGCCCCAAAACCCCATTACCTATCGTAATTGTTAAATAGTAAGTTTTCAGACGACCTGAATCCACAAAATCACAAATCATCATGCAACCCATCCAATACCAAACCGACCTCACCCCCTACAACACTTTCGGCCTTCGCGCCCAAGCCCAAGCATTTGTTGCACTCAAACATGCCGACGAGTTGCGCGACATCGTCCGGCTGTCCGAGTTCAACCGAGATACTGTTTTATGGCTCGGCGGCGGCAGCAATATCCTTCTGATGGAGGACTATGCCGGTCTGGTTGTGCATATGGAAAACAAGGGGATACGCGAAATTGAGCGTTCAGACGGCCTGGTTTATATTGAGGCTCAGGCTGGGGAAATTTGGCATGATTTTGTTTTGCACACGGTTGGGCTGGGTTTAAGCGGGCTGGAAAACCTCAGTCTGATTCCGGGCACGGTCGGCGCGTCTCCGGTACAAAATATCGGTGCATATGGTGTTGAAGCGAAAGATGTTATCCATAGCGTACGCTGCTTTGATTTGGATACGGAAACCTTTGTCGAGCTTTCCAATGCCGACTGTGACTTTGCCTATCGTGAAAGCCTGTTCAAACAGGAAGGCAAAGGGCGTTATGTGATTGTTTCGGTTGTCTTTGCGTTGAAAGAGCATTTTGTGCCGAACTTGGGCTATGGCGATTTAGCGACCGCGGTTGCCGAACTGAGCCAAGGCCGAGAGGCAACGGCCAAAGATGTTTCCGATGCAGTGTGTGCAATCCGCAACAGTAAACTGCCTAATCCTAACGTACTTGGTAATGTCGGAAGTTTCTTTAAAAACCCAGTTGTCAGCGCTGAAAAAGCGGCCGATTTGTTGCAACAATACCCCAATATGCCACGCTATCCGCAGCCTGACGGTTCGGTCAAACTCGCGGCCGGCTGGCTGATTGACCAATGTCATCTGAAAGGCCATCAGATCGGCGGTGCGGCTGTGCATGACAGACAGGCTTTGGTTTTGGTGAATAAAAACAATGCGTCCGCGCAAGATGTCCACCAGCTGGCACAATATGTTTGTAATACAGTATTTACTCAATTTCAGGTAGAATTACACGCAGAACCCAACTGGCTGCCTACTTCATACAGCCTATAAAACAAAGGAGTGTATCCCATGCCGCGCATTGCCAAAGTCAACACTTACACACGAATCATCAATGCCAGCCTCGCCTTGTTCAACGAAGAAGGCGAGCGCAATATCAGCACCAACCACATTGCCGCCCACTTGGGCATCAGCCCGGGCAACCTCTACTACCATTTCCGCAATAAAGACGAAATCATTGTCCAATTGTTCAAGCGTTACAGCGAAGCCCTGCTTGTCTACCTTAACGAAGCCGTATTGCCGTCTAATGTGGAAGACTCCATCAACTACATGGCCGGTATTTATGATGTGATGTGGGAATATCGTTTCCTTTTCAGCGATGTGAATACCCTGCTTGCCCGCAGTGCCGAATTATTGGGCGAACACAATACCTTTACCCAAGCCAAAGTTTCACCGCTGTTGGTCAACCTGCTGACCCAGCTCAACGGTCTGAACATCATCAGCGCAGACCAAACCGCCATGAACGACCTTGCCGTCAATATGTGGATGGTAACGAAATACTGGTTCGACTTTGACAGCTCCCTGCGCGGCCGCGCCAAGTTGACCGAAGACTCCAAAGTACGGGGCATCAGCCGCACACTCAGCCTGTTGCGCCCTTACCTCCTGCCGGAACACCGCGCTGAATTCGACCAAAAAATCGGCAGCAACCATTAATTTTTCCATACAAAGGCCGTCTGAAAACGTGGCTTTAACCAAGTTAAAGCTATTTTCAGACGGCCTGTTAATTTTCGGATGCTTTATTTATGCACCTTCCCGATATTTCCATTCTCGGCTTAGGCTATCTCGGCCTGCCGCTGGCGCAAAAATGTTATGAGCAAGGCAGTCAGGTAGCCGCCATCAAACGCAACCTGACCTCCGACGACATCAATCTGCCGATTGAACTCGACATCCTCGATTTAAATCAAGATGATATTTTTCACAGTTCGGCATTGTGGCAAAATCATATCAACAAGCCGACATGGTTCTGCCTGCTTCCGCCTTCATCATTAAACCATTACGCCGATACCCTGAAAAAATGGATTCAACTTGCCGAGCAATCTAAGGTACAACACATCATCTTTACCAGCAGCACCAGCGTGTATGGCGACCAAGCACGCATATGCGATGAAACCACGCCGCCCGATCCGCAAACCGAATCCGCCCGTCAAATCCTCACAATCGAGCAAGCCTTGCTGAAAAGCGCCGTCCCCCATATCGACATACTGCGACTGGGCGGACTTTATTCTGCCGACCGTCATCCCGTTACCAAGCTGGTTCAAAAAACACGCATTCAAGGCGGCAATCGACCCATCAATATTCTTCATAAGGATCTTGCCGTCCAAGTCCTTTTTCAGACGGCCTGCCAAGCAGACGGCAAACGCATCCGCAATATTGTCGAACCCCTCCACCCAAGCCGGGCCGAATTTTATACTGCCGAAGCGGCCAAACTCGGCCTGCCGGCTCCTGATTTCATCGTTGATGACAAAAGCAACGGCAAAATTGTAAATACCGTTTGCGCAGACGGGCTAAGCCTGTAAAATTGCGACTCAACCCATTAATCCGTTTCAGACGGCATTTAGAGTAAACCATGTCCGCCCTATTTCCCCTTATCAACCACCTGATACAGCAAAATCCAGAGCAACAGCGCGAGCTGTCTGAATTTGCAGGCAGCATCATCTGCATCAGCCTGACCGGTTTCAGACTGACCGGACGCATCAGCGAACAAGGTTTTCTTGAAACCGCAAATGAAACCGCCGACACCAACATCACATTTCACAACAGCGCCATCCAAAAAATCCTCCAAGGCGGCCAGCCCGGCGTGGGCGATATCAGCCTCGAAGGCGACTTGGTATTGGGCATGTCCGTCCTTCCTATTTTGGGTGGACTGCGCTATTATCCGAGCGAAGATTTGGCGCGTGTATTCGGTCATGTGGCCGCAGAAAGCATCAGCTCGCGCGCCGGCGACATCGGCCGCACCATGAAAAAAATCGGCAAAAGCATTGCCGAACAAATTAGCGACTTTTCACGCGAACCCGAATCCCCTGTTATCGACCAAGCCACGCTTGCCGCATGGCTGGAAGAAGTGGACAAACTGCGTGACGACGTTGCCCGCCTAAACGAACGCCTCGACCGGCTCGAGCGCGATATCTGGATAGATTAGACACTTAATTTCAGACGGCCTACTACCATGAAAAGCCCATTTAAAAACATCGGTATCGTTACACGTCCCAATACGCCCGAGATTCAAGATACCGTCCACACATTGGTTTCTTTTCTGCGCGAAAACGGCTTCACCATCTATCTGGATGAATTGAGCGTAGAAGAACACTGCGTCTATATCCAAGATTCCGCCTACTGCGAAACCGTAAACAAAGCCCAGCTGGGCAAATACTGCGACCTCGTCGTTGTACTCGGCGGCGACGGCACCTTCCTCTCCGCCGCCCGTGAAGTCGCCCCGCGCGCCGTACCCATCATCGGCATCAATCAAGGCCACTTGGGCTTCCTCACCCAAATCTCACGCGACACCATGGTTGAGGGCATCCGCCCCGTCCTGGAAGGCAAATATCTGCCCGAAGAGCGCATCCTCATCGAAGCCAGCATCATTCGTGACGGCGAAACCATCGAACGCGCCCTCGCCCTCAACGACACCGTACTTTCTCGTGGCGGCGCAGGCCAAATGATCGAATTTGAAGTATTTATCAATCAAGAATTTGTCTATACCCAACGTTCGGACGGTCTGATTATTTCCACGCCGACAGGTTCGACCGCCTACGCGCTTGCCGCCGGAGGCCCCATCATGCAGGCCGGTCTGCACGCCTTCACGCTTGTGCCTATCTGCCCGCAATCCATGACCAACCGTCCGATTGCCATCCCTGACACCAGCGTGATTGAAATCCTCATTACCAAAAGCGGCGACGCACGCGCACATTTTGACGGACAATCCCATATCGACGTGCAAAACTTCGACCGCATCATCATCCGCCGCTATCACAACCCCTTGCGCGTCCTCCATCCCACCGATTACCAATACTTCAAAACCCTGCGCCAAAAGCTGCATTGGGGCGAACAATTGATTTAAACACCACTTCAATAAATAGGCTTACCATGAAAACCATTCCCCAAACCTTAATCATCGCGCTGTGCGCCCTTTCCTCCCTATCCGTCTCTGCACACGGCATGCACAAAAGCAAACCCTTGTCCTTTGAAGAATTGCCGAAAATCTGCCAGCAATACTTTACCCGTGCAGATGCGTGTTACCAAAAAGCAGGCGATAAAGCATCGTTCCAACGCGACAACACAAAATACCTGCGCCAAATCCTGCCCGCCGCCGACGTAGGCCAACGCGAACGTATGTGCCAAATTGCCATGGATACATTTGCCGAAAAAACAAAAAACTTGAGCTGCGAATAAAGACCTTTGTCTTAACTCTAGCAATTTTTGATTCCATAAAAAGGCCGTCTGAAACATTGGATTGTTTCAGACGGCCTTTTAATATTTTATAACTAATTATTAATAGCTAGTCTATACTAAATTTTACAAATATTTATAATTATTGATAATAATCAAAACTAATTAAAATAGACATGTTTATTTATGATAATTACCATAGAAAAGATATATCATGATGCCTTTCGTAATGTGATATCAATAAAGGATAAGCGGTGAAACAACAATTTTTATGTAACAAAAATAAAATGTTATGCGCCATTTTGGCTGTTTTCTCAGGCCAGTCATTTGCGGAAGAACTTCCTCAAGTAGATATACCTGAAGTCAAAGTTGTCGGTAATGCGCCTTCAAGTAACTGGCGTTTGCAGCCTGGCGCAAAAGACTATCTAAGAGATGGAGAAGTTTTAACTACAAACGATTTAAAAACAAAACGCGCCGTATCGCTCGGACAGACTGTGGAACAAGTCTCCGGCGTTCAAAACAATGCTTACGGCCCTAATACCGGCGTACCGCAAATCCGCAGCTTGAGCGGCTCGCGCGTATATGTCAGTGAAAATGGTTTGGGTATTTCGGATGCCGCTTCTGTCAGCCCTGACTTACCGCTGATGGTCAATCCGTTCATGGCGGAAAAGATTACCGTTTTAAAATCATCGGCAGCAGTCTTGTATGGCGGCAATGCGATTGGCGGCGCAGTTGATGTTGATACCGGCGTGATTGCCACAGAACTGCCTGAAAAAGATTTAAACGGCAAAGTCGAAGTCAGCGGCGGCTACAATACGCCGCGTGTCGAAGCGTTCAAATTAAACGGCAAAGTCGGCAATGTGGCTTGGCATTTGTCGGGGGCAGACACTCATGCCAATGATTACCGTATTCCGGGCGATTCCAAACCGGCCGCCTGTTACGATCATGCCAATATTTATAGCTCTCGCCTGATGTGGGCGTGTCAGGTTACGCCCGACATTACCGAAACCTTAAACAAAGGCTATTACCGTTATGTCGCAAAAGACATTCCGGCTTTCATTGAACAATGGAAACGCTATAACGACGGCTCGGAACCTGACGAATCTGAATTGTACAAATTAAACAAACCGTTTTGGGGCGATTGGGTAGAAAATCCGCTTTATGACGGCAGTCCAAACTTTAGAAATAAAGTCATCAATGCCATGAAAGACGATATGCCTGTTGAAAAAGGCCGTCTGAAAAACAGCCATCTGAGTAATCAAAACTTTGCTTTCGGCTTGAGCCATATCGGTGAACGCAGCTATGCAGGCTTATCCGTCAGCCGCTTCTTGAGCAAATCCGGTATTGCAGGCTTCGGCTATTACAATTTTGCCGAATCAGGCCACCACCACGGCGGAACCCACAAAGCACCGGTACGCGAATACGCTTCCGTACGTGCCCAACAAACCCGTTGGCAGGCAGAAGCCATGTACCGTCCATTGACGCCATGGATTGAAAACATCAAATTCCAAGCCGCCTATACACAAAACCCAACATCCGAATACTTGGGCGACACCAAAATGCAAACTTTGGACAGCAAAACTTTCCAAAGCCGTTTGGAGTTCAACCACAAAGCAAGTTCTTGGCTGAAAGGTACATTGGGCGCAGATTGGAAACAGCGCAGTACAGAATCTTCAGGCATCAACGGCAAACGCACCGGAAACTATGCCTACCTGCCCGATACCGACAGCAAAGAATACGGCATTTTCGCTTTGGAAAACTTCAAGTGGAAAAACTGGAATGCGTCTTTGGGTTGGCGACATGGCGAAGTCCGTCACTCGGTCGACATCGGCGATTACAAACCTGGACGCAACAGTTCGACCGTTAAAGGATTGGAAGAGAGAGGCCGTCTGAAATACAGCTTAAACCACTATCATGCAGGCTTAGGCGTAGATTTGTTTGACTTCTTAAAACTGGGCGCACGATACAGCCGTTCACAACGCGCCCCTGAAGTCAACGAGTTGTATGCAGGTGGCGATCACTATGCACTGATGGCTTCAGAATCACACTGGGGAGTCGATGTCCTACGTCCGGAAACAGCAGGTACTTGGGAAGTAAACGGCGAAATCGGTTGGAAAGACGGCCGCTTCCGTGCAAGCTGGTATAAAACCCAATTTAAAGACTATACCTTCCTCGTAGATGCCGCACATGACGGCGGCCAACGTCTGCCAACCAAATACTGGCGCTCTGGCGATACCCAGCTTCACGGCGTAGAATTGGAGGTAAACCAATGGTTTGACCTGAATAAATACGGCACATTGGAAGCACGCCTATTTGGCGATTTCGTACACAACCGCGCCGATTTGGACGACGAACGCAACAGCACATTAGGCAATGGCAACCGTGTCCGCAACAACGGCTATTACATGCCCAATATGCCCGTATCCCGCTACGGCGCGGGCCTGACATGGAATAAAGGCAACTGGCAACTGGGCACCAGCCTGACACGCTACCGCCCAGCCAAACATACAGGAAACATGGCTGCCAACTACAAAGAGCCTGTTTTAGGCGGCTATACCATGTGGGATATGTACATGAGCCATACCACCAAACATGGAAAATCGACAGCCGAATGGTTCCTCGATGCACGCAACCTTGCCAACCGTACCGCAAGACCGCAAAACTCCATGCTCAAATATATCGCACCATTGCCGGGCCGCTCTGTCCGCGCCGGTGTAAGGCTGACGTTCTAAGTTGAAAATAAAACAAACCGGATCCCCAGCTGATGGAAATCCGGTTTTCTTTTTTGATTATTTGATTTTCAGACGGCCTAATTACAAGGTTCTTACCTTTTTAAGAAGAAACCACAGAATCCACTGTATGCGCTTCACTGTAATCAGGGATTTCTAGCTTTTCTATCATGCGGTGCAACACATCATTCGGCACAGAATGTTCGCGGTTACGGTTTTGCGATAGTAATTGCGTGTAAGGCACTTCCAAATAAATGAGATGCACGCGTGCGCCGTAATCGGCAAACATCGGCAGCCATTTGCTGCGCAGGTCGCGGTTAAGATTGGTCGCATTAAAGACAAATGACGTACGGGCTCGCAGATATTCCTTTGCCTGCTCTTTACCCAAACGCACGGCTTCGGCGGTATGTTTGGAATCTGCGGGATTGAGTTTGCGCTCACGGCGAATCTCATCCAGCGACAGCATAGGCAGATGGGCAAGATGTTGCCTGATGTAACTGTCTTTGCCGCTACCTGCTATGGCGCACATGGCGTACACATCAAAGGTTTGATCATCAAATGGCTGATAATCCGGCATTTCGCTACGGCCGTTAAGATAGAGATAGCGTCCGTAGTCGCTGGCAAAAGTACGCGCTTTACCCCAACAAGCATTTTCTTCACAGAGTTCACGAAACAAATCAATGCGCAGCAAAATATCCTGTTGGTCGCAACATATACGACCCAGTACATCGGCTTTAGCCAGCATGGCAAGATGCTCAGTATTGACCTGCAAACTGGCCGCTATGACGGCTCGCTCAGGATTAGGCTTGTTAATCGCCCATAAGGGCAATCCGTGCAAGCGCACGAGTTTGGCAATGGCTTCTCTTACAGCAAACGGAGCGGCAAGTTCGGTATACAGTAAAGTACGGGCGGTATGCTCGCCTTTTTTTGCGTGATGCGGCGAAACGATACGCTCTTTGCCGTTTTCTATTTCACACTTGGTCGTACTGCGTTTTTCCACATCATGCAGCATGGCGGCAGCAAACAAAATATGCTGCTCCTGTTCATCAAGCGCTTGAAACTCGGGCAGTTTCAAAAGGGCTTCGCACACCATTTTGGTATGCGTAAATACATCGCCTTCGGCATGCCACTCAGGGTCCTGGGGAACGTCCTTCATATCGGCAAACCAGCTGAAACGACGTTCTAATGCTTGCCAGTCAGGAAGTTGACCGGATATATAATATGGGAATGTCCACATAATTGTCTTTCTTATTATTGGATCATTGGACTTCAGGCCGTCTGAAACTGCCAGCTTTGCCAATGGTATTTGTCGTAATCGATAAGGTGGGCAGGCTTCCAAGTTTTCGTCCAATGAACGTCGGTTTTAACATGTTTGGCTCGCACCAATTTGAAAAGATTGTCGAATTCATTGGATTGAACAGGCAGGTTGCCGTTGTTGGTGGCAAAATCAGCGGCGTTCCGGATAACAAAACCTTCACTGCATGCCTTTCCTGTTTTCGGATCGTAGCCGCCGATCTTTCCGGCAGTTTGTACGCTGTCTGTCCACGGCTCTCCCAAATTAGCGGCAAGCCATTGCGCTAAAGCAATATCTTCATTGGCGTATTTTTGAGTGAAATCTGCAAGCGGCTGGACAATGGGGATTTCTGGCACAGTCGGAAAATCAAACAGCTGCGCATAAAATTTAACCTCTTCCCATGAAAGCCAATATCCGCCACGTCGGACTGCAAACAGGTAAAAATAGCTTTCCAGTTGTGAATAGGCAATCGAATGAATGCCATACATATTCTCGCCAAAAAGTTCAAGATCGCCTAAATCATCTTTAATTTGCTGCCATCGTTGCAGCAAAGGCTTGTCCCACGGATGCTGGGTAGGTGCAGCATGACTACGGGCATAGAGGCCGTGCGCGGCAAAGCAGTTGTTTTGCCCATCTAATTTTTCGGTTAAAACCAATTTCGGCAGCTCGGCAAAATATGAAAGAAAGCCGCGCGGCATAAAGCGGTCGTCTGAAGTCGTGCCGAGGCTGATGGGCGCGTGCAGGCTGCGGGCGTATTTTTGGGGTTCGGTTGTCGTCATAATATTTTTTCCTTTTTATTCATTTTTTAATTTTCTTTTCAAGTATTCCCAGCGACTTGTTATATTTTCCCCACTATATTTCCTTGTTTGGAAACCAAAAGTTGGTCGATTTTCAAATTTTCGGTATCGATGATTTCAAACTTATAACCGGCATAAACCAGAAAATCCGTACGCTTCGGGATTTTGCGCAGGGAATACATCATAAAGCCGGCGATAGTTTCGTAGTTTTCCGAATTGGGAAACTCTTCAATATCCAATGCGCGCATAACATCGGTAAGCGGCGTGGCACCGTCCACCAACCATGTATCTTCGGTACGGCGGATGATTTGCGGCTCTTCTTCGGTATTGACCAGCTCGCCCATCACAATGCTCATCACATCTTTCAGCGTTACCACGCCGACCACCAGCGCGTATTCGTTCACCACTACAGCAAAGTCTTCACCGGAAGTCTTGAAGGTCTCCAATACATCATAAAGCGACAGCGTGTCGGGGATAAACAAGGCTTTGCGCAACACGCGCTTGTCGGTCAGACGGACATCTTTTTCTTTTAAAAACAAGGTCAGCAGCGTATGCGATTCGATATAGCCGATAACGCGTTCCAAATCGCCGTCACATACGAGGAATTTATTGTGCGGTTTGTCCGACATCATTTCCAACACGGTATCGCTATCATCGTGTTTATCGAAATAGGCGATGTATTCACGCGTGCTCATGGTGGAAGTGACCGTGCGCTCCTGCATATCGAAAATGTTTTCAATCAGATAGTGTTCTTGTTCTTTCAATACACCAGCCTGCGCGCCTGCATCAACAACGGCATAAATATCTTCCGAAGTCAGCTGCTCCTGACGGACGGTTGAGATTTTGAAGAGTTTGAATATTGCGTTTGCCAATCCGTCAAAAACCCAGACAAGGGGCTTTAAGATAAAAATCAAAAACATCATCGGACGGACAATGCGTACCGCCACCGCTTCGGGATGGGTCATTGCCATACGCTTGGGCATCAGGTCGGCAATTAAAATAAAGCTGCCTGTAACCAGCGAGAAAGTCAGCAAAGAGGCAACTGTGCTGCCCCAACTGCCTGCATTCTCCAATAGTTTGCCAAAATAAGGACGTATTGCCGCCTCGCCAACGATACCGGCAAGAATGGCGACGGCGTTCAAACCGATTTGGACGACAGTAATAAAACTGCCTGGCTGCTGCTGCATATTGATTACGTCAAGCGCGCGCGTATCGCCGCCGTCTTTCGCCATGACCTGCAATTTGATTTTGCGTGCCGAAGCAAGCGCTAGTTCGGAACAGGACACAAACGCGCTAATGACAATCAGCAGGCACAATAATAGTAAGGCTTCAAAAATATTCATGAAAAAGTGTGTGTATGGTATAGGTTAAAAATATTCAAACAGCAAAGGCCATCTGAAAAATTCAATTTGATTTTAGATTTGCGTTTTATTTGTCAGTGATGCGTGAAGTAAATGATGTTTTGGAATAAATTTTACTTAGAAGTAAGTCATATTTTTTTCAGATAATCTTGAGGAAAACCTCATTATCTAGACAGATAAGGCACGACACTTTCCTTCAATATTTCTATCAACTCTTCATCCATGTATCTGTAATCATCAGGAATATCTAAAACAATCATTTCCTTATATTGCAAAGCACGGGGAAACTGTGCCAGCAGACGGCTCTTATGTTTTTGTTCCATTACGAAAATCTTATCCGCCCATGCAATATCATCTATGGAAACAGTATGCCGCGCATTGGGGCTGGTCCCTGCAGAACGTGCCTGTACATTTGGATAACGTCGAAATACGGTTTCAGCGGTAGGACTGCGCCATTGGTTACGACTACAAATAAAAAGTGCATTCATAAAAATTAAAAAAGGCGGAAAGTATCCGCCTTGTGAAAACCATCTCGATTGAATCGAAAATGTATCTTTTGAGTTAGTCAAACCATTCAGCATCAAATTCATGCTGTCTGAACGGATAAATAAAACCCAGTTTTTGTGCACGTTTGATTTTATTGCTGCGGAGATATATCAAATCCCACTTTTTTTCAGGTTTATATTTCAAAGGATTTTTGCCATGTACACGATGACTGGGGCGTTGCTCTTGATGTCGTCGCCATGCACGGCTACGACTTTGATCTAAATTGTCCATTATCTGCTTTCTAATTTTGTTTCGGAAATCGGGTTCAGCAGCCGCGATTTTTTATGTATTCGATTATTCGGCAAGAAAATAGGATGACAAAATTATAGCGAAATTAAAGATATAATGCCAATATTAAACCATCTATTAGGCTCAAAATAACCAAAGGCCGTCTGAAACTTGAGACACATTTATTGTTTTAATCATCCAACGCTTCTTCATCCAAGGATTTCAACCATTTCAGCTTTTCGCCGATTTTGATTTCCAATCCGCGTGGAACGGGTTGGTAGAAGTCTGGTTCGTCCAAGCCGTCGGGCATATAGCTTTCGCCGGCGGCGTAGGCGTTAGGCTCATCATGGGCGTAGCGGTATTCGCGTCCGTAACCCAATTCTTTCATCAACTTGGTCGGGGCGTTGCGCAGGTGGACAGGCACTTCGTCGCTGGCGTTTTCTTTGACGAAGCGGCGCATTTGGTTGTATGCCTTGTAGCCCGCGTTGGATTTTGCGGCGGCGGCAAGGTAAAGCACGGCTTGCGCCAAAGCAAGCTCCCCTTCCGGCGAGCCTAAGCGCTCATAAGTAGTGGCGGCATCATTGGCAATCGTTAAAGCACGCGGATCGGCCAAGCCGATGTCTTCCCATGCCATGCGGACAATGCGGCGGGCGAGATAGCGCGGGTCGGTGCCGCCGTCGAGCATACGGCAAAACCAATACAATGCCGCATTGGGATGCGAACCGCGCACGGATTTGTGCAGCGCGGAAATCTGATTGTAGAAACTCTCGCCACCCTTATCAAAACGGCGGATTTGCGCACCCAAACTATCAGCAAGGAATTCGGCGGTTAAGTTTTTCAGACGACGTGTATCGGCGGCGCGTAAAAGTTGTTCCAATAAGTTCAACAATCTGCGCGCATCGCCGTCGGCGGTATTGACGAGCAGCTCTTGCGCATCGGCTTCAATCGTAAAATCCCGGTATTCGGGCAACGCCAACACTTTGGCAATCAGTTTCTTGAGGTCGTCTGAAGACAAGGATTGTAAAACATACACCTGCGCGCGGCTCAACAGCGCGGGATTGACTTCAAACGACGGATTTTCCGTCGTCGCGCCGATAAAGGTCAGCAAACCGCTTTCGACATGCGGCAAAAACGCGTCCTGCTGCGCCTTGTTGAAGCGGTGGACCTCATCGACAAACAAAATCGTCGCGCGTCCCTGCTGCAAAGCAATTTCGGCTTTATCGATTGCTTCGCGTATGTCCTTCACGCCGGAAAACACGGCGGAAACAGGCAGAAACTGGGCATTGAAACTCTGCGCCAAAATCCGCGCCAACGTCGTCTTGCCCACGCCCGGCGGCCCCCACAGCAACATAGAATGCGGCTTCCCACCTTCCACCGCCACGCGCAGCGGCTTGCCTTCGCCGATTAAATGCTGCTGCCCGATAACATCATCAAGCGTATGCGGGCGCAGGCGTTCGGCAAGCGGCGCATCGGGTTGGCGGGTAAAGAGGTCGGACATGGCGGTTTCCGTGAAAGAGGATTTTCAGACGACGTGGATTATAGCAGGTCGTCTGAAAACAGACGGATGGCAAAGGGAACAATAAAGACAGGATACATCACAACCGTCATTCCCGCGTAGGCGGGAATCCGTTTGTGAATTTCAGTTGATTGATTTTTATGGCTTTGCTTTTCGTCAAAGATGGATTCCCGCCTGCGCAGGAATGACGGCATGGATTTTCCATAACTTACTGGCAGATTTTTTTGTCTGTGTATCCTATATCAGGATGACCATCCTTGTTTTTTGGCGAATCATGATTACAGCTGCCGTAATTAATCTGGATTGACATATTTTTTGCATTGGATTGTATCGGCAGGACAGGTCGGATATTGTAATTATTCAAGCCGGCATTGGATTGAGCATTAAGGTCATTTTTAAATCTAACGTCCGTATTAATATCAATTGCAGGATCGTCATGAGCGGTATTCTCAGGATTACCGTCGTCAATGCCATCAGTATTGGTACTGATATAACTTTCCGGCATGATTTGCAAGGCTTTTCCGCTGATGACGATACATTCCTTACCTAATTTTTCCTTTTCTTCTTCGTTTCTTATGATGTTGTAAACAGTTGGCGGACAGAAAACTTTAGTATCGCCTAAATTCCAAGCCATATAGCCGAATAGGGCATTATTGCGTGTTTCTGGAGAACAGGTAATTCCTTTTTCTGCTTTTTCTTTTTCTGAAAGAATAGAACATTTGAATTTTTGTTTTAATTTGAGTAAGTCATTTTTATCAATGCCGTTGGCTTCTTGAGAGCCGTTGTTTTGTTGGAAGTTGTTGTGCAGTAAATACCATGAGGAATCTGAGTGAAACTCAACATAATGTATAGGGTATAAAACTTTTGCTTTTTCGCTATGAAACATAAGGATAAGAATGATAAATGCGTTAATAGGGAGATATACAATAAAAAAATTTTTTTTAAATATTTTACTAGATAAATAAGCTATAAGACTAAATACAAACGCAACAAAACAGAAAACTACGAAGTTCGAAAATGAAAAAGATATTATATCTAAGAATATTGAAATTAGATATATTATTACATAAAGTAAAATGATAATAAAAATTCCATCTAGTTTAAATAATGGAATATTTTTAATACCTTCCGAATTTGCTAAACAAAATATAAAGTAAAGCAATACATAAAATATAAGGAAAATTATTCCAAAAGAAATAGATATTGTTAATAAATTTGCTGCACTCGCTATTACATCAGGGAAAATGCTTAATTGACCTATATTAAGAAGATAAGAATATATAGTAATTCCACCAATAAATATTCCAAATATTGCCGAAATACCTAATATTTTGCTGGTGACTTCCAAAACGTCAGTCAGTTTTATTTGCTCTTTTGGTTGCACAACCGTATCAGCTTGTTTCATTTCTGCCTGTTTTGCAGCCTCATCGTTTTTTGCGGCATTTTCTTCTGATTCAGGCTGTTTATTTTCAGCGGTATGCTCTGAGTGCTCTTGAATGCCTTTGTCAGCCGTTTTCTCTTGATTCTCTTTAGGGTTTTGCGTGTTTTCGTTTGAGTTAGCCATTGATCAATCCTCTATTTTCCCAAAAAAACGGATTATACCCGACTTTCCCCAATCCCCCATCTCACACTGCTTACGGTATAATACGCGTTTGTTTAAAGACTTTGCGGGGCGTTTCAGACGACCTTGCGGCAAGAGATGGCTATGAATATAAAAAAGATTGTTGCCGTTGCTTCTGTGGCGGTGTTGTTAGGCGGTTGCGCTTATGATTCTGATTCGGCGTTCGGCGGTTTGGGCGGCGGTACGGGGATTGGCGGCAGCGTGGTGAAAATGGCGGTCGATCATCAATGCCGTTCGGAGTTGAACAAGCGCAATGAGTGGCGTTTGGTCGCGCTGACGATGAGTGCGGACAAACAGCGCGAGTGGGAAGATAAAATCTGCGGCTGCGCGAGCGAGGAGGCGCCGAATCAGGTGTCCGCGCAAGAGTTGATGGATGTTTTGAATCCTTCTTCGCGCGA
The DNA here is from genome assembly GCF_001815615.1 of Neisseria sp. HMSC075C10. Lineage (NCBI taxonomy): Bacteria > Pseudomonadati > Pseudomonadota > Betaproteobacteria > Neisseriales > Neisseriaceae > Neisseria > Neisseria sp. HMSC075C10. Next base: position 73,551 of record NZ_KV821278.1, read on the forward strand.
TCGGGCGATTGCGTCGGTAACGGTGAAAACCGTCAATGCTTGTTTCAAGCGTCTGTATAGATAATGTTTTTCAGACGACCTCTGTGTATCGGGGTTGTCTGAAAGTTTATAGTGGATTAAGGTCGAGATAGGGCAGCTTGCAGGATGGTTCGCAGGCGGATTTTCTGTTTTGACCGGCAATATTTTTGTTTTTATAGAGAAGAAATCATGAAATATATCAGCACCCGCGGTGCAACCGCACGCAAGCAATTCAGCGAAGTTTTATTGATGGGTTTGGCTCCTGACGGCGGTTTGATGCTGCCTGAGCAATACCCTCAGATCGACCGTGCTACCTTAGACCAATGGCGCACACTCAGCTATCCTGAGCTGGCGTTTGAAGTCATGAGCCTGTTTGCCACCGACATCCCTGCTGATGATTTACGCGACATCATCAACCGCACCTACACCGAAGAAGTATTCGGTACCAAAGCCATTACTCCGGTGCGTACACTTTCAGACGGCATCAAAATCCAAGCCCTCTCCAACGGCCCGACTTTGGCATTCAAAGACATGGCCATGCAATTCTTGGGCAATGCGTTTGAATATGTATTGAACAAAGAAGGCAAAGAACTCAATATCTTAGGTGCCACCAGCGGCGACACCGGCTCTGCCGCCGAATATGCCCTGCGCGGTAAAAAAGGGGTCAACGTCTTCATGCTGTCGCCGGAAGGCAAAATGAGCGCATTCCAACGCGCGCAAATGTTCAGCCTGCAAGATGCCAACATCCACAACATCGCTGTTGAAGGTATGTTTGACGACTGCCAAGACATCGTCAAAGCCGTACAAAACGATGCCGAATTCAAAGCCAAATACCACATCGGCACAGTCAACTCTATTAACTGGGGCCGTATCGTCGCCCAAGTCGTGTACTACTTTGCCGGTTATTTCAATGCCACTTCGAGCAATGACGAAAAAGTCAGCTTCTGTGTACCAAGCGGCAACTTTGGCAATGTCTGCGCCGGCCATATCGCCCGTCAAATGGGCCTGCCTATCCATCGCTTGATTGTTGCCACCAATGAAAACGATGTATTGGACGAATTTTTCAAAACCGGCGCATACCGCCCGCGCAACAGCGAACACACCCACGTCACATCCAGCCCGTCCATGGATATTTCCAAAGCCTCCAACTTCGAGCGTTTTGTGTTTGACCTGATGGACCGCGATGCAGATGAAATCAAAACCTTATGGGCTGAAGTAGGCTCCGGCAAAGGTTTCAATTTGGAATTTGTGTTAAACAAAGTACATCAACAATATGGCTTTGTTTCCGGCAAATCAACCCATGCCAATCGCCTTGCCACCATCAAACAGGTTTACGAACAAGACCGTGAATTGATTGATCCTCATACTGCTGATGGCGTCAAAGTAGCGCGTGAAGTTCGCGAAGCCGGCGAAACCATCGTCTGCCTCGAAACCGCACTGGCTGCCAAATTTGAAGCCACCATCCATGAGGCTGTCGGCGAAGTTTCCATTCCCCGCCCTGCCGCATTGGAAGGCTTGGAAAACCTGCCGCAACGGGTCCGTGTTGTCCCTAATAACGCAACGACAGTAAAAGACATCATTAAGGAAGCTTTGGCTTAACAGGTTGTCTTTGACGACTGAAGAGGCCGTCTGAAACTTTTTTCAGACGGCCGTGACTGATGCTTGAGAAGTGGACAACGTTATTGCCAATCCAACCGCATCACTGTCGTTCTCATTATAAAATCAAGGCGTTAAAACAATACCAACTCCTTTTGACTTTCAATTGCAAACATTGTAATGACAGATATTTTCGTTTAGAATTGCATGTTTGCTCTAAATCTGGATTGATATGCAGACAACACAAGCCACATCCAACTGGGAGCTGTACAAGCGTTTGCTTGGATATTTAAAAAGCTATTGGAAGATGTTTATCGTCTCCGTAGTGGCCATGCTGATTGTCGCCGGTACGATGCCGGCTTTCGGTTACTTGCTCAAACCTTTGATTAATGAAGGTTTTGTCGATAAAAACATGAAAAGCATGTCATGGTTGCCGCTGGCAATTGTGGCGCTGTTTTTCATTCGCGGCCTGTTCAACTTCATCAACGAATATTGCACGACGTATCTGTCCAGCCACTTGGTGCAGCGCTTGCGCGGTGAAATGTTCAACAAAATGATGCACCTGCCGACTTCGTATTTCAGCAGCAATACCGGCGGCCGTTTGATGTCTCGTATCTTGAACGACGTCAATCAAATTACCGATGCAGGGTTTAACGTCATTACCGTGATTGCCAAAGACGGCGTGAGCGTAGTCGGCCTATTGGGCTTGCTGACTTATCTGAACTGGCGTTTGACCCTGATTACTTTTATCATCTTGCCGGTTGTTGCTGTATGTATCCAAACAGTCAGCAAACGCCTGCGCAAACTGTCTGCCAACAACCAAATTTATCTTGGCCAGCTGATGCAGGTCTTGGGCGAAAGCATCAACGGTGAACGCGTTGTAAAAATCTACGGCGGTCAAGATTATGAAAACCGCCGCTTCAACCGTATTGCCGACGATGTGCGCCGCAACCTGCTCAAACAGGTTTCCGCCAGCTCTGCCGGTACCGGCATTACGCAATTAATGGCTTCGGTTGCACTGGCTGCGATTATTTACGCAGCCGCACGCCAAGCCGGACTTTCCGGCTTTAGCGCAGGCGATTTTATGTCGTTTTTGTCCAGCATGATCATGATGTTTGACCCCATCAAACGCATGACCGGCGTGATGCAGTCACTGCAACGCGGTTTGGCGGCGGCAGAAAGTGTCTTTACCTTTTTGGATCAACCCGAAGAAAGCAACGAAGGCAAACAGATCCTCAGCCGAAACCCTGGCGATATCGAATTTTGCGATGTTGTACACCGCTATCCTGAAGCCGAACGCAACAGCTTAAACCACATCAACCTGCTTGTACCGCAAGGCAAAGTTACCGCATTGGTTGGCGCATCAGGCTGCGGCAAAACCACCTTGGCCAATATGTTGCCGCGCTTCCTTAATCCGGATGAAGGTAAGGTTTTGATTGGCGGCGTCAACATCAATGAATATACACTCGAAAGCTTGCGCAGCCGTATGGCATTCGTCGGCCAAAACGTTGTCCTGTTTAATGGTACGATTGCTGAAAACATTGCCTATGCTCAAGCTGACAAATTCAGTGAAGAAGAAATTATCAATGCTGCAAAAGCCGCGAATGCTTGGGAATTTATCCAAAAAATGCCACAAGGCTTGCACACTGAAGTTGGCGAAAACGGTTTAAAACTGTCCGGCGGCCAACGTCAACGCCTCGCCATTGCGCGTGCGCTTTTGAAAAATGCGCCGATTTTGATTTTGGACGAAGCCACCAGTGCATTGGATAATGAATCCGAACGTTTGGTACAAACTGCATTGGAAAACCTGATGCAAAACCGTACCACATTGGTGATTGCCCACCGACTTTCGACCATCGAAAAAGCCGACAACATCGTTGTCATGCACGAAGGCAATGTCGTCGAACAAGGCACTCATCATGAATTGATCAACGCAGGTGGACGCTATTCCGACCTGCACAGCCTCAGCGAAAAATCAGCCAAACCGGCAAGCAAGTAGCTGAACACCATATTCCATTCTTTTTATTAACCTTGGCCGCCCCGACCTATCCTTTTCAGACGGCCTTATCCGACAGGAAATATCAATGGCAGCATTCAACACCCAGAAAGTCTTGTCCGTACACCACTGGACCGACGCTTACTTCACTTTCACCTGCACCCGTGACGAATCTTTGCGCTTTGAAAACGGCCAATTCGTCATGGTCGGCCTGATGGTAGACGGCAAACCACTGATGCGCGCATACAGCGTGGCTTCCGCCAACTGGGAAGAGCATCTGGAATTTTTCAGTATCAAAGTACAAGACGGCCCATTGACCAGCCGCCTACAACACCTTAAAGTCGGCGACGATGTCCTTATCAGTAAAAAACCGACCGGTACATTGGTTGCCGGCGACCTGAATCCGGGCAAACACCTCTACCTCTTGAGCACCGGTACCGGCATCGCCCCTTTCTTGAGCATTACCAAAGACCCTGAAATTTACGAGCAATTCGAAAAAATCATCTTGATTCACGGCGTACGCTACAAAAAAGACTTGGCATACTACGACCGCTTCACCAAAGAATTGCCCGAACACGAATACTTGGGCGACTTGGTTAAAGAAAAACTGATTTACTACCCAATCGTTTCACGCGAAGAATATGTACATCAAGGCCGTCTGACCGATTTGATGCGCAGCGGCAAACTCTTCGAAGACATCGGCCTGCCTAAAATCAATCCGCAAGACGACCGCGCCATGCTGTGCGGCAGCCCTGCCATGTTGAAAGACACCTGCAGCGTCTTGGACGAATTCGGCCTGACCGTTTCTCCGAAAACCGGCGTTCGCGGTGACTACCTGATTGAGCGCGCATTCGTCGATCAATAACGTACGTCAGCAACAGGCCGTCTGAAACCCTTCTTTCAGACGGCCTAAACCTTAATAATTTATCCTACATTATGCCTACTCTACTCATCATCCGTCCGTCCAACCGTCCACAGCAAGATATCCAAACCTGCCATGCAGCCGGTTGGCAGGCTCAGGTATTGAGTCCGATTGAAATAGAGGCAGACCGTTCGGCACTAAACAAACTTCCCGAACAATTCAAGCAAGCCGATGTGGTGTTTTGGGTCAGCCCGACCACTATTGAAACTGCAGTACCGTATCTGACCTTTTCAGACGGCCCTAAAGTACACATTACCGTCGGCCAAACCAGCCAACATACTTTGGCGCAATTCTCCCCCTATCCCGTATTCTCTCCCGAAGATGGCAACGACAGCGAAGCCGTCTTGAGAATGCCTATTTGGAAAAACCTGCCACCCAATGCCCGAGTTTTAATCATTCGGGGTCATGGCGGCCGTGATTTTCTAGCAGACAAACTGACCGAACTGTGTTTCCAAATCGACATCGCCGAAATCTATTTCAGACGGCCACACGTCATCGATTGGCAGGACTTTAAAACTGAAGACATCGCCGCCGCCTACGTTACATCTGGCGAGCTCGCGCGCGAATTTTTCCATCAGATTCCGCCGCAATTTTCCCGATTCTTCGAATCCTTGCTATACTTTACCCACCATCCGCGCATTGCCGATGCGCTTCGCATCGTCGGTGCCAAACATGTTGAAACCGTCACTTCTTTATCCGCTGCACTTTCATCCATACCACAAAGGAGCCAAGCAGTGAACCCAGTCGAAGACAATAAAGATACCCAACAAGTTGCCAATACGGCAACTACGGCGCCTGAACGTTCTGAAAACACCAGGCCGTCTGAACAAATCAAACCTACCCAACCTCAGCAAGTGGAGGCGAGCATGCCCGAGTCCAACAATCTCCCACAAAACAACGCCCCTGTTATCATCAAACAATCTGGCGGCAAAGCCTTGGCCGCAGGTGCGATCGTCTTGGCACTGCTTGGCCTAGGCGCGAGCGGATTCCTGTTTGTACAGGGTCAAAATGTTTTAAAAAACCAAGAGCTCGAATTCAACCAAAAAATCGACAAAGCTGCGTTAGGCGAATCTGAAAACGCCAGCCTTTTAAAAGACAACCTCAACCGCCAAACCGCTATTCAGGCCGAGTTAGACAGCCTGAACAACGGTCAAAAAAACAATAGCGATCAAATTCTACAAACTCAGAAAGCTTATCAAGAGCTGCTCAAAGGCCGTATCAACTGGCTGGTCGACGAAGCCGAATCGATGTTGAACACTGCTTCGCAACAATTGATGCTGTCAGGCAACCTTCAAGGCGCGGTCAGCGTATTGGAACACATCGACAGCCGCTTAAGCCGTTTTGAACAGCCTGAGCTTATCCCCATCAAGCAAGCCATCAGCAATGATTTGGCCGCGCTGAAAAACCGTCCTTATGTCGATATTTCCGTTACTGCCTTGCGTATCGACCGTTTGGAAACCGGTATTTCCGGACTGCCTTTAGTCTTGGACGGCGTATTAAAACCGGGTGCCGCACCTGTCGAAGCCGCTAATTCAGGCACTTGGTGGGAAAACACATGGGAAAAATCCCTCAATGCCCTCAAAGGCTTGGTTGAAGTCCGTCATCTGGACAGCAACGACGCCATGTTGATTTCACCCGATCAAACCTACTTCATCCGTGAAAACCTGCGCCTGCGCCTTTTGGATGCGCGCATTGCCCTGTTGCAACACAACGGCGAAGTGTATCAAAGCGATTTGAACAACGTTGAAGCAACTGTGAAGCAATACTTCGACAGCAAATCCCCTGCTACCCAGTCATGGCTGAAAGAGTTGGCCGAACTCAAAGCCCTTGATGTCCGCATGATTTCAGATGACAGCCTGAAAGCCAGCTTGAGCGCCGTTCGCGCTTATCAAGAAGGTTCGCGTACACAAATGACGACCGAAGAAGCTGCACAAACCCAAGCTACCGAGAAAACCGTTTCCGCTCCGGCTGCAACCACCGAGCAAGCCACAACTGCCGCACCGGCTGCCGCTTCCGCTCCTCAGTCTTTGGAAGCACCTGCATTGCCGTCTGAAAACAAAAAAGAACCGGCCGCCGAAGCTGCCAAACCACAAAACCAAACCAAGCCTGCTGCCAAAATTAAAGGAGAGCAAGCATGAAAACCGTCGTTTGGATTGTCATTCTGTTTGCCGCCGCCGTTGGTTTAGCGTTGGCTTCCGGCATTTATACCGGCAACGTGTACGTCGTGGTTGAGCAAACCATGCTGCGTATCAATCTGCATGCCTTTGTTTTAGGCCTGCTGTTGAGCGTATTCGTCTTGTATTTCCTGATTAAATTCGTGTTCGGCCTCTTGAACATTCCGGCGCGTATGCAACGCTTCGGTATTGCCCGCAAAGGTCGTCAGGCTTCTGCCTCTTTGAACAGCGCAGGTTTGGCATATTTTGAAGGCCGTTTTGAAAAAGCTGAGCAAGAAGCCGCCAAAGTCTTGCAAAATAAAGAAGCAGGCGACAACCGTACCCTGGCTTTGATGTTGGGCGCGCACGCGGCCGACCAAATGGAAAACTTCGAATTGCGCGACCGCTATCTGCACGAAATCGAACAGCTGCCACAAAAACAGCAGCTTTCCCGTCATCTTTTGCTGGCCGAATCTGCACTGAGCCGCCGCGATTATCCGACTGCCGCACAAAACCTTGAAGCCGCAGCAAAAATCAATAGCAACTTAAGCCGCCTAGTCCGCCTGCAATTACGTTATGCCTTTGATCATGGCGATGCTCCAGATGTCTTGGCAAAAGCGGAAAAACTGGTCAAAGCCGGCGCCATCAACGATTATGAAGCCGAACAGTATCAAAATTGGGCATATCGCCGCCTCTTAAGCGAAGCAACCGATGCAGGCAGCCTGAAAGCTTGTTTGAAACACATTCCTGAAAGCTTGAAATCAGGCGAATTGTGTGTCGCGATTGCCGAAAAATACGAGCGTTTGGGTTTGTATGCCGATGCAGTCAAATGGGTTAAAACCTATTATCCGCAAACCCGCCAGCCCGAGCTTTTGGAGGCATTTGTCGAATCCGTGCGTTTCCTAAGCGAGCGCGAGCAACAAAAAGCCATCGACTTGGCAGATTCTTGGTTGCAGGAACAACCCGACAATGCACCGCTGTTAATGTATCTTGGCCAACTGGCCTACGGCCGTAAACTTTGGGGCAAAGCCCAAGGCTACCTCGAAGCCAGCATCGCCCTGCAACCAAGCGTATCCGCACATTTAGTCCTAGCGCGCGTGTTTGATGAAACCGACCAACCGCAAAAAGCGCAAGAACAACGCAATCTGGTTTTGGAAAGCGTGGCCGAAGAAGAACATCCGGCAGCCCTTCCTCAACCAAATTGATGTGCTGATTTTGTATTAAGCGACAGTATGAAATCTACAACAGAACCAACCATTTAATCATTTCAGACGGCCTCAATACATATCTAAGGCCGTCTGAACTTTGTCCAACACACCAAATCAGAAAGCCTATTTATCATGACTGCTCTGAAAAACGACACTTTCCTCCGCGCCCTGCTTAAACAGCCTGTCGAATACACACCTATCTGGATGATGCGCCAAGCCGGACGCTATCTGCCTGAATACAAAGCCACGCGCGCACGCGCAGGTAGCTTTCTCGATTTGTGCAAAAACACCGAGCTGGCGACCGAAGTCACCATCCAGCCTTTAGAACGTTTTGATCTGGATGCGGCAATTCTGTTTTCCGATATTCTGACCGTTCCAGATGCCATGGGTTTAGGCCTGTATTTTGCCGAAGGTGAAGGCCCAAAATTTGAACGCGCTTTGCAACACGAAGCCGACATTGCAAAACTGCAAGTTCCCGACATGGAAAAACTGCAATACGTCTTTGATGCCGTGACTTCCATCCGTAAAGCACTGGACGGCCGAGTTCCGCTGATCGGCTTCTCCGGCAGCCCGTTCACACTCGCCTGCTACATGGTTGAAGGCGGCAGCAGCAAAGAATTCCGCACCATCAAAACCATGATGTATTCGCGCCCTGATTTGCTGCATAAAATCCTCGACACCAATGCTCAAGCCGTTACCGCTTATCTCAACGCCCAAATCGATGCCGGCGCACAAGCCGTACAAATTTTCGACACTTGGGGCGGCGTGTTGAGCGATGCAGCGTTTAAAGAGTTCAGCCTGAAGTACATCCGACAAATCGTTGCCGGACTCAAACGCGAAAGCGAAGGCCGCCGCGTGCCTGTTATCGTATTTGCGAAAGGCGGCGGCTTATGGCTGGAAAGCATGGCAGAAATCGGCGCAGACGCATTAGGCTTGGACTGGACCTGTAACATCGGCGAAGCCCGCCGTCGCGTCGGCGAACAAGTTGCCCTGCAAGGCAATTTTGATCCGTTCGCCCTCTTTGGCACACCGGAATCTATCCGCACCGAAGTCGCACGCATCCTTGCCGACTACGGCAACGGCAGCGGCCATGTATTCAACCTCGGACACGGCATCAACCAACACGCCAATCCGGAACACGCCAAAATCTTGGTCGATACCGTACACGAATTGTCCCGTCAGTATCACGCTTGATTGAGCGCGTAACGTAAAAGGCCGTCTGAAACCGTAGTTATTGTTTCAGACGGCCTCTTAGCTCAAACCTTGAGAACCGCATGCGTGCGTTCCGCACACATCCTACTTGTTGAGTTTAGATTTCATATGGGCTACGGCTTGCTCATGATTCATGGTTATTCTCCTTTTCTAGTTTGCAACAAGTTGAGGTTATCTAAAACAAGATTTAATTCAGTCATAAGCTTCTCATGATGAAAAATGTAAACATGGTTTTCTATAACTTATTCTATTAATTATGTATTCAATAAACTCAAATCATCATTTGTTGGAATGGTAAGGTGATTTTCATTATTTCTAAATTCCCCATTAACATATTCTGAGAATGCACATGTTTTGCAGCAATAAACTAATCTATTAGTCTCTATTTCCTTCCATAAATCAAAACCATAAGTGCCATGGCAAATATTACATTCCATATCTGGTTCTTGAATAATAAATAAATTCTCTAAAAAATTTTGTAGCGATTGATAAATATATGATTTATTTCTTTGCATGGAAATATCTATTTGCCGTTTAAGAGCTTTTAAATCGTAAAAACTAATTAGTGATTTTTTTATTGGATAATTAGGGATATCTAAAATTTCTATATTCATAAATTTAGAAATATTTGAACGGTGATCTAAAAATTCTTTCTCTAAACTAGGATAATCATGTAACCATTTAAGAATTAAAGTTGCGAGTAAGATATGATCTACATTATTACCTATACCCTCTATTTTTTCTTTTAAAGAAAGTATTATTTTTTTTTGCATAATTACTGCCCTTTCACTGGATATGTTGTGATTAAATTTCCCATTTCGTCAGTAAATATCTTAATATATCTAGTTGGTGTTCCTCCTTCCTTCAAACTAGTTATACCAATATTCTTACCAGTATCGACTACGCGGACAAACTGACCGCCAGGGATGGCTGTTACTGGAGAGGATATCGTATTTCTACTTTGTAAAATAACTTTTAATTCATTTGGAGTTATTGAAAAAATAGAACGGCTATTTTCAACTGACCTATAAAATGGCCGTCTATTAGAGTTAGCATAGGTAGTGTCGCCGCCGCTCAAGCCGATAAGTAAAGGTTGTCTGAAACAATTTTCTAGTTTTCAGCCAACCTACATTGCATAATGAGGAGAATATCTTAAATAACCAAGTATCCTCAATCATAATTTAGAGAAATTATTTTTTCAGAGTCTAACTCTGTTAATATAATTAACTTATTAACTTTATCTATTTCCCAATCTGATATTATATCGGTAGATACTGAATTTTCTCTTGTTAATTTTTTATCTGTAATAATTGCACCCAACTCATGAATAATACAAATTTTTTGATTCTCTAATAAATAAATATCAAAAAATATGCCATCTATATTTAGCATATTAACTCTTAAATTTTGTATAGAAATACAAAAAACAACTGAATCAAATCCAATAAAAATATTTTTATCACCAAATATTAATACTTTTGGGAGAATGCTTATACAGGAAATAGCCAACCCAATACCTATATTGAATTCTTTATGAAAAGAAAGAATAAAACATCGATAAATTTCCTTTCCTTCCTCTCTTAGAATAATATATTTTTGATAAGTATTTAGTAAATAGTCCTCTAACTCTCTTATGGAATTATAAGGATATTTCGTTAATTTCATTATTTGAGACCTTTACAAAATTCCCAAAAATCCCCTAAATTCCGACCCAAGACATTTAGGGGATTTCTCATGAGTACCTTCTTCCAACAAATCGCACAGGCCATGATTGCCAAACACATCGACCGTTTCCCACTATTGAAATTAGAGCAGGTCATTGATTGGCAGTTGACCAAGGCAGCAACTGCTTATTCAGTATACACGTTTCCGTTGCTATGTTAACCGTGTTGCACGAGCTGACAACTTTGGACTCTACAGCATTCTTTCCCCTCGTACTGATCGACCTGCCCACAGGTGCAGCATTGACTGTATTGTTTAGTGGTTTAACACCCCAAAACCGACGAAAAACAAGACCTAAAGGCCGTCTGAAAACAAAAACACGATAATCGTGTAAATTTGTTTTCAGACGGTTTTTCTATATACTTAATATCTGAAGCTTATCAGCTGACACCTTCAAACTTAAAAACACATCCACTCCTACTACCGAATATGAATTTTTTAAAAGACATCACCTGGACCGAAATTTTCATCTTCGCCCACACCTGCGCCGCACTCGTCTGTATGCTGCGCGTGTTGTACAAACAAAAAAACATCGGCTCAACCTTTGCCTGGCTGATTATCCTATTCCTTTTCCCCGTATTCGGAACCATCGCCTACATCCTTATCGGCGAGCCTCGTCTCGGCACGGCCCGCGCCAAACGTACCGGCGAAATGAACCGCTTCTACCGCAACTTTGCCGCCACCCATCTAGCCGATATCTATCTCGACATTGCCGACCAAGTCAAATCACGATACCACGGCATCAGTAAAGTTGCCGAAAAAGGAACGGGGCTGGGTGCAACCAAAGGCAACGCCATGAGCCTGCTCTCTACCACAGATGCCATCATCGACAGCATACTTGCAGACATACGCGCCGCAACCCATTCCTGCCTGCTGGCTTTTTACATTATCGAACCCAAAGGCCGCATCGAAGAAATTTTAAATGAAATTCTTGCTGCCGCAGATCGAGGCGTTGACTGTGCCATTCTGGCCGATGCCGTCGGCAGCAGGAGCTTTTTTGAAAGTGACTGGGTAGAGATACTGCGCCAAGCAGGCGTTGAAGTACATACCTCATTACCTGTCGGCATCTGGCGTACACTATTCACGCGCACCGATCTGCGCAACCACCGCAAAATCCTCGTTATCGACAGCAAAATCGGTTACACAGGCAGCTTCAACCTTGTCGACCCCCGCTATTTCAAACAAAACTCCGGCGTCGGAGAATGGGTAGATGTCATGATGCGCTGTACAGGGCCTATGGTTTTGGAACTATCTGCCGTCTTCTTCGCAGACCTCGCCGTCGAAACCGATGAAAACCTCCAAAACGTACAAACATACCTCAATCAAGCCCAGAGTCTGCTGCCCCAAATCCTTCCTGAAAAAATGCAACAAGGCGATATTGTTGCCCAAATCATTCCATCCGCCCCCGAGCAAGGCAGCTTCGTTATTTACGAAACCATCATCAGCGCCATCTATGCCGCCACCAAACAAATCACGATTACCACCCCCTACTTTGTCCCTGACGAGCCGCTTCTCATGGCGTTAACCGTTGCCGCCAAACGCGGCGTCAAAGTGACCCTGATACTGCCTGCCAAAGTCGATTCACTGATGGTGCGCTATGCCTCACGCGCCTACTACCCTATGTTGCTGGAAGCCGGTGTCAAAATCGCCATGTTTGAAGGCGGTCTTCTGCATGCCAAAACCATGACCATTGACGAAGACTACTCCCTCTTCGGCACGGTCAATATGGACATGCGCAGCTTCTTCCTCAACCTAGAAATCAGCCTTGCTATCTACGATCGCGATACCACTAAACAAATCTGCCACCTACAGCGCAGCTACCTTAAAAACAGCAGCTACATTGCCATCAAATCATGGCAACAACGCTCCAAACTCCGCGGCTTCGTGGAAAATGCCGTCCGTCTAATGAGCCCTTTGCTGTAAAAAATAAATATTTAGGCCGTCTGAAAAGTACTTTTCAGACGGCCTTTTAAATAAAACACTGATAGATAAAATTCTTTATTGACAGATATTCAAGCTATCCCTTCTCTCCCTCTCGGAAAAAGTAAGACTCAACCCATTTCCCAACCAAAGAATCTTTACTAAATTTAACTAAAATATAAACTAATTGATTTCTATAAAAATCCTATTAATTTGAGACTGGAATAAAACAGAATATATTTATTAATATCTATTAAGAATTTGATAATCATTATTATAACAATTAGAATAAACAGTCAATTTTTTACTTAGGAAAAATCATGAATAAGGTCTCCTCTCCTGTATTCCGCCTTAGTATCATTACACTCGCATTATCAACAAGCTTCGCTCATGCCGAAAATTTGCAACCCGCAGAAACTGCCGAGCTGAATGAAATTAAGGTCACCGGTACTGCCGTACCGACTCGTGTAACCCGCAACCAGCTCGACCGTGAAATTTCGACCGATTTAAAACAAGTCATGAAAGACCAAATCGGTATGGATGTCGGTGGCGGCAACGGCGTAGCACAGTTTTACAGCATCCGCGGCGTTGGTGAAGACAAAATTAACCTAGAAGTCGACAACACCAGCCAATCCACAAAAATCTTCCACCACCAAAGCCGCTTCCAGCTTGATCCTGCTTTGGTGAAAAGCATTAACGTCGAAAAAGGCACAGGCGCGGCGAGCGCGGGTTTGGGTGCGGTCGGCGGTACCATCCGCGTAATAACGGTTGACGCAAAAGACCTGCTGACAGACGGCAAACCTTTCGGTTTCAAACTCGGCGCGGGCTTGAGCAGCAATAAAGACTCAACCGGCAGCGCAGCGGTTTACGGCTATCAAAACGGCTTCGATGCCCTGTTTGCAGGCAACTTCCTCAACAACCGTGACTACAAGGACGGCAACGGCAATGTCAACCTCGGCAGTCGTCTGAAACAGCACAGCTACCTCGCCAAACTCGGCTACGACTTCAACGACGACCACGGCATCCGCCTGACCTACCGTCAGGAATACCAAAAAGGGAACCGCACCGACAAAGCCGAATTCCAAAACGTTGACAGCTACATCGGCGTGGACGGCACTTATCAAAAAGAGCAGACCTACAATCTGGAATACCGTGGCCGCAACGTCGGCTTTATCGACAAAATCGACGCCAACGTCTTCCAAATCAATACCGACGACACCAAACCGCCTAAAGGCGCTCCTTCTCCAAAAGCCCAAGCTTCCGGCACGGCGCAAGGCGGCGTTCCCATCGGTCAGCTTGAACTAAGCAAAATCAAAGCGACCGGCGCGAATCTGAACCTCGCCAGCTCCTTCGGCGACGGACACATGGTGAAATACGGCGTCAACTACCGCCACGAAACCTCCGAGCCTTCTGACAAAGGAGCATGGCTGAAAATTCTCGGCCTGTATGACCGCGACAAAGAGAAAAAGGCTGAATATGGCGTGTACGCGGAAGGCATTTGGAACCTGCACCCCGTTACCCTGACCACCGGCCTGCGTTACGACCATTTCAAATACAACGCCGCCAGCAAACAAAGCGCGTCGCACGGTCAGCTCAACCCCAGTATCAGCGCGATTTGGGACATCAACGACAATTTCTCCCTCTTGGCAAACCTCAATCAGGCAAGCCGTGCGCCCCGCCTGAACGAAGCCCTGTTGGCTAACGAACGTGCAGGCGCTGCCGCCGATTTGGACAGCAACCTCAAAGCTGAAACCGCCCGCCGTGCCGAATTGGGCTTCAAATGGCGCAACGACAACTTCAACGTCAGCGGCAGCGTGTTCCACCAACGCATCAAAGACCTCATCGTCTATCGTTGGGCAAAAATCAACAACAACACCGCCTCCATCACCGAACGCGGCAAGATTTACAACGGCGGCACGCTCAAAACCTACGGCTACGAACTTGACGCATCCTATCGCTGGGGCGGCCTGACCGCGCGCGCCGGCGTGTCCTACGTCAAACCCCGTCTGAACGGCGAAATGTACTACGGCGAAAGCCCGATTCAAGCAGAAGACCACGAAAGCTCGTTCACCTTCTGGAACACCGGCCGCCAATGGCTGACCGGACTGTCTTACCAGTTTGAAAATCCCAAACTCGAAATCGGCTGGCGCGGCCGCTACGCCCAAAGCGTGAAATACACCGACGTCGCCCGCGGACAAGGCACGATACACGGCAAGAAAGCCGGTTACGGCGTACACGACATCTACGCCAACTGGCAGCCGCTGAAAAAAGACAACCTGAACGTCAACTTCGCCGTCAACAACATCGGCAACAAGCAATACCGTTCGCACAGCCAACGCTTCCCCGACGGCAACGGACGCGTGCCCTTCTACGAACGCGGCCGCGAGTTTGCCTTGGGCGTGAACTATCGTTTCTGATGATACGAACGACGTTATAAAGAAACCAAAGGCCATCTGAAATTCAATTTTCAGACGGCCTTTTATAATTCGTAGACAATTTGATTTAAAAGTATTTCCTCTCCCTTGCTAGTTACACAACGGATTATCCAGTCTTCAAATCGTCTCCATTGGACTTCTTTTCCGAATCGGCCATGATTTGATTCCTTCTGAAAACTGACTACCAATTCTTCCAATATAAATAAAATATTATATAGATCATCTCCAGTGCCGTCTGAAAATATCAGGCTGTATTTTTACATTTAACCATGCCGTTGGAGATTGATTCTATTTGTGCGTTTAAAAAATACAATGCAAATATTCATTACACTTTTACTGTAAACCATTTGACAAAGTCATCTTTAAAGCTATAATATTTCTCATATATGATTTTTGTTATATATGTTTATTTATAGACAATCCATTCTGAAACAAGGAGCAATAAAATGAAACGAAACTTGGGTACTTTAGATCGCGTAATCCGTATTGTTATCGGTGTTGCGCTGATTGCTGCAGCCGCTACCGGACAAATTGGCTGGTGGGGTTGGCTGGGCATCATCCCCCTGGGTACAGCACTGATTGGCAACTGCGCGCTGTACAGCTTATTGGGCATCAACACCTGCCGCATCAACAAAAAATAACGAAGGCAAAACATGAGCACGGTCGGTCAACTCCCGCGAATCACGCCTTCCGAAGCAATGGCAAAAATCTGTGAGGGCGCGTTGGCAGTGGACATCCGAAGCCAAGCCGAATATCAGGGCGGGCATATTGTCGGTGCATTATCCCTTCCGCCTGAACAGCAGCGAGACAAACTGCCCGATGATGCAGCCCCATGCCTGATTTTTTATTGCCTGAGCGGTAAACGTACAACACGGGCAGAAACAATATTGCCAGCGCTTGGCCAAGGTCGAGAATGCTATATTCTAGAAGGCGGCTTACAG
The DNA here is from genome assembly GCF_001815615.1 of Neisseria sp. HMSC075C10. Taxonomy (NCBI): domain Bacteria; kingdom Pseudomonadati; phylum Pseudomonadota; class Betaproteobacteria; order Neisseriales; family Neisseriaceae; genus Neisseria; species Neisseria sp. HMSC075C10. Next base: position 89,674 of record NZ_KV821278.1, read on the forward strand.
GCATGGAAAGCTGCAGGGCTTTCAATTGTTGCCGACCGTGCCGCACCGGATATCATGCGGCAGGTGCAAACCATAGCGGGCAGTTTGATTCTGTTGGGTGTGCTGGCAGGTTGGCTGGTATCGCCTTGGTTTTATCTGATAGACGTGATGGTCGGCGCAGGCCTATTAACGGCCGGACTAACCGGATTCTGCGGCATGGCACGCCTACTGGCCAAAATGCCATGGAACCATTAAGCAAAGGCCGTCTGAAAGTTGCTGCTGAGGCCATTATGACTGATAATTCGACCTCCTCATTTGCCGACAAGCGTGAAAAATGACCACTGCCGACAATCAACCGCCCTACGAAGAAGCCAGCGCTTTTCTCAAACTTCTGGCAAATCCCAACCGTCTCGCCGTATTGTGCAAACTACATGAAAAGCCGCACAATGTAACCGAGTTGGCTGAATCATCCGGACTGCCGCAAGCGGCAATGTCCAGCCAATTAGCCCTATTACGTGAAGCCGGTTTAGTATCGTTTGAAGTGAACCATCGGGAACGGCAATATTACATTGCCGATCCGAGGGTAACCGAGATGATACAGTTGCTGTATTCCTTTTTCTGCGCAAAAAAATCTTGAAATATTATCGAAATAGGATAGCCAAAAAATCTATCCATTTATAATTTTAAAGGCCGTCCGAATCTTTTTCAGACGGCCTTTATTGTATTTTTAGTCTTGCCATATAATCTCGTGTTTAGAACCATAAGTAATCTTCTTGATATTGTTTTCAAGAGCAATTTCTTTATCTAATGTTCCTGAGTATTCCGAACCTGCTAATTTTTGAAATAAAGTAATATTCAGCTCATCGTTGCGACTAGTTGTTTTGATATCTGAAATACCCATTGCACTATTGCCTAATAAGCCTGTCAAATGCACCTGCCTATTCCCCTTAGCTTCATTGACAGCAACTTTGAAATTCCAAATATCTTCCAACTTAATTTCATCATTAGAGAAAAAGCAACCGGATAATATCAAGCCTGTCACACCCAGCATCATTGCCCTCATTTTCATAATAATTCCCTGATCGATTTAGTAACCTTAGGTTTGATTTTCAAAACTGATAGTTTCAGTATTTTCAGACGGCCTTTATTTCATACTGTTTCTGTATTTTCACTTAAAATCCACATGCGTGCATACCGTACACACACTACCTAAAGGTTTTATGCATGCTACCGCATTCTTTGTTTGACGCTACTGAAGTAATTAATTTACATTATATGACTTACTAATTACTCACCATCACATTCATATATATCTGAAGATTTCGGATATATAACTTCTAATAAATTATAAATCGACTCAACCTCATTAATATATGATATATCAGAATTATAATGTTTAATACTCTCTCTTCTGGCTGCATATAGGCTGTGATTTTTATCTTGAGTATCATTATATTTATCTTTGTACACTTCGTTATATTTTTCAATTAAGATACATGCCCCTTTTTTTACGCTATCTTGATTAGATAAATATACGTCTGAAGTTACCTGCATAATGCCAGATGTTTTAATTCTACCAGTCCCAAAAAGTAATCTTTCCATAAACCTACATAATATATGTCTATTAAAGTCTTCATAAATTAAAATCGAATATATTAATGCTTTTTGTTTTTCAATAATGCTATTATCTATATCAGTCCCAATTGCTTCTTCAATAATAGAACCATATTTATGAGAAAAACGATCGTGCTTATGCTTTACATAATTTAATTTCCTATTATTATCCAAAGATGATATTGAAATATCTTTAATAACTTTATATATATAACCAATAATCGCAAACCACAATGCTGTTGTAATTTCTTGTTCCGTTGGCAAAGGGAAGTATCTTTTTTCAATAAAATTTTTATAAACAATGTATGAGATAAATATAGAAATAAAAGCTGTTAGAATATATTTTACCCAGTTTGTAATTTTTAATCTGCCTATGATTAAGATAAAAATAAATCTGATTAAGAAATAAAATATTGTTGTTATATAAATATTTTTTGTCAAATAAAAAAGATTTATTTTATCTAAAAAAACTGATACTACTAATATGAAAACAACAGGAGTAAAAGATCGATATAATATATTAAATATAGGTTGTTCTTCACTACTGTCAAATGACAATTGGTGATATCCAAATTTTATTGATCTCTTACCAAACCAATTTGATATAAAGAATAATAAAAAAGAAAATAATAAATTCAGTAGCAAATTATCCATGTTACGCCCCATATGCATAAATTATAATAAAATAATTAATAATATAGCCTTGTGCAGACTACTTTTTTGCTGTTTCAACACCTTAAAAAGCAGCCTGCACCTTTTTCAGACGGCCTTTTTTCCTCCATCCTTACTTAGCCATCACCCTTTCTTTCAAAGTCTTCAATACGTTCTTCACCGTATTAATCCGCACTTCAATATTTTCCATCTCGGCTGTAAACCTCAACTTATCTGCTCCAGCAAGGCGATATTTTTTGTCGTTCTGAATCAGCAGGATGATTTCGGTTGGATCGACATTGTTGTTTTTGCCAAAGGTTACCGTTACCGCTTCGCTGGTCGCATCGATGGCGTCTATACCCAATTCTTTTGCCGCAAGCCGTAAGTGGTGGCTTTCGATGAGGGTTTTGACAGGTTGTTCGGGCAGGCCGAAGCGGTCGACGAGTTCTTCGTGTATGGCGTTGATTTGCTGCACGGTTTCGCAGACAGCAAGGCGTTTGTAGAGGACGAGGCGCTCGTGAATGTCGGGGCAGTAGTCTTCAGGCAGTAATGCCGGGCTGTGCAGTTTGATTTCGGTGGTAATGCCCAATGGTGCGTCGAGGTCGGGTTGGCGGCCTTTTTTGAGGTCGCGCACGGCTTGTTTGAGCATTTCGGTATAAAGCGTGAAGCCGACCTGTATCATTTCGCCGGACTGACCTTCGCCGAGGATTTCGCCTGCGCCGCGGATTTCCAAATCCTGCATGGCGAGGGTGAAACCTGCGCCGAGTTCGTCCGCTGCTGCAATAGCGTCGAGGCGTTTTTCTGCGTCTTTGGTGATGTATTCGGGCGTGAGCAGGTAGGCGTAGGCTTGATGGTGGCTGCGTCCGACGCGCCCACGCAACTGATGAAGCTGAGCCAGCCCGAATTTGTCGGCACGGTTGATGATGATGGTGTTGGCGTTGGGAATGTCGATGCCGGTTTCGATGATGGTGGAACAGAGCAACACGTTAAATCTTTGCTGCAAAAAGTCGCGCATGACTTGTTCCAGCTCGCGCTCGCGCAGTTGTCCGTGCGCCACACCGATGCGGGCTTCGGGCAGCAGGGTTTCCAACCGCTCACGCATATTCTCAATCGTATCCACTTCATTGTGCAGGAAAAACACTTGTCCGCCGCGTTTGAGTTCGCGCAACACGGCTTCGCGCACGCTGCCTTCGCTGAAGGGTTTGACAAAGGTTTTGACGGCGAGGCGGCGGCTGGGGGCTGTGGTAATCAGTGAGAAGTCGCGCAGGCCTTCGAGCGCCATGCTGAGGGTACGCGGAATCGGTGTGGCGGTCATGGTGAGGATGTCAACATTGGCGCGCAGGCGTTTGAGCTGCTCTTTCTGACGCACACCGAAGCGATGTTCTTCGTCGATAATGACTAAACCTAAGTTTTTGAATTTGATGTCGTCCTGAACCAGTTTGTGCGTACCGATAACAATATCGACCGTGCCGTCTGCCATGCCTTCCAGAGCGGCTTTGGTGGCTTTACTGTTGTTGAAACGCGAAAGGCTGGCGACTTTCACGGGGAAATCGGCAAAGCGATCGGCGAAATTTTGTGCGTGCTGCTCGACCAGAAGCGTGGTCGGTGCGAGTACGGCAACTTGCTTGCCACCCATCACCGCCACAAACGCGGCGCGCAGGGCGACTTCGGTTTTGCCGAAGCCGACATCGCCGCACACGAGGCGATCCATTGGCTTCGCCTGCGTCAAATCTTTAATCACAGCGGCGATGGCGGCGGCTTGGTCTTCGGTTTCTTCATAGCCGAAACCATCGGCAAACGACTGATAGTCCATCTCGTTGATTTCAAACTTGTGTCCCGATTGAGCGGCGCGTTGGGCGTAGAGGTTGAGCAACTCGGCGGCGGTATCGCGCGCCTTTTCGGCGGCTTTGCGTTTTGCCTTGTTCCACGCGCCGCTACCGAGCTTGTGCAAAGCTACGTTTTCATGCGCCTGGCCGGAGTAGCGGCTGATTAAATGCAGTTGCGAAACAGGCACATAAAGCTGCGCTTCGCCCGCGTATTCGAGCAACATCATTTCGTTGGTTTCATCGCCTAAGTCCATTGCGACCAAGCCCATATATCGGCCGATACCGTGTTCTTCATGCACGACAGGGTCGCCGATATTGATTTCTGCAAGGTCGCGCAACAGGCCATCTGAAACGGCGGCGTGTTTCTTACGATGATGTTTGCGCGAGCGGGCAACATATTGATAAAGATCGGATTCGGTAATGACCGCGATGTTTTGATCTTCTAATTTAAACCCGTAAGCCAACGGCGCCACTGTAATCATCAGCGGCTCATGCGCCGACAAAAAGCCCTGCCAGTCGGACACGCTTTTGGCTTTTAAGCCGTTTTGCTGCAAGAAACCGAGCATGGTTTCGCGCCGTCCCAAACTTTCGGCGCACAACAAAATCCGTCCGTCAAAGGCCGTCTGAAAATCCTTCAGTGCCTGCAACGGTTCATCTGCTTGGCGGTTGACGGCCACGTTTGGCAACGTATGTTCATCACCAAAAATATCCGGCAATACCTGACCATAATTTTTCAGACGGCCTGCAAAAACATCTGCAGAGAGATACAAATGCTGTGGAAGCAAAGGCGGATAGGTTTCGTCGCCCTGCGCCATGGCGTAACGCGATTTAACGTCACTCCAAAAACGGTTTGCCTCGGCGTGAACGTCGCCCAAAGAGACAAACAGCGCGTCTTCGCCGATATAGTCAAACAGCGTTTCCAACTCGTTTTCAAAAAACAGCGGCAGGTAATATTCCACACCCGCGCCGAAATGGCCGTTGCTGACGGCTTTGTACACAGCCGCATCGTTCGGATTGCCATCAACTTCCTCGCGGAAGCGGATGCGGAAAATCTTTTGCGCCTCGCTGTCGGTGGGGAACTCGTGCGCCGGTAGCAGGCGGATTTCGGAAACGGGGGAGATGGTGCGCTGCGTTTCGGTGTCAAAGGTTTTAATACTGTCGATTTCATCGTCGAACAAATCGATGCGGTACGGCATTTCGCTGCCCATCGGGAACAAATCGACAATACCGCCGCGCACGGCAAACTCGCCTGCCGCAACAACGTGGGAAACATGGTTATAACCTGCATCCACCAAATCACTTTTCAGACGGCCTATATCCAAAGTCTGCCCTGTTTTCAGCCAAAACGTGCGCCCTGCCAGAAACGGCACAGGCGGCAACTTCTGCATCGCCGTCGCAACCGGCACGAACAACACGTCCGCCGCGCCGCTCTTAATCTGCCACAACGCCGACAAGCGCTCCGATACCAAATCCTGATGCGGTGAAAAACGCTCGTAAGGCAGCGTTTCCCAGTCCGGCAGGAACACCGCCGTATCGTGCGGACGGAAAAACAGCCAGGCCGTCTGAAGGCGTAGTGCCTGTTCCGCATCTTGGGTCAAGACAACCTTAAGCTGCTTATGCGGCAGATAACGCGCCAAAGCCAAGGGCAGCGAGCCTTGAGACAGATTGAGCCAACGGGATTTTTCATGGGGTTTGGGAATCGGATAGGTCATGACAAAAAACAGTTTGTAATAAGTAAATACAAGCACCATAGGCCGTCTGAAAAATTTTCAGACGGCCTTTAGCGATCAAATCAATTTTCAATTTTACTGGATACAGGTTTAAAAGAATATAAGGTCTTACAATCAGACGGCCACACCCGCCAGTTTTCCAATAAATCCGGTTATCACCAATGCCGCAACGCCCCACAGGCACACGCGCAAAACAGCAGGCACGACAGGTGCCCCTCCGAGTTTGGCGGAGGCATAGCCCAGTCCTGCCAGTCCGCACAAAGTGGAAACTGCCAAGGCCGGAACAATGGCGGTAGAAGCTGTCAATGCGACCAGTAAAGGCAAAATCGCGCCGGCACAAAATGAAGCAGCAGAAGCCAGCGCAGCCTGCATGGGTTGGGCGGAAGAGGTTTCGGTAATGCCGATTTCGTCGCGCGCGTGGGCGGCGAGTGCATCGTGTTCCATCAAGGCTTTGGCCACCTCTGCGGCAAGCGCATCGGACAAACCGCGGCGGCGGTAAATTTCCATCAGCTCTTCAAGTTCGGCATCAGGATTATTTGCCAATTCGTAGCGTTCTTTGTGCAAATCGGCTTTTTCCGTATCCGATTGGCTGGACACGGAAACATACTCCCCCGCCGCCATTGACACCGCACCCCCGATAAGCGCCGAAACGCCCGTCAAAAGCAGGGTTTGGAAATCTGGCGCGGCAGCGGCTACGCCCGTCAACAGCGAGGCAGTAGAAATCAGGCCGTCATTGGCACCCAATACGCTTGCCCGAAGCCAGTTGTTGCGGTCGCTGAAATGGCGTTCGCTGTGGTGTGAATACATATATGCTCCGATAAATTGGCTGTTTCCAGATGATGATAACATTGTATTGTTTTTTGAAATCAATGTCAGTTTATCCCTTCAAATCAAGCATTCTTAAATCTTTCTACTGCCATTTCAACCTATAAAAACCAACACTCCTCTTTGGATTTTTTCAGACGGCCTTAACGCTTTTATAAGCAAATTTATTGTTCCAAGTCATGGCATTATCACAAGACAGTTTTGTGCTGCTTGGTTTATTGGCTTAAAGATGCTATCTTTATGAATCTTTCCACTCCTCAATCCATTGAAAGGATGTATCATGTCCGAAGAAAACAAAATCAAAGTAAACGATTTGCCTGAAGAGAAAAAAGAGCAAACCGAAGAAACTGAACTGCCCGTTATCAACAACGAAGAAAAACGCGGCGGTCATGGCGAAGGCGGTTGCTGCGGCGCATGCGGCGGCTAAATCTTCCCGACAAAGCCTCCGAGGCCGTCTGAAAAGTCTTACTTTTCAGACGGCCTTTTCTTTTCTAAACACTTACAGGTAAATCAATGAAAGGATGTGGGAGAAGAATTTAAACCCAACCGCGTTTGTGCTACATTCACATCTTTACAAACCACAACAATCTGCACACGCAGACACACAAGGAAGAAAAAAATGTTTTGGTATATCGTTGGTTTTTTCGCCTTCATCGTTTCCCTGCTTTCCCTTTGGGTCAATGCCAGCGCATTCGGCATGGAAGAGGATGGCACGCCGCAATCCGAATATGAAAAAATGTTGGGCTTGGGTGCGAAATTGAAAGATAAAGAGACAGCCGCAAAAGAGCGTGAAGCAACGCGCTTTCATCCTGACGATTAAGCCTTATTAACTGGACAATCTTGCCGAACTGGGCTAATGTTCCAAACGCATAATGCACACCAACACAACTATACGAGAAGGTAAGAGAAATGACTGTACGAATCGAACACGATTTATTGGGCGACCGCGAGATCCCTGCTGAAGTATATTGGGGCATCCATACTTTGCGCGCCATTGAAAACTTTAAAATTTCCACACAAAAAATTTCCGACGTACCGCAATTTGTCCGCAGCATGGTCATGGTTAAAAAAGCCACCGCGCAAGCCAACGGCGCATTGGGTGCCATCAAGCCGGAAATCGCGGCCGCCATCGAAAAAGCCTGCGATGAAGTATTGGTCAAAGGCCGCTGCCTCGACCAATTCCCATCCGACGTTTATCAAGGCGGCGCCGGTACTTCGGTCAACATGAATACCAACGAAGTCATTGCCAACCTCGCATTGGAAGTCTTGGGTCACGAAAAAGGCCACTACGACATCGTCAATCCGATGGACCATGTCAACGCCAGCCAATCCACCAACGACGCCTACCCTACCGGCTTCCGCCTTGCCGTGTATTACAGCATCGGCGAATTGCTCGACAAACTGGCCATCCTGAAAAATGCCTTTGCCGCCAAAGCCGAAGAATTTAAAGACGTTTTGAAAATGGGCCGCACCCAGCTTCAAGATGCCGTGCCGATGACTGCCGGCCAAGAGTTTCAATCTTTCCAAGTGTTGCTGGAAGAAGAAATCCTCAACCTCGACCGTACCCGCTCCCTACTGCTTGAAGTCAACCTCGGTGCTACCGCCATCGGTACAGGTGTGAATACACCTAAAGGCTATGCGGCTTTAGTCGTTGAGAAACTTTCCGAAGTCAGCGGCCTGCCTTGCAAACTGACTGAAAACCTGATCGAAGCGACCTCCGACTGCGGCGCATATGTGATGGTACACGGCGCATTGAAACGCACAGCCGTCAAACTGTCCAAAATCTGTAACGACTTGCGCCTGCTCTCTTCTGGTCCGCGCGCCGGTTTGAAAGAAATCAATCTGCCTGAATTGCAAGCCGGTTCTTCCATCATGCCTGCCAAAGTCAATCCCGTGATTCCCGAAGTCGTCAACCAAGTCTGCTTCAAAGTCATCGGCAACGACACGACCATCACTTTTGCAGCCGAAGCAGGTCAGTTGCAGCTGAACGTTATGGAGCCGGTCATCGCCCAATGTATGTTTGAAACCATTTCCCTCTTAGGCAACGCCGCGGTCAACCTGTCCGACAAATGCGTCAAAGGCATTACGGTCAACCGCGAAATCTGCGAACACTACGTCTTCAACTCCATCGGTTTGGTCACTTATCTGAACCCATACATCGGCCACCGCAATGGCGACTTGGTCGGCAAAATCTGCGCCCAAACCGGCAAAGGCGTGCGCGAAGTCGTACTGGAGCACGGTCTGTTGAGCGAAGAAGAGCTCAACCGTATCCTCTCCCCGGAAAACCTGATTAATCCTCATCTGTAATTAAGATTTGAAATCAAAGGCCGTCTGAAACTTTAAACGTTTAAAGTTTCAGACGGCCTTTTCGTATTTATATTGATTTTTATCGAATTTTTTTGCGAAATTCAGAATTAAAAGATAGCCTAGCCGTTAGGTTTGATTTAACATGGTGTTGCCCCAGCCTGTTTCTTCCTTAAGGTTATGCCGGTAATGATACCTCAAAAGGAACCGGATATTGGAATAACATCTTCATTTATTAGGAAAACCAGATGAATCAAATTACACGCGAACAAATGCTGCAAGTATTCGAAAATCGCTGCTCCACCCGTTATTACGATCCCGACAAAAAAATCAGCCAAGAAGATTTTGCAGCGATTTTAGAATTTGCCCGCCTCTCGCCCAGCTCTGTCGGCTCCGAGCCATGGAAATTTTTAGTTATCCAAAACAAAGCCTTGAGAGAAAAGCTCAAACCTTTCAGCTGGGGTATGCAATCGCAACTGGACGACTGCAGCCATCTAGTGATTATCCTTGCCAAGAAAAATGCCCGTTACGATACCCCGTTCTTCCGCAGTGTTGCCGAACGCAGGGGCCTGCAAGGAGAGCAGCTGGAAAAAGCGTTGGCAAGATACAAAAGCTTCCAAGAAACCGACATTAAAATTGCCGACGACCAACGCGCACTCTTCGACTGGAGCGGCAAGCAGACCTATATTGCTTTGGCCAATATGCTCACAGGCGCAGCGGCCATCGGCATTGATTCCTGCCCAATCGAAGGCTTCAACTACGATAAAATGAACGAAGTATTAGCGGCAGAAGGCCTGTTTGATGCCAACGAATGGGGCGTATCCGTAGCGGCAACATTCGGCTATCGCGCCAAAGAAATCACTAAAAAATCACGCAAACCGATTGATGAAATGATGACTTGGGTCGAATAAGCAGTTTGCATTCTCAGGGCGGCGAATGTCGCCCTTTTACTTTTTTAAAATAGTGAAGTAAATTCCGTAACAACAAATGCTTCTAAATTTAAAAATCAAAAGGCCGTCTGAAACCATGTGTCAGAAATCTTAGATTTCATTTCACACCGTTTCAGACGGCCTGATTTAATACGCTTCTACTTAAAACGATACTTTCAAACTGCCGTAGAAGGCACGGCCATGCTCGTTGTAAGTTTGTGCGCCGGCAGTTGTGCGGTACAGTTTTTTGTCAAACAGATTACTGATACCGCCACGGACGGCCACGCGTTTGTTCCAGTTGTAGCCTGCATTGATGCCCCAAATGCCATAAGAGCCGACTTGGGTTTGGTTGCGTTCGGAAGACAACGCTGCTACGCCTGCACGAGGATTGCCGTTTTGTTCCAAACGGTTGACTGCCACACCGCGCGGTTTAGTACGGCCGTAGTGGGTAAAGGTCAGATTGGCATCAAAGCGTTCGTTCGGCGTCCAAGACAGTGTACTGTTGATGGTGTATTTCGGCACCAAAGACAATGGATTGCCTTGATAATCTTCGGATTTGTGCATGTAAGTGAAATTGTTGCTCCACTTGAGTGTGTCATGCAACGGAATTACCAAGTTGCCTTCGATACCAGAAATCGTCGCTTTTGGCGTATTTTCCCATTGCAGGAGCCAGTTGCGGATATTGCTGGTGGCAATAAGCTGGTCGCCGATCACGATTTTATTGCGGTACGCATTATGGAAATAAGTCGCCGAAGCCTGCCAGCCGTTTTTGTTGAACTCAAGGCCAATCTCTTTATTGATGCTGGTTTCAGGTTTCAAATTGCCATTGCCCATGTAGAAACAGCTGACACTACCCGGCGCATTGAGCGGACAGCCCTGACCGCGTGTGTACAGGATAAAGTCAGAACTAGCTTGATACAGATTTGGCGCTTTGTACGCGCGGGCAACACCACCTTTAACCAACCAGTTTTCGCCGATTTGATGCGAGAAGTTCAAAGCCGGACTCCAGTTGCTGCCACTGGCACTGTTATGGTCGAAGCGGATGGCCGGAATCAGATGGGTTTTGTCGGTCAACGAAATATTGTCTTCAACGTAGGCCGCCCAGTTGCGTTGTGAAGTTTTACCGCTACGATGTTCCGACACGCCCGAGAAGATGTTCACAACCTTGCGTGGTGGCCGCCCAGGGCCACCGGGAATAGTATCTGTCAGACTTTGCGAGTTAGATGTAGGATCATCCAATTTGCTGTCAGTAAATTCTGCACCAACCGTCAATACATTCTCAACACCAAGTTTGAATGGAATATTTGCTTCGCTGCTGAAGCGCAGGTTTTTCAGACGGCTTTGAACAAAATCCAAGCCTGTATAGCTGCCTTCCGGACCACCGGCCAAACCTTCAGGCAAGTGACTGTTGATTGTACGCTCATAACTGATCACGTTTTTGGTATCGCCCCATTCCCATGCGCCATCATGCGTTAAAGAATAAGCGGAACGGTATAAGCGGGCAGTTTCGGCTTTGCTGTCGGCCAAAGAATTAACCAAAGCAGAACGCGGATTGCTGTTTTGCGTATCGCCGTTGTAGATATTGCCCTGACGGCTGTAACTGCTGTCCAAAATCAGCGTTTGCGCTGGGCTGATTTTCCATTGCAGACGGCCTGCAATGTCTTTATTGCGTACGCCTTCGACACCGGCCGCGCTGTCATTGCCGTGTCCGGCATTAATATCGGCAGCATCTGTATCCGTTTTATTCAAATTGCCGTAAACGCGGAAGCCCAAAGTATCTTGGATAATCGGGCCGCTCAAATTAAAGCCGATACGGCGGGTTGCGCCCTCATTGCTGTCTTGCGGCTGATTGGCATACAGATTGACTTGGCCTTTAAATTCTTTAGACACTTTTTTGGTAACAATATTGACCACGCCACCCATCGCGCCAGAGCCGTAACGGGTCGCCGCCGGACCGCGCAAAACAGTAATCGATTCGATTTCTTCAACCGGCACCCAGTTACTGTCGCCACGCGTATTGCGTTCACCACGCATACTAATACGCTCGGATTGGCGCGAATTAACCGGCTTGCCGTCAATCAAAATCAATGTATTTTCAGGGCCCATACCGCGCAAGTCGATTTGGCGTTTGTTGCCACGCTGACCCGTCGCCGTATTGCCGGTCAGGTTAACGCCTGGCATAGTGCGGACAAATTCGGAAATATCATTGGCTGCAGGGCGTTTGTCGATGTCGTCTTTAGAAATACGCGATACACCGAGCGACTGTTGCAACTGCTTCTCGGCAGTAACGTAAACGGTATCGACTTCAGCCTGCTCAACTGCTTTCTCTTCAGCTGCGTGTGAGAATGCACTAATTAACGCCAAAGGCAAAATAGCGAGTGTGAATGTTTTCATTGCATTGTTTCTCTTGGTTTTGTTTGTTTAAAATCAAAATAAAAATTATTCGAGATTTTAAATAACCTTAACAGAGTTTTCAACGCAATTAAGAGTGATTTACAATTAAAAGTTAAATTGTGCTAATAAAAATAACAAATACCAAACAACTAAAAAGGCCGTCTGAACCGGCATGAAACGAAATCCAAGATTTCTATCATACCGTTCAGACGGCCTTATTCAATTTTTAATTATTTGCCTGCTGCTTTTTGCAGAAGAGCATACAATTCGTCTTTGAGTTTGAGTTTGGCTTTTTTCAGCTCTTCAATCTCTTCGGCACCGCTGGTAACAGGGTTGTTAACCAAACCGGTGATTTTATCGTCCAGCTCATTGTGCTCGTCAAACAAACGGGCAAAGTGTGCATCTTCTTGTTTCAGTTTAGAAATCAAATCGCGATATTCTGGAAACATTTTGTTTTCCTCTCTTGTTAATTAAATAAAAAAGTACTGCTGTCAAAAACTAGGACGAATCAATCTTTAGCTTAATTATAACAAACACGGGCGTTTTATCCAGTCTTTTTTAAGTCGAAACTGTTTTACATCAAAATTAATAATATCAACATAAGTTAGCGCTAAAAATAGAAAGAAACGGCTTTATAGACGGCTTGCCGACTTGGGCATACAATCGGGCTTATGCGTTTACACAATGGCCGAACCACCCTATTCCGTCATATCAACGGCATGGACGGACAATTTATCCTGCTTGAGAACCATCCTTCATGGATGCCAGTCAATGATGCCGATTTCAACCATGCCGCACCCCTGCCCGACGGTTTGGCCGTACACGAAGAATCGTTTTATCCATTTGAAAAAATAAATACCGCCGAATCGGCAGACAATATCAAAATCTTCAGCGAAGAAGCTCTACGGCTGGAGAAAGAACGATTAAATGCAGTAGCCTTAGTAGAACTGGCAAAAAATCTTAAAGCCGCCCAAGCCGAAGCCGATTTAGCCGCGCTTCTGGGAAAAATGGATTTTCATTTAAAACAAGATGATATTTTCAAATAAACCCTTCAATCTCAGGCCGTCTGAAACCAAACACCCGACACAATTGTTGACAATGCAAGAAAAATAGTTCATCTTGAACCAATTCGCAGCACTCCATCCTATATTTTCAGCCCATCACAAAGGAATCGAGAACATGTTTTCAAAAAGCGTTACCCTCGCACAATATGACCCCGATTTGGCAGCAGCCATCGCCCAAGAAGACAAGCGCCAGCAAGACCACGTCGAGCTGATCGCCTCTGAAAACTACGTCAGCTGCGCCGTAATGGAAGCTCAAGGTTCGCAATTGACCAACAAATACGCCGAAGGCTATCCGGGCAAACGCTACTACGGCGGCTGTGAATATGTTGATATTGTCGAACAATTGGCGATTGACCGCGCTAAAGAATTGTTTGGCGCAGAATATGTCAACGTCCAACCACACTCCGGCTCCCAAGCCAACCAAGCCGTGTACGCTTCTGTTTTGAAACCGGGCGACACCATTTTGGGCATGTCTCTGGCACACGGCGGCCACTTGACCCACGGCGCAAGCGTTAACATCTCCGGCAAACTCTACAACGCCATTACTTATGGTTTGGATGAAAACGAAGTTCTCGATTATGCCGAAGTAGAACGCTTGGCTCTTGAACACAAACCTAAAATGATTGTGGCCGGTGCATCTGCCTACGCGTTGCAAATCGACTGGGCAAAATTCCGCGAAATCGCCGATAAAGTCGGCGCATACCTCTTTGTCGATATGGCGCACTATGCCGGCCTGATTGCCGGCGGCGAATATCCTAACCCGGTGCCATTCTGCGACTTCGTAACCACCACTACCCACAAAACCCTGCGCGGCCCTCGCGGCGGTGTGATTTTGTGCCGTGACAATACCCACGAAAAAGCGCTGAATTCCGCCATCTTCCCAAGCCTGCAAGGCGGCCCGTTGATGCACGTTATTGCTGCCAAAGCCGTAGCGTTTAAAGAAGCGCTGCAACCTGAGTTCAAACAATACGCAAAACAAGTGAAAATCAATGCTGCCGCTATGGCAGAAGAGTTGGTTAAACGCGGTTTGCGTATCGTTTCCGGCCGTACTGAAAGCCACGTTTTCCTCGTTGACCTGCAACCGATGAAAATCACCGGTAAAGCCGCCGAAGCCGCTTTGGGCAAAGCTCACATCACCGTCAACAAAAATGCCATCCCGAATGATCCGGAAAAACCATTCGTTACCTCCGGCATCCGCATCGGCTCCGCTGCCATGACTACACGCGGCTTTAACGAAGCCGACGCGCGCGTATTGGCAAACTTGGTTGCCGACGTATTAGCCAATCCTGAAGACGAAGCCAACCTCGCCAAAGTCCGCGAACAAGTGACTGCTTTGTGCAATAAATATCCTGTTTACGGCGCATAAGCATTTCACCTTGGATAAAATAACAGGCCGTCTGAAACTTCAGACGGCCTTTTT
>NZ_KV821278.1:104509-133085 GCF_001815615.1 Neisseria sp. HMSC075C10
GGCCGTCTGAAACTTCAGACGGCCTTTTTTTATTTCAACTTTTCTTTTAAATTTCAAAACTGTTTGTTTCGCTGACTTTGCGTATCATGCCTGCCGCGACAGTATGGTTGGTGGCTTCGTCAATCAAAATAAACGCGCCTTGTGCATGGTTGTCTTCGTATGCGGCAGCAGCGAGCGGCTGCTGGGTTTTGAAGCTGACGCTGCCGATGTCGTTGAGCTTGAGCGTTTCGGCGGATTCGACCCGGCTGAGGGTGTTCACGTCCCAAACGTAGGCAATTTCGCTGATTTTTACCGGCGTGGTTTGGGTAGTGTGCTTCAGCAAATATTTACGGCGCAGATTGAGCGGAATATCGTCAAACCAGCAAAGCGCGGCTTGAAATTGTTGTTCGGGAACAATGCCACTGTCGGCTGAAACAATACTGTTGCCGCGTGAAATATCGATGTCTGTATCCAAAACGACAGTCAACACTTCCCCTGCCTCGGCAGATTCGGTTTTACCGTTGGCATTATAGATTTCGGCAACTTTGGCAACATGGCCGCTGGGCAAAACTTTAACTTCATCACCCACTTTCAGACGGCCTGCTTCCAATCTGCCTTGATAGCCGCGGAAGTCGTCGCTGCTGCTGCCGTCTTGGCGCGCCACGCGTTGTACGGGAAAGTGCGCGGCTTGGTCGGCGGCATTTTGACGGTTGACAGGCAGGCTTTCAAGCAAAGGCAAAAGCGGCAAACCTTGATACCACGGGGTTTGGCTGCTGGCATTGACGATATTGTCGCCTTTCAAGGCGCTGATGGGCAGGAAGTGGATTTGTGCTTGGAGGCCGATTTGTTCCGCCAGTTTGCGGTAGGCTTCGGTAATGGCTTGATATTTGGCTTCGTCAAAGTCGAGCAGGTCGAGTTTGTTGACGGCGACGATGATATTGGGGCAGCCCAAGAGCTTCAAAATCGCGCTGTGGCGTTTGGTCTGCGGCAGGAGGACGGGCTCGCTGCCGGAAAAATCGACGCGCGTGGCATCGACCAAAATAATGGCGGCATCGGCAGTTGATGCGCCGGTAACCATATTGCGCGTGTATTGCTCGTGTCCCGGCGTGTCGGCAATAATGAATTTGCGTTTGGGCGTGGCGAAATAACGATAGGCCACGTCAATGGTAATGCCTTGTTCGCGCTCGGCGGCAAGGCCGTCTGTCAAACTGGCAAAATCAGGCGTTTCGCCGTTTTCGGCAGCACGGTTAAGCTTGTCAATCTGGTCGGTCAGTAAGGTTTTGCTGTCGTAGAGCAGGCGGCCGATGAGGGTGGATTTGCCGTCATCGACACTGCCGGCGGTAATGAAGCGCAAAAGCGGAGCGGAAGCTGCGGTCATGATTCTTTTCCATTTCTCGTGATTTCTCAAACTGACTGCTACTTTAAACAGGCCGTCTGAAAATGGGAAAGAATGTTTGGTTGTTAAAAAAGCTGTTTTCGTTATATCGCGAAGCTATGGGATATTGCCTCACGCCATCTGTTTTCTCCGGGTCGCCAACCAACACACAATCGACCCTAAGCACACCATTCCCGCACCCTGCCAAAACGTCATGGACAAAGGCGCGCTGATCAAAAACGAGGACACTACCGCAGACAATACCGGAATGAAATAAGATGCACCCGCCAATACGGTCAGGTTGCCACGCGAAATACCGATATTCCACACTGCATAGCCCAAGCCCATACAAGACGCGGCGGCAACGGCATAGCCGAGCGATACAGAATCAAAACTCAACGTATCCGCGCCGCTGAGAAAATACTCTATCCACAACAGTATAGACACCAGCGCAAAGAAGAAGCCGACGCTGCTGCCTTCCGCTTTCACGCGCGCCGTCAGCGTACAATATGCCGCCCAAAACACTGCGTCCGCAAATGCCATGATGTAGCCGCCGGGATTGGTGCGGACATTGTGGTAAATACCGGAAACCGACAAACCGACATCGCCGCCCAATACAGTGGCAATCCCTAAAAACGACAGCACAAAGCCGATGACTATCCACCATTTTGACGGCTGTTTGTTGAAATATACCGCCCCGACGATGGTAAACGTCGGCCACAAATAATTGACCATGCCGATTTCCACCGCCTGTCTCGCGTTTTGCGCAAAACCGACCGACAGCGACAAACACAGTTCGCAGCCGACAAAAAACACGCTCGCCCAAAACAGATAGCTGCGGTTGTAATTACGCAAATGCGGCCGGCCGAAAATCAGCCAAATCAATACGGTAGACAGGGTGTACATCATTGCTGCGCCGCCCACTGCCCCCATATGCAGGCTCAAAGAGCGTATCAGAGAAATGACAAAGCTCCACAAAGCAACGGCAAGCAGCCCGATGGCAGTGGCTTGTTTGGAGGAGATGTTTTGAGATAAGAAATGAATCATGGCGTATGTGTTGAAAATGGTTTTATTAGGTTTATCGTAGTTTGAAAATATCGTTTCTACATTAATTATTTTAACGGTTTCAAGGCCGTCTGAAAATGATTGTTTCAGACGGCCTTCTATTTGCAATTAGTCCTAAAAATGACTATAATCCGCATCCAATTAGTCAATATTGAGACCAATTTATGAATCAGCTCGATCAACTCGGTATGCGCATCAGCCATATAGACAGTGCATTTGACCAATGGATTAAACAGCAAAACACCAACTACAATACCTTCGCCGTTCTCTACACCTTAGCCACCGAAGGCAGCCGCACTCAAAAATACATAGGCGAAGAATGGAGCCTGCCCAAGCAAACCGTTTCCAGCACATGCAAAACGCTGGCGGAACAAGGCTTGCTGACATTTCACGAAAGTGAACAAGACAAACGCGAACGTTTATTGTCGCTGACCGAGCAAGGCAAAGAATCCGCTGCACCATTGGTGCAAAACATGCAGGAATTCAGCAAACGAATTTTTACCGCCTTCGGTGAAAAACGTGCAGCCTGACTGTTTGCCGATTTGGACGCATTGGCCGAATTAATGGCGCAAACCCTCAATACTAAATAGGGAGGGCAACCATGTGGAAAATGTTGAAACACATCGGTCAAACACATCGCCGCAAACTCATCACAACCTTCTCTCTCGTCGGCTTGGATAATCTGCTCTTGCTGGTATATCCCGTGTTTGGCGGCGGGGCGATTAATGCCGTTATGGAAGGCAACGTCTGGCAGGCAATGTTGTATGGTGTGGTGGTTTTATTAATGTGGATAATCGGCGCCGCCCGAAGAATAGCTGATACGCGCACATTTACCAAAATCTATACTGAAATAGCCGTCCCGGTCGTTTTGGAACAGCGCAAACGAGAAGTACCGCATTCCGCCATTACCGCACGCGTCGCCCTATCGCGTGAGTTCGTCAGTTTTTTTGAAGAACACCTGCCCATCGCTGCTACTTCGCTGGTCTCCATCTTCGGTGCATGTATGATGTTGCTGATATTGGAATTTTGGGTGGGCGTATTGGCTGTCGCGATACTTGCCCTGTTTTTATGGTTGCTGCAGCGTTTTGCCGCCATCAGCGAAAACCTATATTTCCGTTTGAACAACCGGCTTGAACGCGACAACCACCTTATCCGCGACGGCAACGAGCATCAGCTCTACCGCCACTACGGCTGGGTTGCCAAACTACGCGTGCTGATTTCCAATCGCGAAGCCTTAGGCTATCTCAGTATCGGCATGGCGATGAGCGTATTGTTCGGCTTTGCCTTTATACACATGACGCTTAAAGGCTACGGAAGCGCCGGCCATATCTATTCCGTCAGCACTTATTTATGGATGTTTGCAATGAGCTTGGACGATGTACCGCGCTTGGTCGAACAATACTCCAATCTAAAAGACATCGGACAACGCGTTGAACTCTCGGAAGAAAACAATCTTTCCAAGGCCGTCTGAAACCTTAACACACTATCAGGACATATTATGAGTTGGTTTTATTTAATCTTAGCTGGTATGCTGGAAATCGGCTGGCCATTGGGCTTAAAGCTGGCACAACAGGAAGGCTACCGCTGGCATGGCTTTGCCGCCGCGCTTGCCTGCATCGTCGGCAGCGGATACTTCCTTTACCTTGCCCAAAAAAGTATTCCGATGGGTACAGCCTACGCCGTCTGGACAGGCATAGGCGCGGCAGGGGCTTTTTTGGTAGGCGTTGTATTTTTCAACGATGCCGCCAACTTCGGCCGCTGGCTCGGCGCATTTCTCATCATCTCCGGCGTCGTAGTGATGAAACTCTCCAGCGGAAACTGAAAATCTCGTTTCTATCCAATCCAAGGCCGTCTGAATGAGCATGTTCAGACGGCCTAATACCTTCCCGAATATAACGAAATCATCTTAAATTAAAACCAAGCATTCTTTCCTTTTTTCAGACGGCCTGTTTAAAGTGGCGACTGTCCATTATTCAAACAATCGGTTATAGCCGTCCAACAAAGGAATCCAAATGAGCCAAGCCAATCCGCTTCCACCCGAACTCTCCGTCCAACTCTCCACACTATCCCCCACCCAACTTGCCTGGCTCTCCGGCTATTGCTGGGCGCAAAGCCAAGGCGTATCCGGTGTAGTAGCCGAACCATCTGCCCTGCAAACAGCCGCTCCGACAGTCAGCCGCCGCGTATTAGTTCTCTCTGCTTCCCAAACCGGCAATGCCCGCAGCGTTGCCGAATCCCTACACGCCAAACTTCAAGCCGCCGGCGTAGAAGCCCGCCTCAGCAGCGCAGGCGATTTCAAAAGCAAAACCCTGCCCGACGAAGACATCGTGCTTTTAGTTACCTCCACCCAAGGCGAAGGCGAACCACCCGAAGAAGCCCTACCCCTGTACAAATTCATCTACGGCAAAAAGAAACCCGACCTCAGCAAACTGACCTTTGCCGTCTTGGGTCTTGGCGATTCCTCCTATCCCAACTTCTGCCAAGCAGGCAAAGACTTTGATGCCAAATTTGCCGAACTGGGCGCAGGCCGTCTGAACGACTTGGGCATTTGCGACTTAGAATTCCAAGCCGATGCCGACGCATGGATTGCCGCCATCGTACCCAAAGTAGCCGAATTGACTGCCCAAGCAGCAAGCCCAAGTACAACCGCTGCATCAAACGACCCAGCCATACCAAGTAGCGGCACCGTCTACACCAAAGAAAAACCCTACACAGCCACCCTCTCCGTGCGCCAAAAAATCACCTCGCGCGATGCAGAAAAAGACGTCGAACACATCGAAATCGACCTCAGCGGCTCAGGTTTGCATTATCAGGCAGGCGACGCGCTCGGCGTATGGCCGCTGAATGCCGCCGACCTCGTTCAAGAAATCCTCGACCTCAACCAACTGACTGGCAACGAAACCGTCCAACTTTCAGACGGCCGCGAAACCGACATCCGCACAGCCCTGACTGAATCCGCAGACATTACCCAAAACACACCCGCCTTCGTCCAACAATACGCCGAATTAACAAACAACGAAGAACTCAAAACCATAGCCGCAGATAAAGCCCAACTGGACGCCTACCTTGCCGCCACTCCGCCCGTCGGCGTATTCGCAGCCCATCTACACCCACTGGACGCACAAACCCTATACAGCCTCTTCCGCCCACAAACCCCACGTCTCTATTCCATCGCCTCCGCACAAGACGAAGTCGGCGAAGAAGTCCACCTCACCATCAGCGTCATCCGTTTCGACCACCACGACCACACCTACACCGGCGCAGCATCCGGCTACTTGGGCGAACGCCTCGAAGAAGGCAGCAAAGTCCACGTCTTTGTCGAACCCAACCCCAACTTCCGCCTGCCACAAAACGGCGATACCCCCATCATCATGATCGGCGCAGGCACAGGCGTCGCCCCCTTCCGCTCCTTTATGCAACAACGCGCCGCCAATGGCGACAGCGGCAAAAACTGGCTCTTCTTCGGCAACCAACGCTTGGCCGACGACTTCCTCTACCAACTCGAATGGAGCGAATGGCGCAAAGACGGCCTCCTCACCCGCGCCGACCTTGCATGGAGCCGACAAGGCGAACACAAAGTCTACGTCCAACACAAAATCGCCGAACGCGCCGCCGAAGTTTGGAACTGGCTGCAACAAGGCGCACACCTCTACGTCTGCGGCGACGCCGCACGCATGGCACGCGATGTCGAAAACGCCCTGATCGAAGTCATCGAAACCCAAGGCAAACTCAGCCGTGACGAAGCCGAAGACTACCTCAACGACCTGCGCGAAGACAAACGCTACCAACGCGACGTTTATTGATTGGATAAACAAAAATAAAGGCCGTCTGAAAGCTGAATTTCAGACGGCCTTTTTAAAGAGCCAGCTCGGATTGTTATCAATTTACCCGGTTTTGCATTATAATTGTGCAAATTTGACTCACTCGAAAGAAAATAAATTGGAAGGATTACAACAACTTGTAGATTTATTGGTGGGTTTTGTCGATTGGATATTGAAATTACTGGCATTCTTGTTTTAAACTACGTTCCATTCTTTTATACATTAAAGACGTATTTTCATCATGCAAACCGCGCAACGCTCTGCTACTTTCTTCTATTGGTACCACACAAACGTGCGGTACTTTTTTGCGCTTGTCTAAAACAGACCAAATTGAAAATACGCAAATTAGAGCCGCCTCATTTGAGCGGCTTTTTTTATACCCACCATGGCCGCTTAAATCCACCCATTTTTAAGAAATAAGGAATACAGCCATGACTGCCTCAACTAAAATCCACAGCCAAACCAAAATGTTACACACCTGCCACATGGTCGTTGACAGCAACAGCCACCACAGCATGCTCAACATGCACACTTTGCCTGATTCGCCTGACAGCCTCATCAGCGAAGCCCTAATTCCGCAAGTGCGCACCATCGCGACTTTGATTGCCGCAGAGCGCCACGACTTCAATCAAAGCAGCCCCAGCGTCTTTACTGATGAAGCGGATTTCTTCGCAGCGCGTATTTTGGTTTTGGGCGTACGCCGTTTCCATTTGGATATTACCCTGCTGCCCATGCTCAAAACCGCCAACAAACGCGCCGAAGCTTTCGCCAAACGCCATCACATGCCCTTCTCTCCCGCTGAAATGCAAATGTCCCTGCACACCCGCCGCCCTGCCAACCTACTGATTATCGAAACCGAACACGAAATGCCTGCATTGGGCAACCTGGCTGCCAACAGCCGTGCATTTGCAGCGCAACTTTCCAATATTATTTTGTAAAACTACTTGAAAAACAGGGAAATGGTTTAATATTAGGCAAACACACTCCGCCGAAATCTCGGCAAAGACAAACTTCTCTCAGGAAAAACAATGAAAAAACTGATTGCCTTAGCCGCCCTTTCCACTTTCGCCCTTGCTGCCTGCAAAGACAATACCCAAGCGCAACTTGAGCAGCAGCAAAAACAAATCGAAGCATTGCAACAACAGTTGGCACAACAAAACGGCCAACAAGAAGACAATACGGTTTACCAGCTCACGCCAGAAGCCGTGAAAGACACCATTCCTGCCGAGGCACAAGCCAACGGCAACAACGGCCAACCGGTAACCGGTACAGACGGCCAACAATACATCTACGACCAATCCACCGGCAGCTGGCTGCTGCAAAGTTTGGTGGGCGCGGCAGCCGGTGCATTTATCGGCAACGCATTGGCCAATAAATTCACACAGGCGCGCAATCAAAACAGTCCGATTGCCCGTCAAGCCCGTGCCAACTATTATCAAAGCACACGTCCAAACGGACGCACCAGCCAACAGCTGAATACACGCACCCTGCGTGCCCAGCAACAAAACGCCCAGCAGCAACAACGATACCGCGAAACTACGCGTCAGCCTTCCAACTACCGCCGCCCCAGCATGGGCCGAGGCTTTGGCCGCCGCCGCTGATCCGATTTATATCCTATCTTTCATATAAACATCCCTGATATAAAAGGCCGTCTGAAAACCAGTTATCCTGATTTTTCAGACGGCCTTTAGTCCTTCTCTATTTTCTTATTGCAGACTTGTGGGTCTGTCTGTATGCGTTATGCCCAGAAATCGCGAGGTGCGTCCAATACGGGTTTGACGATACCGGTGCGGACAGCAAAATCGCCGAAGCCTTCATCATCGAGTCGGTTTTGCGCCCAATCGGCCACCCAGCCTTCGACAATTTCAAGGATTTCAGGTTCGGTAATATTTTCTTTAAACAGGCGCGGGATGCGGGTGCCTTCGCGGTTGCCGCCTGCGTAAAGGTTGTAGCGGCCGACGGCTTTGCCGACCAAGCCGATTTCCGCCAGCATGGCGCGGCCGCAACCATTCGGACAACCGGTTACGCGCAAAACGATGTATTCGTCTTCCAAGCCGTATTTGGCGAACATTTCGTCGATTTTATCGGAGAATGTCGGCAGGAAGCGTTCGGCCTCCGCCATTGCCAGCGGGCAAGTCGGCAAGGCAACGCAGGCCATGGAGTTTTCACGCTGGATGGTAATCGATTTGCTGATAAGGCCATGATCTTTGGCGATTTTATCAATCGTGTCTTTCAATTCGGGCGGTACATTGGCAACCACCAGATTTTGGTTGGCAGTCAGACGGAAGTCGCCGGGATGGATTTTGGCAATTTCGCGGATACCTGTTTTCAACGGTCTGCCGGGATAATCGAGCAGGCGGCCATTTTCAATAAACAAAGTCAAATGCCAGTTGCCTTCATGCCCTTGTACCCAGCCGATATGGTCGCCGCGATGGGTAAATTCGTAAGGGCGGATGGGTTCAAACTTAATGCCCATGCGCCTTTCTACTTCTTCTTTGAACACATCAACGCCGACGCGTTGCAGCGTATAGCGTGTACGGGCAGCTTTGCGGTCGCTGCGGTTACCCCAGTCGCGCTGGGTGCTGACGACAGCTTCGGCAGCGTTAAGGGTGTATTCGAGCGGAACGAAACCAAATTCGTAAGAAGTGTTCGGATAAGTTTTGGTATTACCGTGTTCGCTGGATAAACCGCCTCCGACCAATACATTGAAACCCACCAACTTGCCGTTTTCTGCAATCGCCACAAAACCCAAGTCATTGGAATGAATGTCCACATCGTTATCGGGCGGGATCACGACGGCAGTTTTAAATTTGCGCGGTAAATAGGTTTTACCCAAAATCGGCTCTACGTCGTCGGCAATTTCTTTATTTCGCGGCTCGGTCGGCTCGGTTGTAAACACTTTTTCGCCGTCCAACCAGACATCGGCATATGCCATGGTACGCGGCAAAAGGTGCATACTGATGCGCGCCGCCCATTCATAGGCTTCTTGGTGCAAAGTGCTTTGCACCGGATTGCTGGTACACAACACATTACGGTTGACATCGCTGGCTGTGGCAATGGAATCCAAACCAAGTTTGTGCAATGCCTGATGTGCCTGTTTTAAATCGGTTTTCAAAATGCCGTGGTATTGGAAGGTTTGGCGGTTAGTCAGGCGGATGGAGCCGTAAATCGTATTTTCACCGGCAAATTTGTCGATCCCCAGCCACTGCTTCGGCGTAATGATGCCGCCGGGCAAACGGCAACGCAACATCATGTTTTTTAAAGGCTCAAGTTTTTGTTCGGTACGCTCGGCACGAATATCGCGGTTATCCTGTTCGTACATGCCGTGGAAGCGGATAAGCTGAAAATTGTCGGCGGTAAAGCCACCGGTAAAGTCATCTTTCAACTCCTCCTTAATCGTACCGTGTAGATAATCGCTGCGCTCTTTCAAGGCCTCGTTGCCAGACAAAGGTGTCTCAGGCAGCTTGGCTCGTGGGTCGGTTGTGGTAGCAGTCATTGAAGCACTCCTTATTTTTGGTATAGGCGTTACTTTAATGAGGCCGTCTGAAAATGAGAAAGAATGGTTTGTTTGTTTTAAAGACGATTTTGTTATATCGGTAAAATGCCGCACTTACCTATAACTAATTTGAATTTACTATATTTATGTTCTGACTGATGAGCGTTGACAGATTAGAAATAAATTGAACAGATGACTTACATCATTAGCCTGCATCAAGCCCGATTCTAATTAAATCCACTATAATCCATTATTTTCCACGGGCTTAAACCGTAAAAATACAGCAAGCAAACTTTATGTCTCACTCCCTTATACGCACCTTCGCTCAAACCTTTAGTTTTCCCTATACAGAAACGTTGCAAGAACTGCCCCCACTGGAAGACAACCGTCATCTGCATTTGGGTGCATTAGCAGATTTCTACCGCCATATGGACGATACATGGCATTCCGACAATCCACTTGCCGATTATTGGCTGGAGATGGAGACTCTGTTTTTACATTGGGTAACTTATCCCAAGTTGCCCAACAGTTGGCACGATTGGGCCTTCAGCTGGGATAGGAAGACCAAGCAATATCTGCCTACACAAGGCTGGCGTGAAGAATGGGCGATATTTGGCATAATGTTCGACGATTCAATTCTTTTTGCCGATACTGCCGCCCCCGACAGTCCTGTTTATTGGCTGATAACAGGTTACGGTACGATAGAAAACCGCCGCCTTATCGCACCTTCCATAGCAATACTAATGCAAACCTTATTGGCAATTTATGATTTTGAGTGCGAATGGCGGAAAGCAGGCGGAGAGTTTTACGATGAAGAAAGCTGTGACATACCTTCAGCATTATATTCTGCTCTGCATGATTTACTACAACGGGAACTGCCACCGGAATGCGCGGCAGGATTTGAAAAAGCGTTTTTGGGGTGATGCTGTAATTGCAATCTAGAAAACCTATTCTCTGGCCGTCTGAAATTTCGGCTTTAGGGAACAATTATTTAAAATAATATGATTGATTCGTTTGAAATATCAGTTTGAAAATGCTTGAAGGATTGATAGGCTGCTGAGATATAAAAAGGCCGTCTGAAAATTTGATTTTCAGACGGCCTTGATATTGGATGGGACAAACCGATTAGGCTTGTTTGTTCCAACGTTCGATGGATTCTTTGATGACTTGTTTCGCTTCTTCTACATCGCCCCAAGATTCAACTTTAGTGGTACCTGCTTTTTTCAGGTCTTTATAGTGGTTGAAGTGGAACTCGATTTGTTTGATCAGTTGTTGCGGCAAATCGGCCAAAGTTTTGTAGGCGTTGCCGTTGTTGCGGTCGTCGGCTGGAACGCAGACGATTTTGTCGTCCACTTCGCCGTCGTCAACGAATTTCATCACGCCGATAACGCGTGCTTCCAGGAAAATACCGGTTGCCAAAGGCTGCTCGGTAACCAGCAATACGTCCAATTCGTCGCCGTCTTCGTCCAAAGTTTGCGGAATGAAGCCGTAGTTGGTCGGTTTGGCGAAAATTGCCGGTTCAACGCGGTCGAGTTGGAAGGCGGCCAGTTTGCGGTTCCACTCGATTTTGTGGTTGCTGCCTGCTGGGATCTCGTTGACAACGTTGATGATGCCGCCATCCACATCGCCCGGGGTCAGGATTTTGTTGAAGTCTGCCATGATGGTTTCCTTTGATTTTAAAGAGAGTCAAACGGCGAAAGTATAGCAAACCCAAGGCCGTCTGAAAATGTGAAACTGTCGTATTCAGACAGCCTTTTTGGCATTCAGCCTTTTGACCAACTCTAAAATTGCGCGTTTATTGGAAGGCGAAAACACTTTTTCCGCCGCCTCTTCCGCACCAAACCAACCGTAGGCAACGTGTTCGTCCGGTTGCAGGACGATAGGCGTATCGCGCGAAATTTGGGCGGAGAAGATGTGTTCGCGGTTCTCAAAAACGCCTTTGGGATAGCGATGGCGCCAGTGATGATAGATTTCATAAACGGTGCTGTCATGCCAGTTTTCCAACTGTCCGTCTGCCAGACGGATACCGGTTTCTTCCCACACTTCGCGCCATGCGGTTTCTTCGATACGCTCGCCTTCTTCCAAGCTGCCGGTAACCGACTGCCAAAAACCTTGCGGCGCCGTGCGTTCAATTAGCAGGATATTGCCGTCTTCATCATGCAAAACGACCAAAGCGGAAACGGGATACTTCAAAGGCTTACCGCTCATGACTTGTCCTTGCCGGATTGATTGGGGAGGCTGATTTTTTGTAGTAAGTAAGCCAAAAGGTTTTCCATGTATCACTCAAAAATGGGAAATTGATATTCAGACGGCCTTTGTCGGAAATCCGCAAAGGCCGTCTGAAATTATACCTGATTTAACTGCGCCAGTTTCCGAGACACCAGCTCAGCCGCTTCTTCCGGCGAGTTGGCTTTCAACCCTGCTTCGCCAAAATACGAAATTTTAGGCAAATCGCACAAAAACTTATCGACGTCTTCTGCCGTCAAAAAACGGCCGTGCAAATCAAATCCGACATTTAAAGCACGCCCTTTGATTTCCGCCACCCTGTCATGCAAATGGCCGTACAAGTGATACCAACCCTGATAGCAGCCGTCCCATTCCTGAATCGGATAGTGAAAGAGAACCAGCATATTCTTAATTTCCGGCAATTTGAGTTTCAAATACGGCCGTATGGACGACAGCAGCGGATGACCGTCATGCTTGGTTTGGCTGCGGAAAAAATCGGCATGCTGCCGAATCACATGATCATGATTGCCGTAAATCAAGTGATGTTGCCCGTTTAACCGCGACAAAACGCGCTCTATCTGCTTATAGTCTTGGGCAAAGGAAAAATCGCCCAAGTTGTACACCGTATCTTCAGGCGTAACGGTTTCATTCCATATCCGGATTAAAAATTCATCCATCTGCTCCACGTTATCGAACGGTCGAAATTGCGGACAGAATTTGGCGATGTTTTTATGCGAAAAATGTAGGTCTGATGTGAAGTAGGTTTTGCTCATACCGTGCTTTCTGCGTTGCAGGCTTGAATCGTATCACGCGCGGGCGTATGCTGAGTAATGTTTATTGTGTGCTTCAAGGAGTTTTTATGCGTTTGGTTATTGCCGCGCCGGCCAACGGCGCAATATTGAAAGACGCGCTCAAAGCGCATCTGCAAAACGACCCGCGCGTCAGCAGCTTGGTCGATTTATCCTCGCCCGAAGGGACCTATCCGCAACTCTCGTTTGCCGCGGCCGAAGAAGTCGCGGCAGGACGCGCCGACCGTGCGCTGTTGATTTGCGGCACCGGCGTGGGTACGGCAATCGCCGCCAATAAGGTGCGCGGCATACGGGCGGCAACGGCGCATGATTTACTCACGCTCCACGGCTCGGTGGAAAACTATGATGCGCAGGTTTTATGTATGGGGCAAAACGTGATTGCCGCTCCGGCTGCTTGGGCATTGGTCGATATCTGGTTGGACTTGCGTCACGACACAAACAGCGGCTATGCACCTAAAGTCGGTGAAATTGAAGCATACGAGCGCGGAAAATAAATACATGTTGCTCCATATATTTTTAGACGACCTTACAACTGTCTCAAAAACGCCTGAATGAACGCGATTTTATCCAATTCCGACATAGCGTTGAACGTTTCCTGATATTCGTGGATGTAGTCGATTAAAGGATAAAATTCTTCATCAACATGGCGTTTGTCCAGTTTGCGGCCGATATTGCCCTCGTTGCTTCGTCCTAAAAACTTGGAAATTAGGTAATACGGCGATTTGAGTTTAAACAGCATTTTGCCGTTTTGGGCATCAAATACCATAAAACCTTCGTGTTCCACGTTTTTCAGACGACCTTTCAGCTCCCCGAACGTGATGTTTTTCAACGTTTCAGGGCGGCGGATGCCGTATTGTTTGCCGATTTCGTCCAATTCGGCTTCGCCAAACTGACGGCCTGTCGCCACGTCGATACAGCCGATTAGGGTTTCGCCCAATTCTTCACGGATGATGTGAACGTCTTTCGCATCTGTGATTTCAAACAAAAAAGTATGGTTCGGATACGTGCGGAACAGGGTTTCGTATTGAGCGCAATGTGCGGCGGTCATGTCGGCAAACGCGCTATCAAGCGAACCTGTAGTCGAATACAGCACTTTGCCGTCAAACGTTGCGCCATGGGACGGATGGTCGTCTGAAAGCGAGACGAAAGTGCAGCAGCCGAGGAAGCCGTTTACTTTCACCACTGCGTCCACCAATCTCTCGTCGCTGATTCTGATCGGATAGCGGCTGCCTTTGGCAATACGTTCCGAATAATTGAACACTTTTTTAAACGGGCGCACGATGATTCGATTATGCGCATCGATAATCAAACCGCGCATTTCCAGCAAAGCATCATCAAAGCGGTTGTTATAGAACACGCTGCGTGCGTATTTCAACACGCGCAATTCAGGATAACGCTTAGATGCTTTGGCGGTAAAGTTGCGGCTGCCGTGTTGCAGATAATGATCGGTCACAAAGGTTTGCTGCGCCTCATCAAATACCAGCGGCTTATGATCGATAGCCTGCATCTGCTCGATTTTTTCTAACTGTTCCGCATTTGCTGGTTGCACGGCCTCGATGTGGATTTCGTTTGCCACTCGGTTTTGGTTCAGCTTGATATACGCCGCCAATACGTCATGCTCTTTCACGCCATGCAGGTTGGGATAGAAATTGTGCAGTCGATAGACCTCTGTTTCAAAACCGCTTTTCTCCGCCTGATCCAATAAATGACGGCAACGCGAAGCTTTTTGGTTGGTATTGGAATTAATGATCAGAATATTTCGATTCGGATTTTGACGTCCAAGTCTCAAGGTTTCAGTCATCAAAGCATTACCACGTTTTTGCGCCTTATCCACTGCTTCACCCGACCAACGATATTCGCCGTATTCATCGGTAATGAACAAATCGTTTTCAATACGGACCACTTCCGCATCCTGATACTGCACTTTAAATTCAGCGGCTTTTTGTTCGGCAAACGTCGATTTTCCCGAACCTTGATGACCGCGGATTAAGATAAATTTTTGCATTTTGTTTCCTTATTCTTTTTCACAGCGTGTCCTGAATAAATAGGCCGTCTGAAAAATATTTCTACCCTTTTTTCAGACGGCCTTAGCTTCAGTTCACAGCTGCCAACGGCGTTTTCTCAATCTCTTCTACCCAGAAATCTGTACCCATACCTCGTTTGGCAAAGGAGCCAATCAGGGAGAATACTTGGTCGGAGAAGCCGCCGATGTTCAAGATATCCTGACGGTTTCGTGCTTGAGCCTTAGTGTAGGGCTGGATATCCAGACAAACGAGTTTGGCTTCCGGACAACGTCGTTTCAGAATGTCCCACTCTTTCATCAGGCTGGTTGTGGCGCCCCATCCTTGGCTGTCATCTGCCCAACTTTCGTTGTCTGATACGATGATGACCAAATCCACATCGGCTTTTTCACGGTTCAGCATGGCGAGCGGTGCGCTGCATGCCGTTCCGCCGCCGCCGATATTGGCGAGTTTTTCGGCGTTGGTCATGATGCTGTCGCGCGGATTGAGCTGCACGTTTACCGTGATTTGTTCAAACGGTATCACGCGGGCTTGCGGATTGGTACGCAACATGGCGGCGGATACGAGCGCGGCAATGTCGATGCAGCGGGTTTTGCTGGTCGCGCTGCCGCGATAGCCTGTAACCGAGCTGTGCATAGAGCCGGAAACGTCCGGACAAACCACGACTTTGCCTTGGATTACCGGTACGTTTTGTACGGCGGTTTCCATCGCATCTTGCAGGGCTTCACGGATTTCAGACGGCATTTGATTAGATGTTGCCTGATACGCGGTCAGCAATTGGTAAGGCAGGACGCGGGCGCGGGCAATGGCGGTTTCGTCACGCAGTTTTTCTGCCACCATTTTGATGTTTTTGCTTTTCGCAAATACTTCGTGGCGCAGGAAAGTGTTCAGGTTTTGACGAACCTGCTGCCATGAACCGTTACAGGCAATTTGCGCCCAGTCGCCGCTGTTCAAGTCTAAAGCAGTAAGCATTTGGAAAGGAACGTTGGGCAATTCGCCTTCTCGGCTTTGTTTGTAATCTTCAAAAGCGCGGGTAATGGGCGGCAATGCTTCGCGGTCGTAAGGTTTGCCGATCAGCCATGCAAACCATGCGGCGCGCCATGCTTCACGCGGTTTGGGGTGCACCATTTTGACCACGTCTGCCAGCGACGGCGAATTACCGACGGCGGCGTTCAACAGTTGTTTTTCGGTGGCGGTCAAAAGCCAAGTCTGCATCAGTTTTTTCGGACGGTTGCCGAAAGATTTTCTGCCGACTGCGCCACTGCGGATAATTTGTGCGAAATTACGCAACATTTTACCGTTGTCCACTACTTGGTCGAAGACGCGGGCGAGCATGTTCACATCTTTTTGCGCCAATACGGCAAGCAACAGCGCAGGCATATCTTTCATAAAACCTTTTTGACGGGCATATACGGCAGTTTTGGCGATAAACTCGGCATCCAGGCTTTCTGCCAATTTCAGCACTTGGTCAAGCTGGCTTTGTGCATCAGCATAGAAGGTATTGTTCAGACAACCGGTAGCGGCAAGCTGGGCCAGCTGTTGTTTGGGTGTCAGCGTGTAGGCGATGCCGCCGGCTTCATTATAGGTATCGGTTTTAGTAAAACAGTTTTTAATCGATTGAAACAAGGTAGTATTAGCCATTTTCATTTTCTTTCATATTGTTGGTTTGAGGCCGTCTGAACTTGTTTTAGCTTTGTTTTTCAGACGGCCTTGAATGGGTGGCAGTGTGGCGGCTAAAGATGAAGAGAAGCGTTTTTAACTGAAAGCTAATGTATTCTCTTCCGGGCATCCGCCTACTGCCGTAGGGCGACTAGTTTAATTAGGATCATTCGGGTTTGTAGCAAGGAAGGAATGTAATCCTAATGGCATTCGCCCATAAGGGGTGGTACATTGGGCAACAAAGAGTGGAGAAATTTTTACGCGCTCTATCCTCTGAGCTACTCTGCCATAGTTGGCGGCAGAGACGGGACTCGAACCCGCGACCTCGAGCTTTACAGGCTGTAATTCCTCCGGCATTCGCCGAATGTACCGAAAACGGTTTTTATATCAGCCCGTCCGAATATTTCAGACGGCCTTGCATGGGTGGCAGCGTAGCGGATAAACATGAAGAGAAACGGTTTTAACGTGAAAGGTTCATGTATTCTCTCCAGACATCCGCCTGCTGCCGTAAAAGTAATATGGCACGCAACAAGTTTTTAAGGGAAACATGCCTTGGCTCTACCAACTGAGCTACTCTGCTATTTTGAACAACAGAGACAGGACTCGAACCTGCGACATAAGGATATCCATGTTGTAGTTTCCCTAGGCATTTGCCTGCCATATTGAAAAAGGGTGGGCGACTAAATAAACAAGACGTTCAACGTCTATCAGACGAGACAGGATTCGAACCTGTTAATCCAAATGTAGTCTTGTTGGCATTCGCCCTGTAACCACACAGCAACTAAATTTACGGAAAATTTTTCTCCGGTAACTGTATTTCCCGAAGCATCTGCTGTATCGTTACATTCACAACATAGCCAACAGCGTGCCAAGAATAAAATTTTTATAAAAATAATTTTTAATCAATTGAATATAAAGAAAATATATTTTAAAGTGGCTTTTATCGGCAAGAAGCGTAAAATGCTAAAAAATATGTTTATAGATAGTTATATAGAAAATAAAATATACAAGGATATATAATGCGATTCGATGATTTGGACAAACGCTTGCGACAATACGAAACCGCTTATGATTTTTGCGTACCACTGGAAAATTTTATTGTTGTTCGCTTAGACGGGCGCGGTTTTACACGACTGACCAAGGAAATTTGGCAGTTTGAAGCCCCGTTCGACATTCGTTTTCGCGACCTGATGGCACACACCGTCCGCCATCTGATGCAGTGTGGTTTCAATGTAGCGTACGGCTATTCGGAAAGCGATGAAATTTCACTGTTGCTGCGCCGAGACGACGATACGTTCAAACGCAAAACGCGCAAAATCATTTCAGTATTGGCGGGAGAAGCCAGCGCCGCCTTTTCCGTGGCGCACGGGCAGACCGCCGCTTTTGATGCTAGAGTTTGCGTTTTGCCGAACGAAAAACTGGTGGTCGATTATTTCCGTTGGCGGCATGAAGACTCATACCGTAACGCGCTCAACGCCCACTGCTATTGGATGTTGCGCAAGAAAGGAGAAAGCGTGTCCCGCGCTACAGATGCCGTCAGCGGCCTGACACGCGTGCAAAAGCACGATTTGTTATTTGAAAACAATATCAATTTCAACGAACTGCCTGCGTGGCAGAAACGTGGCTTCGGTGTGTATTTTCAGACGGCCTTAAAAGAAGGTTTTAATCCGAAAACTGACGAAACCGTACAAGTCAAACGCCAAATCCTGCATACGGATTTCGAGCTGCCGTTGGGCGATGATTACGGCGCATTTGTCTTGGAAAGAATTGTTTAATTTGTTTAGAGGTCGTCTAAAAATGAATACCGCTATAAAAGGACAAATCCCCGCTGTTCTTATCATTGATTTGGAAGTCGATCCAAAAACCGACAAGCCGTTCAAAATTGGTGCATTCCGCCCCGACTCAGGTTTGTTTTTTGAAAAAGCTTTTCGTGGAGAAAAGGGTTTTCATACCGCCTTGTGTGAAATGGCTCATCTGACCAGTGGATTAAAGTGGCTGATGGGGCACAACATCCTCGGGCACGATTTAAAATATTTGAAGGCCGTAGTGCCCGAAGCCGCATGGCTTAAAGTGCCTGTTATCGATACGCTATGGCTCTCGCCTTTGGCATTTCCGCAAAATCCGTATCACCGACTAATCAAAAACCATAAAATCATCTCTTCTGAAATTAATTCCCCGCTTGCCGACTGTCACGCTTGCTGGCAGCTTTTTCAAGACCAATGCACTGCGTTCGGAAAAATCAAAGCCGAAAAGCCCGAGGAGTTTGCGCTGTGGACAGCCCTGTCTGATATACCCCTGCCGTATCGTCTTTCAGAAGACATTATGATTCCCGAGCGTGATACATCGCCAGATGTCAAGAAACTGATCGACACTATTTGGTTGATGATGCAGGACAACAATGATCAAGGTCGTCTGAAAGTCTGCCGTACACGTTTTTTGGAGTTAATGAAAACTGACATCCGCAATCCTGCCATATATCCTTCCCTCAGCTATGCCTTATCTTGGTTAAATGTCTCTGGTGGTAATTCTGTGTTAGCTCCGTGGGTGAGGCACCAGTTTCCCGATACGGCTCGGCTGATTGCCGAATTGCGCGACCATGATTGCGGTAGTACGGAATGCCGTTATTGTCAGGATACACTCAATCCTGAAGCGCAGTTACAGCGTTATTTCAAACTACCTACTTTTCGCGATGTAAAAGGATTTGATGGTGGACAACGTGCTGTGGTGCAATCAGGTATGAAGGGGTTGCATACGCTGGCGGTGCTACCCACGGGCGGCGGCAAATCCTTGTGTTATCAGTTGCCAGCACTCAACCGCTACTACCGCAACGGAGGCTTGACAATAGTTGTTTCACCTTTGCAATCGCTGATGAAAGATCAGTTGGACGGTTTGGAGAAAAAAGGAGCTACCTGCGCTGCTATGCTTAACGGCTTGGTTGAGGTGGTTGAGCGCGCCCAAATTTTAGACAAAATAGCCTTAGGCGATATCGGCATTTTGTTTGTCGCGCCTGAACAGTTCCGCAACACCAGTTTTATTAACGCTATTTCGCAACGCCAAATCAACGGCTGGGTATTCGATGAGGCACATTGTCTGTCTAAATGGGGCCATGATTTCCGTCCAGACTATCTATACGCAGTCAAATTTATCGCTAAACACAGCAAAAACAACGGTACGGTTGCTCCGATAAGTTGTTTTACTGCTACTGCCAAACCTGATGTCCTCGCCGACATCACTAACCATTTCCGTGAAGAGGCTGGTATTGAATTCCGCCAATTTATTGGTGACAACGAGCGCGACAATCTGTTTTATGATGTGCTGGAAATTTCAGATGACCTTAAAAAGCAAAAAATCAACGAACTGTTGCATCGTGAACTTGATCATCAAAGCGGAGGTGCAGTGGTATTTGTCGGGCGGCGGAAAAGTGCGGAAACCTATTCAGATTATCTGAAAGAACAAGGCTGGGCATGTGAGCATTTCCACGCAGGCTTGGGGAACAACGAAAAAGCCGATATTCAAAACCAGTTTATTGGCGGTAATTTGCGCGTTATTGTCGCCACCAACGCCTTTGGTATGGGCGTGGATAAACCTGACGTACGCTTGGTTATTCACGCTGAAATCACCGGCTCGCTGGAAAATTATTTGCAGGAAGCGGGCAGAGCAGGGCGTGATCAGGCAGAGGCAAAATGCGTGTTGCTGTATGACGGCAAAGACGTGGATACGCAGTTTTCCATCAGCAAAATGTCGCAAATCGAATTGCGCGATTTGAAATCAGTGTGGAAGAAAGTTGGTTGGCTGAATCAGGCGGCATACGGCAAAGACCATTGCGGTGAAATCGTGGCAACAGGTGGCGAAATTTTGCGCGACACCGAGGAGTACATGAGTTTTGACAGCGATGATAGACAGGCAGATACCAAAGTCAAAACCGTATTGGCATGGTTGGAACGTGCAGACTTATTGGAACGTAAGGAAAATCAAACCCGTATTTTCCCCGCACGCTCAGGTCGTCTGAATCTAGATGAGGTGCTGGCGATTATTGAAAAAAACAAGTTCAGCAAGCGTATCTCGGAAATTTACCAAACGATTGCCGAAATTGTGTTTAAAGCGCCAGAGGACGCGCCTTTGAGTACCGATGATTTGGTGCAGGCAACAGCATGTAGTTTCACCGAATTGCGAGGTCATCTAAAAAAGCTGGAGGAATTGGGTATCCTTACCAACGATACGCATATGACGATCATTTTGCGTACCGATAACATAAAGCCTGCCGACAAACGTCTGGCACAAGTTATCGCCTGTGAGGAAAAACTCTGGCAGATTTTAAAAAACGAAATTCCAGAAGCAGATCAAGGTATTTGGCAAAACCTCTCATTGAGCGCTGTCTGCCACCAAATGCATGAGGTAGGTTTAGAAACCAATCCTGCTGAAATCAAACTTCTGATGCAGTCGCTTGCCGATGATAAAGCAGCAGAGCGAACAAACAGCAGTGGAAGTTTCCAAATCCGTGATGTTGGCAACAACCTTTTGAAAGTACGTTTCAAGAATCCCCAAAGCGACAGTTGGGAAAACCTACAAAACAATGCCGAACTTCGCCGTAATATCGGTCTGTGCCTTTTACCATTCCTAATGACAAAAACCAATGGAGTGCGTCAAAAAGACGTAATGGTTGAAACCCGTATGGGTGAATTGGTGCAGCAGCTTGCCGACGATTTGGTATTATCGGTACAAATCCCGGCTGACCGTCGCGAGCTTCTGCTCAGGCAGACACTGCTGTTTATGCACAAACAAGGCATTATCAAACTCAATCACGGTATGACCATTCTGAGACATGCCATGACTATTACACCCAATCCAAAAGCACTCTCAGCTAAACGCCAGTATCTTGCGGAGGACTATAAACCGCTTTCCATTTTTTACGGCGAAAAACGCTTTCAAATCCATGTGATGCAGGAATATGCCCTTCGCGCACTGAAAAATCTTACTGAAGGGTTGAATTTGGTGCGTGATTACTTTGGCTTGGAAGAAAAGAATTTTAAGAATAAATGGTTTAAAGGTCGTCTGAAAGAATTGGACGAGCCTGCATCGCCACAAACTCTGCGCGAAATTACAGATGGGCTGAATGAGATGCAGAAAGCCGTTGTTACCGACCAAAGCGGCAGTAACCGTCTTATTCTTGCCGGACCGGGTTCAGGCAAAACGCGAGTTATTGTGCACCGTGTTGCTTACCTTTTACGGGTGCAACATGTTCCCGCATCCGCCATCATTGTATTGACTTTCAACCGGTTGGCGGCGCAGGAGGTCAAGCGCCGCCTGTTCGGACTGGTCGGTCCTCTTGCTGCTGCCGTTACGGTCATGACTTATGACGGTATGGCAATGCGGCTTTTGGGGGTTCGTTTTGACGGCAACAACCGAGAATATGGCAAAAGTCAGTTTAAAGAATGGTGCAGGCAGGCTGCCGCTATGCTTTCAGACGACCTTGAAAACGATGATGGTAGCGACGAGACACGCGAACGTATCATGGCAGGTTTCCGCTATATTCTGGTAGATGAATACCAAGACATCAGCGAAGAACACTACCGGCTCGTTTCTGCGCTTGCGGGTAGGAAGCGGGCTGAAGAAGACAAGCTGACGATTCTGGCGGTCGGTGACGATGACCAAAACATCTACGCCTTCAATGGCACGAGCAACGAGTACATACACCGTTTCCAAAAAGACTACGACGTTGCCCAACCCGACTATTTGACCTACAACTACCGCAGTACGCAATACATCATCAGCGCTGCCAACAGCGTGATAAACGGCATGACAGGTCGTCTGAAAACGCTGCATCCGATTGTTATCAACCCTGAACGTCAAACACAGCCCAACGGTGGCGTATGGGCTGCAACAGACAGCGAAAGGCAGGGGCGTGTGCGCCACATCAGCCTGCCGTTCGGTAGCAGCAGCAACATACAGGCACAAGCTGTTATCACCGAAATAGGTCGTCTGAAAACCTTGAGCGAAGTCGCATGGAATGAGATTGCAGTTTTATCCCGTCATAATGCCAGTCTCAAACCTCTGCAGGCATGGTGTGAACAAAACGGCATACCTTATTTTTTGAGTGCCGACAAAAGCAGCAAAATCAAATTGCGTCACACCCGTGAGTTTGTCCGCCTGATTGATGGCGTGGAAAAACAAACCGAAGGCTTTACATCACAAGCTTTTGCAGAACTTATTAGTGAACAAGTGAAAAAAAGCGGTGGCAGTTGGTGTGTTTGGTTTAGGCAATTACAAACTGATTTCTTAAACGAATATCCACTGCAAGATGAGAAGCTACCTGAAAAGTCGGATAACCTTGCAGAGAGTCGTGAGGCAGAAATCCAAGCGTCGCCCATAGAAGACAACGGGTCGTCTGAAAACGGTAGTGGCACTGTTAACCGATATTCGTCTGCCTTTCTGAAAAGCTGGCTCTACGAATATGTAGGTGATGAACATGAAACCCGTTCGGAAGGTATATTTCTAGGCACGGCGCACGCAGTCAAAGGGTTGGAGTTTAAGCACGTCTTCATTTTAGACGGCGGTTGGCAGGGAGTTGACGAAGCCGAACAGAGGCTTTATTACGTCGCTATGACTCGTGCCATAGAAACACTGACCCTACTGCAAACTACTCCAGAGCATCCTTGGATGACAAAGCTACCTGATGATATTGAAAACGTGGCTCAAATCTTTACCGAATTACCTGAGTTGAATACCGAATACAGACGTTTGGCAGCTTATCGAAACACGGCAGTCGAGGGAGAAACCGATAGCAAAAGTGATTTGGATATCGACTTCATTGTCTGTCACAACAATGTCGAAACTGTGAAACAACGTCTGTTTGCTGCTGCGAAGCTGAAAAAAGACGACCCACTGGAAATGAAGCGGACGGAGGATGGCAGATATATTTTCCTTTCTGATGATATTGAAGTTGCCCGTACCGTCAAATTACCACCGTTGCCGACAAAAACTACCGCCTATGCCAACACTTTCAGAGTACGTTATTTAGACGAAGTCGGAGAATCATTTCGCCAACGTATCCCAGAAAAAATCGGCACTCAAAAGCTGGAAAAATGGACGCTTGTTATTCCTATGTTAGTGATACCGCCTGAGTAAAAAGAGTTTTTCAGGCCATCTCAAACATGAAGAAGGCAGCTTGAATACAAGGCTGTCTGAGACTCAAACGGAATAAACGGAATAAAAGATGAGTAACAAAAAACAAGTCGCCGTCAGCTTTCTCGGTACGGTATTGGACAGCGGTTTCGGTCAAGGGCGTTGGTTGAAATGGCGGCCAAATGTCGCCATGAATCAGCGTCAAGATTTTCATCTTGACCGCATGGAGCTGTTTTATGCGGAAAAATACCGCGAACTGGCGGATCATGTAAAAGCCGATATTCAGCAAGTATCGCCGCACACAGTCGTCAATCTCGTGCCTATGGAGCTGGCAAACCCGTGGGATTTCTCCGAGGTTTATACCAAGCTGCACGATTGGGCAGCAAGCTATCCATTTGATATAGAAGAAGAAACCTATCTCACCCACATCACCACGGGTACGCACGTTGCCCAAATCTGCCTGTTTTTATTGGTGGAATCGCGTCAAATCCCCGGCGTACTGTTACAAACCGCTCCGCCCAAAAATCAAAGACGCAGTATGGAGGACGGCAATGTCGGCAGTTATGAAATCATTGATTTGGACTTGGCTCGTTACGACGTACTGGCAGAACGCCTTGCCGCCGTACGCGACGACGCAGTGCGCTACCTGAAAAGCGGTATTTCCACCCAAAACGCTGCCTTCAACCGCATGATTGCCGAAATCGAACAGGTCGCACTCAACTCCCCTTCCCCCATTCTTCTTTCCGGCCCCACAGGCGCAGGCAAATCTATGCTGGCACGCAGGATTTTTGAATTGAAAAAAGCACGCCATCTGATTAAAGGCACATTTGTCGATGTAAACTGCGCCACCCTTCGCGGCGACGGCGCAGCATCTGCCCTGTTCGGCCACAAAAAAGGCGCCTTTACCGGCGCCGCAGAAAAACGTGAAGGTTATCTGAAAACTGCCGACGGCGGCGTATTGTTTTTAGACGAAATCGGCGAATTGGGCTTAGACGAGCAAGCCATGTTGCTCAAAGCCATTGAAGAAAAACACTTTTATCCCGTCGGCAGCGACAGCGAAGTCAAAAGCGACTTCCAACTCATCGCCGGTACCAACCGCGACCTGCGCCACGAAATCCGCGCCGGACGCTTCCGCGAAGACCTGTTCGCCCGCATCAACATCTGGAATTACCCACTGCCCGCACTCGCCAACCGCCGCGAAGACATCGAGCCCAACGTCGAACACCAGCTTGCCCTAGCCTCGCAAGAACTCGGCCGAACCACCCGCTTCAACAAAGAAGCCCTGGCCGCCTACCTTGACTTCGCCCACTCCAACCAAGCACCATGGCGCGGCAATTTCCGCGACCTCGCCGCCAGCATCATGCGCCTGGCCACACTCGCGCCGCAAGGCAGGATACAGGTAGAACAAGTCCAAGCCGAAATCGAACGCCTCAAATGGTTATGGTCGGAAGAACCCTTTTCAGACGGCCTCTTACATAAAAGGCCGTCTGAAAAAACACAAGACTACCCCGATAAAGTCAATTGGGACACATTGGATTTGTTCGATAAACTACAACTGCAACACGTCATCGACGAATGCCGCAAACATCCCAACATGGCCGCCGCCGGCCGTGCATTGTTCAACGTCTCCCGAACAGAAAGGGCAAAAGTCAATGACAGCGACCGATTGAGAAAATATTTACAGCGATTTGGATTGGAATGGGGGGATATTTAAATAGAGTGTGCAAGCTAGCTCATTTTAATCGCATTATTTTTCATCATTTATAAAAAATAAAAGGCATCAATCCGATGCCTTTTATTTTCGTTAATATGAAAATTAACGTTCATTCCAACGTTTGATCGATTCCCGAATCACTTCTTTGGCTTACTTCAAAAATGCCGCATGATAGGTAATATGCTCACCAATAAAACTGGCGATGAAGTAATAGCTATGATCATAGCCTTTGTGAAAGCGCACATCGGCCGGTTGATTTGCCGCACGACAGGTTTCGATAAAATCTTCGGTACGCAATTGTGTCGGCAAAAACTCATCTTCCAAGCCCTGATCAATGCGCATACCTTGCACTTTATAGCCTTGTTGAATGAGCGAGTTGGCATCATATTGCTGCCATTTTTCACGATCTTCCCCTAAATAAGCAGTAAAAGCTTTTTCTCCCCAAGGCACGAGGCTTGGCGACAAAATGGGCGAAAAGGCAGAAACACTTTGATAACGTTCTCGGTTTCGCAATGCCAATACCAATGCGCCATGTCCGCCCATTGAATGTCCCATAATCGAACGTTTGCCGTTGGTAGGAAAATTTTCCTCAATCAGACTAGGCAACTCATTCAAAATATAATCATACATTTGATAATTCGTCGCCCAAGGCTGCTCGGTCGCATTAAGATAAAAACCCGCACCCTGCCCTAAATCGTAAGCATCATCGTTCGGCACTTGCTCTCCGCGAGGGCTGGTATCGGGGGCAACCACAATCACTTGATGTTCTGCCGCATAACGCTGAAAGCCTGATTTGGTAATGAAATTTTGTTCCGTACACGTTAATCCGGAAAGCCAATAAATCACACCAAGCGGTCGATTCTCTGGATTATCCGGCAAATAGACGGCAAATTTCATTTCGCATTGAAGCGTTTGGGCATGATGCGCCCAAACTTGTTGCGAACCACCAAAAATTTGATGTTGTTCAATCAGTTTCATCGCGTACCTTAGTAATGAATAACAGCGCGGATCGATTTACCTTCATGCATTAACTCAAAGGCTTCATTAATTTGATCGAGCGTCATTGTGTGGGTCACAAATGGTTCCAACTGGATGTCGCCTTTCATTGAATCTTCGACCATTTTCGGCAGTTCAGAACGGCCTTTCACGCCACCAAACGCCGTGCCTTTCCAAACACGACCTGTTACCAACTGGAACGGACGAGTTGAAATTTCTTGTCCTGCACCTGCTACGCCGATGATAATGGATTGTCCCCAACCACGGTGTGCACTTTCTAATGCCTGGCGCATTACGTTTACGTTGCCGATACATTCGAAGGTATGGTCAATGCCCCATTTATTGATGTCTAACAATACATCTTTGATCGGTTTATCGTAATCGTTTGGGTTCAAACAATCAGTTGCACCAAACTGTTTTGCCAGCTCGAATTTTGAAGGATTGGTATCAATAGCGATAATGCGACCGGCTTTGGCTTGACGCGCACCTTGCACCACAGCCAAACCAATCGCCCCCAAGCCAAACACCGCCACAGAGTCGCCTTCTTGCACTTTTGCTGTGTTATGCACCGCACCAATACCTGTAGTAACGCCGCAGCCAAGTAAACATACTTGTTCGTGATTCGCTTCCGGGTTGATTTTCGCCAATGAAACTTCGGCAACAACTGAGTATTCACTGAAAGTCGAACAGCCCATATAGTGATAAATCGGCTGACCTTGATAAGAAAAACGCGTCGTGCCGTCCGGCATTAAACCTTTACCTTGTGTATCACGCACTGAGACGCACAAGTTAGTTTTACCTGAACGGCAAAACTCACATTCGCCACATTCAGCGGTATAAAGAGGAATAACGTGATCACCCGGTTTTACGCTTGACACACCTTCGCCCACAGCAACAACCACACCCGCACCTTCATGCCCAAGCACCACAGGGAATACACCTTCAGGATCGCTTCCTGATAACGTAAATGCATCAGTATGGCACACGCCCGTATGGGTATTGCGGATTAACACCTCGCCTTTGCGTGGCATTTCTACGTCGATTTCCACAATTTGTAAGGGTTGATTTGGTGCGAATGCCACCGCCGCACGAGATTTGATGGTTGAATTGGTTTGTCTATTTTCCATTATTTTTGCCTTTTAATTCATTAATTAAAGTTATCTAGCCTAAGAAAGAGAACAACAGCTTATACTTTGGAATTCACTATAAAGCAAGCATTTTTGAAATTTTGCGCCGGAGGTAGCATGATCGACTGATGGGCCACCATGCAATCGATGATTAAAGGCTTCCGAATATTTCCCTAAGCCATGCAGCTTTCCCGTCTGGCAGGCCTGTTCCTGCGCACCAAATACCCAAGCAAACTCAGCCCCCATTTCGCCAACATTTACCGAATGACTTTGCAAGGTTTGCCAGAGTTAGTAAGGTAAGAGATTACCAAGTTTATCTTACGCGGAATGGGCATAGTAAATTAGAGGTTTCATATTGAAATTCTAAAAAATTCAGACTGATATCATGCAATGATAAGATGATGTTAAATTTAATATGTAAATAGAAAAAATACCATATGAAACTTTTTCAGACGGCAT
This sequence comes from Neisseria sp. HMSC075C10, assembly GCF_001815615.1. Taxonomy (NCBI): domain Bacteria; kingdom Pseudomonadati; phylum Pseudomonadota; class Betaproteobacteria; order Neisseriales; family Neisseriaceae; genus Neisseria; species Neisseria sp. HMSC075C10. The sequence goes on from NZ_KV821278.1 coordinate 132,379, forward strand.
TGTCATTTATTAACCTTTATAACTTGCTTCTAATATCCTCCACTGCTTTCACTAAAGCTTCGGAAAGCGAAGGATCAAAAGAAGAGCGGCCTGCTTGGACGATATTTGAACACACAGCCTCCCGAAGGCTGCTGACGGGATAGGTCGGCATAAAGTTTGTAGCTGCTAGAGTTTTAACACACAGCGACCCGAAGGTGGCTGTCAAGCTTTTCCAAGGTTGCTTTAGCATCATGGGCGGTTTCAACACACAGCCACCTGAAGGTGGCTGGACGGTTGGAAATCACGATCATATCGCCCTTGCGGTTTCAACACACAGCCGCCGAATTTGGCAACGTCGCGCTGGTTGTTTTAACACACAGCCGCCCGAAGGTGGCTGGGTTCACGCGCATCGGCACGCGCCTGATGCGCGAAGTTTCAACACACAGCCGCCTGAAGGCGGCTGAGTCATCTTCTGATAGATGTGGCTTCGGCGGTTCAGGTTTCAACACACAGCCGCCTGAAGGCGGCTGAGTTGTACGGTGTGCTGTTCATCCTTATAGGGATTGTTTCAACACACAGCCGCCCGAAGGCGGCTGCTGCCAGCAGTTGGCTGCCGTTTTCGTGGAGCGAGCGTTTCAACACACAGCCGCCCGAAGGCGGCTGTGGAAAAAGTACTCGCTAAATATATTCCTGAAGAAGTTTCAACACACAGCCGCCCGAAGGCGGCT
>NZ_KV821278.1:133185-166260 GCF_001815615.1 Neisseria sp. HMSC075C10
CAACACACAGCCGCCCGAAGGCGGCTGCTGTCAGCATACTTCCACCATTGAGCACCGACATGTTTCAACACACAGCCGCCCGAAGGCGGCTGGGCCTCTCTCAAAAGCCTTGCTCCATCAGGTTTCGTAGCCCCGATTTCGCTAAGCCCCCAAGAAAAGCGTGAACGCGAGTATAACACAGCCTTTTCCGTTATACCCGCATTCGCAATATCCTGATTGTTAAAGAACAATCCCAATTCGCCAACCCTGCCGCATTTTCATGAGAACCGCAGGTTGGCGATTCACACAATCAACGTATCCTTAAACACATCCACCGCCGGTTTCGCGCCGTGATGTTCCACTTTGCGCCGCCATTTGCTGCCTAAATGATAAAAGCGCAGGCTGTCGGTTTCGGGGTTGTAGGTTTTCAAAAGTTTGTCTTTTAAAACAACCCACTGGTCGGGCGTGATGTCGCATTCGAACACCGAATACTGCACGCGCACGCCGTAGTCCAGACACAATTTCGCCACGCGCCGCAGCCTTGCCGGTCCTTCCGCGTCTTCCAGCGAAATATCGTAAGTAATCAGCATCAGCATTTTGTATTCCCATGTGCAGGCTGCTTTAGAGGTCGTCGTCTGAAAACATCCAACCCGTTTTCAGACGACCTGCAAACCTATCTCATCAAAAACGGCGGATATTCCGCCAAATCCCCGCGCAAGTGCCGCGCCAACAGCATGGCCTGAATATGCGGCAGTAGCCCGATTTCCACTTCCTCGCCCAAAAACGGATGCACGATTTTCTCCTGCTTTTTCGCCTGCAAGGTTTGGAACAAAAGCTTACGCGCCTCCGCTTTTAAGCTTACCGCACCGCTTGCCTCGGTAACAAAATCCTGCGGTTTGATTTGCCCGCGGTTAATCAGCGACAACACCAACCTGTCTGCCCACCATGCGCGGAATTCTTCCAAAATATCCTGCGCCAAACTGTCGCGCCCCGGCCGGTCGGCGTGCAGAAAGCCTACCTGCGGATCCAGCCCCACGCCTTGCAGCGCGCCGCTGATGTCCTTGCCTAAAATACTGTACACAAACGACAACAGCGCATTCACCCCGTCTCTGGGCGGACGGCGGTTGCGTCCGTCAAAAGTAAAGCCGCTTTTTTCGCTCAAAAGCTGCCCGAATACGCCGAAATAACGCGCCGCCGCATCGCCTTCAATACCGCGCACTACGTCCAGCTCCGCCGCGCCCTTCAACTGCCGCAGCGAAATATTCAAAGCATCAACCGCACTTTGAATCGTCGCATTCTCGCCATAATTGCGAATCTGCCGCTGAAGCACCCGCTTACTCGCCTGAATCTTCGCCGCAATGATATTGCGCGCAATCGGCACGGGATTTTGCTCCGACACCCGATACTGCGCCCGACGCAGTAGCACATTGCCACTCTGCCGCCCCTGAAGCCGTCCCAAGAAACGTCCGTTTTCGGTAAAAAATGCCAAATTCACATTATTTTCGCCGCAAAACCCCAGCAGAAACGGCGACACCAACACATTCCCAAAACAGAAAATATGCCCGATAGAATGCACCGGCAATTGCGCCACCTTCTTGCGCTCCTGCTCCACCACCAGCGTCTCCCGCTCCTTATGCAGATAGCTGCCTTGGGTGGTGATATAGAGGGTGTTTTGCAGTTTGCGCATGGGGAAAACTCCTTAGGGTTTGAACGCAGTTTGGAGATGTTTAACAGGGGTGGGCTACCTGAAAATTATCTGTAGGTTAGATTAAGCATTTCATTTTTCATATGCTGAAAAACTAAATATTGAATATATTCATTTTCCATGTTTTTTGCTTCATCACTAATTTCAATACTTCGCGTATATCCCTTGTTTAGTTTTACAAAACCAGAAATTCCAATCATATAATTAATGGTTGATAAGTTCTTGTTATATTCTATATTTTCAAATATTTCATGATAGATACTATCCATATCTTCATTTTTAAATCTTTTTTGCATATATCTCATTGTAAATCCAGAAAGAATATCTGCAATTTGAATTCCTACATTATTCTTTGAATCGGTATCGAAAGTAATATTAATTGGTTTTTTAATATTAAAATTTGAATTTGTAAACTTATATCCTGTTTCTCCTACATCCAACATCTTTTGAACATTGTAAGATAACATATCATCAAAATGAACCTGCTGGTCATGTATGAAATTAATATCTTCAAGGTTACCATTAAAATAGTTAACTCTAGCCACAAGGTTGGTAAGTGATGAAATTTGTGGTAATAAATAAGTTAACTGCCCTTTTTTATTTTCATCTGGAATAGGAATAAACTTTCTTACTGCATTATTTAAGCCTTCTTTCTCTTTAATATCAAAATAATCTTCTATAGATACACCAACATCATTTACAATGCCTTGAAAAATACCTTTTAAGTATAAATCTTTTTCTTCTTCAACTTTTGTAGAAAAGAATTCTTTCAGGGTATTAAACGAATTTAATAGAGATTCTTCATTAATATTTTTACATGCTTCGAAGAAGCATTGATACTCAGACTCACCTATATTTCTGACGAGAGTATCCATATATATTTCGCGTAATACTTGCAACTCTCCATTCAACTCTTCTTCTCTTGGTATAAAATATGGAGGAATTACCTGATGAATAACCATTGAATTGCATATATAATATTTTTTGTCGGTTATTTCTATAAAATAGTCAATATTATTATCTTTGATAAAATCTACAATCTCTAAAATTACTTTTGGTTTTTTATCAAATAAGTTTGAAGATTTTATTTCACCACTTTGAATTTTATATTTTTTCTTCAACTCAGGAATAAATTCATTTTCTAGTTTAGAATATACATCTTCAGGTATTTTCACAGCTGAAAGTGTAAAAATATTCTGATTTGAAAATGTTAAATCAATTTTTCTCTGAACAAGATCCCCACTATTACCTGATTCATCAATATAGATTTTCATACATACTCCTACTAAACAGTTATTTTCACTTCTAATAACCACAGAATTCACTCCCCAAACAACCCCTCCACATACCCCACGCTCCTATCCCGTTTCCCCAACAACTCCGGCTGGCAAATCTCCACCAGTGAGCAGGCTTTGCAGCGTTTGCCGTAGTTGGGCGGCGGGGTTTGGCCGCTGTTTAGAAGTTCACGCACAGCAGCGATGGTGGCGCGTGTTTGGGCGCGCAGGTCGTCTGAAAACACGACGGGGATGCGGTGGCGGGTTTGCATATACCACAGCGCGCCCTCAGAGACGGTTTGCCCCGTCATTTCTTCCAAACACAAACCTTGGGCACAAAGCTGAATTTCGTCCATCGGGTCGGGTTTGGGCTTGCCGCGTTTGTATTCCACAGGTTTCAGATGGCCTGTTTTCGTGTCCACTTCCACCAAATCCAATACGCCGCTGATACCCAGTTTCTCCGCTGACACATGCACCGTCCGCTCAAAACGCACGCCCTTGCGCGTTTCCGGCTCGCCCGAATCCACCCGCTCATGTAGCGCTTTGCCCTGCGCGGTCAAATAATTCTCCGCCCACGCCTGTTCGTTATGAATCAACGCACATTGACGCGTGCAAAAGGCGTAGTGTTGCAGGGCGGAAAGGGGAATCAGGCGCAGGTCCTGATTTTCCCCTTGGGTTTTGGTTGAAAGTGCGGTCATCTTTTTAAGTATTTTTAAAGTAACTCTTCCACACTCACGCCATTGAGGCCGTCTGAAACCACGCTGATTTTGTAATCGCCAAAACCGCTTGCGGGCGTACCTGATTCGCCGTTTACGCGTTCGACTTTCACGGCGTCAAACAGTTTATGTGCAGGCTGGCTGCCGAGTGCACTGTCGTGTTTGAAAACAATCAGTTTGCGCGCTGCCATTTCGCCACGGGCGGCGGAGCGGTCATGTTCAAACATCAGCGTCAAGGCTTGCCAGAGTTTGGCTAAGTCGTCGTCTGAAAAACCGGTTTTGGCGGCAAGGTTGGCGGAGATAAAGCCATGCACGCGATAGAGCGCGTAAGGGACGATGTATTTGCGCCCCATAGTGCGTTCTTTTTCCAAGTCTTTTTCGTTGGTGACTGCCATACGGGTGATGGAAACTTCCAGCGGCACAATCGGGTCGATGGATTGGGCGAACGCCAGTTGTACCGGGCCGCGCACTTGTCCGCTGTTGACTTCGGTGGTCATCACGGCGCCGAAGGTGCGGATATCGAAGAAGTTTTTACACATCCACGCGGTGATATCGCGGGCTTTGGCTTCCTCTTTGGGCAGTTTTTTGGCTTCCGATTCTATGCCGAGTGCTTCATAAGCACGTTTGTTTTGTAGGTTTAATACGCTTTTTTCTTTCACGTAAATTTCGTAACCGGCTTCGTTTTCACTGCTGATTTCTACAAAATTACGAATTTTGCGCTTCAGGCAGACATCAGTTACCAAGCCTTTGCTGGATTCGGGGTCAAGACGCGGCATATTGCCCGCATCGGGGTCGCCGTTGGGATTGCCGTTGGTTACGTCAAAAAAGTAAACAAATTCATAGCGGTTTTGAATGGCAGACATTTTCTGGCTCCTTAGTTTTCAATGGTTTCAGCGGTTTCTTTTTTAGCAAAATAGCTTTGTTTTTGATGGTAATAGCCGATGGCGAAACGGCCTTGCTCGTCAATGCTCAAATGGCGCGGAAAGGTTTCGGGCAGTTTGGCAATGATTTCGCCCAAATCTTTATCCAAATTCACCGCCATGCCGGCTTTGTCTTTACGCAAGCGCGATAAATGGTGTTTTGCACCCGACAAAAGGCGCGGGAAAACGGAAAACGGCACGGCGGATGCAGAGCCGTAATAGCGATCGGCAATGCCGGCGTTTAATTCACCGAGTGCCTGATATTGGATGCGCTCCAACACGGCAAACAGCCGCCCTAAAAGATAGGCACGATTCGGGCTTTCATTGTTCAAACTCATAGGAACTCCTTCTTCAATAAAACCTTTTCTAAAACTCCGCTGCAATACGGCTTTAATCATTGCCACGCGCAGTCCGTTCACCTCGCCGTCGGCGCGGATTCGGGTAATCAGTTGCGACAGCAAACTCAAGGGATACGGCGTGCCGCAAATCACGGCACGGGTCATTTCACCTGCCAGCACGGGCGAGATATTTTCGCTTTTGCCCAATACGGCAGTTTGCAATAAAAGTCGCCAAATAGACGGCGGCGTTTTCCACGCGCAAGGCTCAAGGGCTAAATCTTGCCAATGCTGTGCTAAATTTTCCGCCAACTGCCCAAACGCGGTATCCAGCCAAAACCGAACAGAAATTCGTGCGGCATTAGGGGCAAGCCCTAAGATATAAAAACGGGTATTGGGAGAGAGTTCGGGCGCAATTTCTTGCAGCGGGCGACCTTTGCCGATTTGTTCCAACACGTTGAAAACTTTGGCACTTTCTTGTTCATCATCCGGCGGCGTGAACACTTGCGCGAAGAAGCCTTCGGCAGCCTGCGCCGTGGCGTTATCATCCGCCTCCGCCCAAAAGACCGTGCTGGCATCGCCGATGGTCAGACAGTGATTATTTTCGCGGCGCAAGAGATAGTTCAGCGCAGTGGTGTAGGCAAACGCGGATTGTTCGGAAACAGGCGCATTTGCGCCTTGCTCCTTGCCAAAGGAGGCAAAGGCTTCTTTGTTAAACGAGATAATCGAGCCGCCGGAGCTTTGCCCGCCAAACACGCCTTTAATCGCCGGATGCAGCCGCGCAATCGGAGCGGTGTCGCCGCTAATCAGGCACAAGCCCTCGAGTGCTTCATCGCTTTTTAGGCAGCCCGCCCACAAAGTTTGTGCGGCTTCGTGTTTATGAATAAGTGCGGTCGGTTTTTCAAGAGAAAATGCGATGTTGGCATCGAGCATTTCGGCAGGCAGGTTTTCGGTAGCAAAATGTGCAGGCTGCCAGTTTTGCAGAAAACGGCACAAGGCTTGCAAGCCTTCATCGTCGCTGTTTTGCAGTAAATCGAGATGGTATTGCTTAAAGGCGTCAAAGGTTTTTTCAGACGAAGTAAACGGTTTTTCTTTCGCTTCGGCTTTGTTTTTATTGGCTTCCACGCCAAGCGCGTAGGCGGTTTTATCCCACAAAAAATTCGGTTTGATACCCGACGTGCGTTTTTCAGGGCGCGGCACGCTCATCAGCTTCGGCTGCGGCTTTTTATCGACAGTCAGATTCGGCACAACGGTTTTCAGACGGCCTTCTTTATCCAACACCAAAATCCAGCCGATTTTCTCCTCGCTAAAACCATAAGGCGGCACTTTCGGGTTGCCCATTTCATCGTTTTCCGCTGCCAAACGGCGGTAATAGCGGACAAGGGACGCAAGAATCATGCTTTCACCTCCTCGGCGTAAAACGGCGGCACATCAATCACGCCGTCTTTCATTTGTGGACGGAAAAAATGCGGCGTGTTGCCGTGATCAAAATCAATATCATGCAGCATCCAGCCCAAATCGCGGCTTGCCTCGCTTTCCGATAACGCCGACAGCGGCAGCGGCTCGTCTTCGTCAATCAACGAAAAATCGGCAGGAAATTCACGCACGCCCAAACAAGGCTGCTGAAAGCATTGCCCTTTTTTGGCACGGCGTTTGAACATCTCAATATGCTTGGTAACCGTCTCATCCGCCCCCGCTTTTGCCGTCAGCACCGCATGGGCTTCAATCACATACGCCACGTCTTTAAGCACCGTCGCCGCGCGCTGCTGGCGGTCGTCTTCAATCAGCGTATATAAATCGGCAACGCTCTTACGCTTCATCGCGCCGCTGACCTTACCCGCCGAAATCTTGCCGCCCAACTCATTGCGCCGCACCGACTCAAACCGAATCGGCTTCAACACATAAATCCGGTCAATCACCCACCGAATCGCCGGCTTCCAATGCACCGCCGCCAAAATCCCGCGCGCCGCCGACGGCGTGATGACATCATAAGAAACCCGCTCCACCTTCATCTCCGGACGGGTAAAACAGGCATAATCGCCCCAAACCTGTAGGCGGATTTGGTTCATTTGGTTCTCCTTTTTGTACACACGCCCCTTCGCAAAGAAGGGGCGGACTAGCTGACTAATCTAACTACTTTAGTTTCAATCCACGCACGGTTAAGTGCGAAAAGTTTTCAGACGACCTAAAAAACAACGGGAAAACTGACCGCACTTTTTATAAATCAGTATTAAGTGCTCTTTAGAAATATTTTCCCGAACGATTATCAAAGGCTGGTTTAGTACCTTCTAATACCGTAACTACTCGTCTATTGATTTCATCATTTTCAATAGCACCAGCCTGATAGCTTATTGTGAAATTATCCGAACGACTAAAATTAGCATAAATAATTTGCTCAGCATCACAAACAACAGCCAAATTAGGGTTATGAGTAACCATAATGATTTGGCGTTTTTTCTTTGCTTCAGAAAGTACTGGCACTAATAGGCGGAATACCGTTTCGTTATCTAAATTCTCTTCTGGTTGATCAAGAATAATCGGCAATTGTCCTTTATCCACCAATAAGTAGAAGATTAATAACAATGCTCCTCTTTGTCCTGGTGATAGCTGTTCTATCTGTGTATCCTGGAACACTAATGAATATCTTGGCTCAAGGAACTCCAAGCCAAATATCAGATCATAAACAGCATTAGCAGTCTGATCTTTCTTCAATATATTAGAGATACCAACTTCTTTTTCATTATTGCCCTTGGAAGCTGTTTCCATTTTTTCAAATAGATTACTTATAAAACCTGTAACACCTTCTTTATCATTTAAATTATAGGTATCAAATAATGTTCTAATAACGGTCAATGCCTCGTCTTGTCCACGAAATTCTCCAGAAGTTTGTTTGATTAATCCAAATAGCGGGTTAGCAATTGCATCCGAAGAAGCTGACAATGTTGCCTGAAACTGTAATTTATAGTCATCTCTTATTAGAGAATTATCTTGGATTAAATCCTGAACAGGTTTAAATAATTTTTCCCTTTCTTCACGTTGCGTATTTAACGTATCAAAAATATCTCTTGATAGCTGCAATCGTCTTTCACGGAGTTTTTCAAGCTCTAAAGGTAGTTGTTCAATCTGTTTTATCCTTGTTTCCAACCCTATTTTCGTTTCAGGTTCAGTAGGAGACCCTATTAAAGCATCAAGTTTTTGCGTCCATTCTGCAAATTTTCTTTGATATTCTTCATATTGCTGCTGCGGAGCATCCAATTTGGCAGTATATATTTTTTGCTCTTCTAATAATTTAGCAATTTCTCCTGTAAGTCTTTCGTTCTCAGTTTTAAGCTCTGATTGTTTAGATGAGATTATCTTTTTTTTTGCATCAAATACCGACGTTTTAATATCTAATACCGCAATATCATTCCATGACAATTCAAGTAAAACTAAATCATCATTTGATTCCTGTCTCATTTGGTCAAATGAACGTTGAAGTAAACGTAACCGTTCTTGAATATCAGACAATGCCTGTTGTTGTTTAGCCAATCTTGTATTTTCAGATACAACTTCCTGCAAACGAGTTTGCGAGGTATTTATATTGTTATTAACCTGAGTAAGGTTGTTTGCAATAACTTGTTGTTCTTGATTTAAAGCAGTTTCAGGCTTACTAACCTCAATAGGCTTGAGTTTTTCATGCTCTTCAATTTGTTTATTTTTTAACTGAAGGACATCCTTCAGTTTGTTTAATTCAACAGGTTTTAATTGCTGTTCAATCCCAACAATTTCCTCATTAACCTTAGATAAATCCTTGCGATATTCACTTAGTTTATTTCTAAGAGATTGCTCCTGCTTTTCTATTAATTGTTCAAAATCAAGTGTTCCAAGTCTCATTCCCTCACTAGTGTGCGAAAATATGACAGACCGAAGTTCTCGTTCAAAAGCATTTGATTTCCCTGATGTATGCTCATTACAAAGTTCTTCAAAATATCCTTGCGGGATATAACGAACTCGTTCGGTCTTTTCTTCTGGTGATAATTCACTAAGAATACGAGTTTCTTTGCCTCCATCATGCCAAGTTAGTATTCCTGTAAATTGGTTAGCTGGTTCTCCAGACTTTCCAAAGAATCTATCTCTTTTCAAGAAACTAAAATGCTTTGACTGCTTAGAATTTCCTAACATAGCAATAACATCAGCCAATGCACTTTTGCCACTACCTTTATTTCCAATAATGGCTGTTAAATCAGGATTTAAAGGAATATTACAGCCATCCAGCCACTGTCCTACAGATTTTGTACCAGTTTTCTTAATCTCAACAGAATCAATATAAAAAGTCTTATTTAATTCAATTTCATTTATCTTAGGCGGTTTCTCTCCAATATAAGATCGTTTTGCAGGCTCTAAAATCGCTTGTTGCAATCCTTTAAAAGTTGGTTCTGCTTTAATCCAAGTTTTCTTATTTGATGGAAAATCACCATAACCACGCTTATCGTTATTACCAGCCTCACCAATAAAACAGTGAGCATCACTTCCTGAAACAGCTAGCCGTGGAATATTTTTTAATGCGCTTTGGAAATTATTAAAATATTTTGAATTTTTATCAGTTTTTTCTCCAATGAATGCACATCTTTTATCAAAATCACGAGTCTCAAAAATAGGGGACGATTGAAATAAAGTCATTGCGTATGCGTAATGATCAGCCCATTTAACTTCAGCTAATCCATCATTTGTATCAAAAGGCATAAATCCAATCGCTTGGTTATTCGGAACTTTAGAAATTGCTTGTTTATATGACTCCATGGTGATTTCAGCAATTGTAGAGCCTGCCTTTAGAGCTTTGTCATTTTCATGCTCAATATCATTTTTCTTAAACCCATGTTTATCTAGCTTATCTTCCCTTGTTTGTCTTGCAAGATACATTAATGCTGAATCAGAAAGTGGTCTATCTATAAGGGCTATTTGTAAGGCTGATTTAAAATCATCCAAAATTTGTTTTTCTATTTTATCTGAAAAAATAACATGTGCATTTAATCTTCCATCCATAGGAGCTACTAACCGGAGTTCAATCCCAGGAAAAACTGTTTTTTCCAATTTAGGCGAGTCGGGTTCTTTTAGCCTATTTTGCAATTTAAACCATCCGTCAAATGTCCAATAATCCATAATGGCAAAGACTTCTGGTTCTGCATTATTCAAAGCATGAATCATTTCATCGATTAAAGCATCGTCATGTTTTTTATCTCCGTTGAATTTCTCTCCATTCCAATGAAATGAAGCTGGGGTATGAATGTGCAAATCCCATTGACTCCAAGTTGACCCACGAAAAAATTTTTTGTTATTCATAATGTTACCCTTAAGTTAAGATTTTCCAATCAGTTCTATTTCGTTACTCTAATATCAACGAATTAGCATTCTGTAATATATTATTACTAGCAAACACCAAAATCAACTTCTAAAGAAGTTAAATAAAACTTAAAACACCAAACTCTCTCCCTTCAAAAACTCTAAATCCTCCCAAGAAAGCCCCGCCACTTCGTCATACAAATCTAGCCCGATCAGCGTATAAAACTGTTTTCCGAAGTTTTTCTCGTTAATCGGTTCGATACGTCCTGCTTTATATAAAGCGGCGAGGGCTTTTTCGGGGATTTGGACGGTGTAGGGTTGCAGTTTGCGTAGCAGTCCGCCGATGTGATCAGCATGGTACAGGCTGCTGATGAGGTTTTCGGCTTCACCATCGAACGGAATAATCAGCGGCTGCATATGGCTTTCGATCATGCGGAATTTGTCGGCGATGGTTTGGAATGTGAAATCGAGGCTTTGCCCTGTATCGTTGTGCATTTTCAGGATTTTTTTATTGTCCAGTTCGCTGCCTTTTAATTGATAAAGCTCGGCGAAATAGGCGGCGACAGCTTGGGTGGATAAGAGGTCGTCTGAAAAGCTGTCGGCGGTCAGGCGCATAACAGCGGCTTGGGCGGCAAGTTCAGGCGGGGCTTTCCATTGTTCTTCGGGCGCGAATATCCAGACAAAGCTGTTTTCAGACGGCCTTTTGCCTTCGCGGTTACAGCGTCCGGCGGCTTGGGCGACGCTGTCTAAGCCTGCTTCGGCACGCATTACCAGCGGAAAATCCACATCAACGCCGGCTTCAATTAAGGAGGTGGCGATAACGCGGCAGGGTTCGCCGTTTTTCAGACGGCCTCGAATCTCATCGAGTTTTTGGCTGCGGTGTTTGGCGCACATTAAGGTGGTCAGGTGGAACGTGCCGTCAAGGTGTTTGGCTTGGTCGTACAGGCTGCGGGCATGGCGGCGGTTATTGACGATGACGAGCATTTTCGGGTGTTCGGCAAGTTTGGTGAGCAGGTCGGCGTCGGTTTGTGTGCCGATATGCTGCACGGTGGTGCGGCGCAGTTTGTCGAAAAGTGCGGTCGGTTTTGGGGCTATTTCGCGCACGTTTTCAAAGCCGCGATAGAAGCCGTTTTCGGCTTGCACGGCAGGCTGGGTGGCGGTGCACATGACGACAGAGCAATGATAGTTTTGCGCCAATTCTTTGATGGCTTGCATGATGGGCAGCAAAAGATTGAGCAGCAGCATTTGCGCTTCGTCGAGGATGATGACGGAGCCTGCGATGTTGTGTAGCTTGCGGCAGCGCGAGGAGCGGTCGGCGAAGAGAGATTCGAAGAATTGCACGGCGGTGGTCACGACAATCGGCGCGTCCCAGTTTTCCGAGGCAAGGCGCAATTTGTCTTTGGTAGCCTCACCTTGCAGTTTGCCGTCGTCGAAAGTGCTGTGGTGTTCCAACACAGCTTGTTCTCCCAATTCGCCAAAGGCTTTGCGAAACTCGGCGGCATTTTGTTCGATGATGCTGGTGAACGGGATGACGTAAATCACGCGCTGCATACCGTGCCGTTTGGCGTGTTCCAGCGCAAATGCCATAGAAGTGAAAGTTTTTCCGCCGCCGGTCGGCACGGTGAGCGTAAACAGCCCTTGCGCTTGTGTCGCTTGTTCTACGGCATGATCGAGAATCTCGCTGCGCAGGCGGTTTAAGGCGGCATTAAGTTTTTCGGCTTCAGTTTGCTCTGGAGCTTGGGCGATACGTTGTCTGAAAGCGTTGATAAATTGATTGAAATTGTGTTGTAAGGCGTTTAAATCAGGATAACCGCCGCGCTCGATGACTTTGTTTTCTAGCTTTGAATAAAAGGCTTCTGTGTCGAGATAATCGGCATCCACCAAGCAGGAATAGAGCATTCGAGTGAAGAAGGCGTAGGAGAAAAAAGGATGATGCGCATCGGCTTTGAGTGGTGGGGCGGATAGGTTTTGAGGGAGCTTGATTTCTTGTTGCCACAGATTATCGAGAGTGGGAATATCTGCACCAAATTGCAATGCCAAACGCTGCTTTAACGTGCGGCGGTTATCGCCTTCACCGTTTCCATTTGCCAGCCCTGCATGATGCCCCGCAATGCAAAACGCCATCAGTTTACCAATAACTTTTCCCCAACGCTCGATAGCAATTTTGGCTCCGGCGGTAGCATGATCGACTGTTGGGCCGCCATGCAATCGGCGGTTAAAGGCTTCCGAATATTTCCCTAAATCATGAAGCTGTCCCGTCTGGTAGGCAATTTCCTGCGCACCAAATACGCGGGCAAACTCCGCCGCCATTTCGCCAACATTGACCGAATGGTTTTGCAAGGTTTGCCAATGTTCGTAAGGCAAGAGATTGCCGAGTTCATCTTGGGCAAAATGAGCATAGTAAATTAGGGGTTTCATATTGAAATTCTAAAAAATTCAAATTGATACAGATGCAATGATAATATGATATTAAATTTAATATGTAAATAGAAAAAATGCCGTCTGAAACTTTTTCAGACGGCATTGTCATTTATTAACCTTTATAACTTGCTTCTAATATCCTCCACTGCTTTCACTAAAGCTTCGGAAAGCGAAGGATCAAAAGAAGAGTGGCCTGCTTGGACGATTCTCAATTCTGCTTCAGGGAAGGCTTGCGAAAGTTCCCACGCGCTTTGCATCGGGGTGCATAGGTCGTAGCGGCCTTGGACGATGATGGTTGGGATATGGCGGATTTTGTCGATGTTTGCCAAGATAGCTTTATCGCCCTGCAGCCAGCCTTCGTTCACGAAGTAATGGTTTTCCATTCTTGCGATGGCAAGGGAGGCTTGCGGGTCTTCATCCACGTCTTTGGGTTCAAACTGAATAAGGTAGCTTTCCCAATCTGCCCATGATTTAGCTGCTTTGAGGCGCGTAGCTTCATCTTCGCTGAACAGCATTTCATGGTAGGCTTTGATTAGGGCTTGGCGTTTGTTTTCGGCTACGGGAGCAATGAATTTTTGCCATTGAGCCGGATAAATTTGGCTGACGCCGCCTGCTTCGTTCAACCATGCCATTTCAGACGGCCTGCACAGGAAAATACCGCGCAAAACTAAGCCGCTGACGCGCTCGGGATGGGTTTCGGCATAAGTCAGCGACAAGGTGCTGCCCCATGAGCCGCCGAAAACCAGCCATTTTTGAATGCCGAGCATTTCGCGTACTTTTTCAATATCGGCAACCAAATCCCATGTGGTATTGTCTTCGATACAGGCATACGGTTTGGAGCGTCCGCAACCGCGTTGGTCGATGATGACGATGCGGAAATGTTCTGGATTAAAAAAGCCTCGGCAGGCCGGTGATGCGCCTGCTCCGGGGCCGCCATGCAGGAAAATCACGGGGTGGCCATCAGGATTGCCTGATTCCTCCCAGTAGATTTCGTGAATGTCGGATACGCGTAAAAGGCCGCTATTTCGTGGTTCTTGAATCGGATGCATGAGCTTTCTCCTTTGTCTGATGAATATATTTAATTGTAACACTTTACCTGCTGATTTTTCAGACGGCCTACATAGGTTTATCGCCACAAATGGCGTAAAATACCACTTTTTGACAGGATTTTTTATGGCTGACAACAAACAAACCCATGCTGCACCCGAAGGACAACTTTTATTGCGTACGGTAGCCATGCCGCGCGATACCAATCCTAATCAGGATATCTTCGGCGGCTGGATTATGTCGCAAATGGATCTGGGCGGCGGTATTTTGGCGGCAGAAATCGCACAGGGACGAATTGTCACCGTGGCCGTTCAAGAAATGAATTTCATCAGACCGGTAAAGGTCGGCAACGTCGTATGCTGCTATGGTCATTGCGTCCGTGTAGGCAATACTTCTTTGCAACTGAAAATCGAAGTGTGGGTGAAGACTTTGATGAACGATATGGTAACGGAAGACCGCCAACTGGTTACCGAAGCCGTATTCACTTACGTCGCTATCGATGCACAAGGTAATCCGCGCCCTATTCCACGCGAAGGCAATGCAAAGCTGGCACATTTGTCAGTTTAAGAAATCAAAACCAGGCCGTCTGAAATTTCAATGTTCAGACGGCCTTGTTTAATACGGAAGCAAAATGTAATAATATTTCTTTTGAGCTAAAGCAAGGCGAAGTATCTGTTTTTTAGGTTTAATTCAGGCTGATTGATAATACAAAGACCGTACACCGGCTCCCTATAACACCACTCTACCGCGACAGTTTGTACCACCTTTAAAACAACGTTTCCTCCTCAACCCACTTTAAGGAACATCATGGCTTCGCGCGATTTATACCCACAGGAAATTTTGCAGGTTGTTCTCGACAAAAGCTGCGCCAAAGCACAATCCAGCATCCCCACACTGGCAATCTTGAGCATTTTGGCCGGCGGATACATCGGCTTCGGTTATCTTGCCTATTTAAAAGTAGTCAGCGGCATTCCGCACGAATGGGGCGGAGTTGCGACTTTACTCGGTGCCGCTGTGTTCCCAATTGCCTTGATTTGTATCCTGCTTGGCGGCGGCGAGCTGGTAACCAGCAACATGATGATCATGTCTTTAGGCAGATTGGCGGGACGGATTTCCTCCAAAATGCTGCTGCGTAACTGGGTTATCGTTTGCATGGGCAATTTGGTGGGCACGCTGGCGATGGCGTTTTTCCTCGGATACTATGTCGGTATGATTGAAGGCAGCATAGCAGAAAAAACCATTGCCGTGGCGGAAGCAAAAGTCCATATGGATTTCGGCCGCGCTTTTGTATCGGCGGTTGCATGTAACTGGATGGTCTGCATGGGCACGTGGCTGCACTTTGCCGCTAAAAACACAACCGGACGAATGCTGGCCATTTGGTTCCCCGTCATGATTTTCGTATTAAACGGCTTCCAACACCTTGTCGCCAATATGTTCGTTATCCCCGCAGGTATTTTGGCAGGCGCAAACATCACATGGGGACAGTTTTTCTTCAACATGATTTCCGTATTCCTGGGCAATGTCGTCGGTGGCGCATCCTTTGTCGGCGCATCTTATCTTTATACCTATAAAGACACGCTGAAAGATAGTGTCGAATAAGCCCTGCTTTATAATAAACAACAAAACCTGCTTTTTTAAAGCAGGTTTTGTTTCAGACGGCATCGGTATTAAGTTTTAAAATCCATTCGGACACATTATTCAGATAAATCATCTAAACGAAAAAAGAGCCGTTTTTAAAACGGCTCTTTCCAATTCTTTGGTCGGAGTGAAAGGATTCGAACCTTCGACCCCTTGCACCCCATGCAAGTGCGCTACCAGACTGCGCCACACTCCGACTCAATAAGCTATAAATTTTAGTTTCAAACGCTGATTTTGACAAGTGCTTTTTAGAAAGGGAAATTTACTCGTTTGAAAACATTTGAATTATTTGTAAACAAAAAAAGGCCGTCTGAAATCGTTCAGACGGCCTTTGATTACTCAGTCAAATATCAAGATTCAACCGGAATAATACCGATTTTGGCCTGCCATTGTTTTGGCGCAATGGCGTGAACCGATTCACCGTTGCTATCCACCGCAACGGTCACAGGCATATCTTTGACTTCAAATTCGTAAATCGCTTCCATACCCAATTCTGGGAACGCCAAGACTTTAGATGCTTTAATGGCTTTGGCAACCAAATATGCCGCACCGCCGACAGCCATCAGGTAAACAGCTTTGTTATCGGCAATGGCTTGGCAAGTTGCTGCACCGCGTTCGGATTTACCGATCATACCCAAGAGGCCGGTTTGTTCCAGCATTTGGCGGGTAAATTTATCCATACGGGTGGAAGTAGTCGGACCAGCCGGACCAACAACTTCGTCACGGACTGGATCAACCGGGCCGACGTAGTAAATCAGTTTGTTGGTGAAATCTACCGGCAATTCTTCGCCTTTGTTAAGCATATCAACCAAGCGTTTGTGTGCGGCATCACGACCGGTCAGGATTTTACCGTTCAGCAACAATACGTCGCCGGTTTTCCATGTGGCCACTTCTTCTTTGGTCAGATTGTTGACATCGACACGTTTGCCGTTGTCCGGGCTGTAAGTCAGATCCGGCCAGTCTTCCAAAGATGGGGCTTCCAGTTTGGCCGGGCCTGAGCCATCCAATTCAAATTCGATGTGGCGGGTAGCCGCGCAGTTTGGAATCATGGCAATCGGTTTGGAAGCCGCGTGGGTTGGGTAGTCAAGGATTTTGACATCCAGCACGGTGCTCAAACCGCCTAAGCCTTGTGCGCCAATACCCAAGGCATTTACTTTTTTGTAGAGTTCCAAGCGCAGGGCTTCGGTTGTAGACAATTCTGCACCGGAATCGGCTTTTTCTTTGAGTTCCTGAATATCGATATGGCTCATCAGGCTTTCTTTGGCCATTAACACTGCTTTTTCAGGCGTACCGCCGATACCGATACCCAAGATGCCCGGAGGACACCAGCCTGCACCCATTTGAGGAACGGTTTTCAATACCCAATCAACGATATTGTCTGAAGGATTGAGCATGGCAACTTTGGTTTTGTTTTCAGAACCGCCGCCTTTGGCTGCACAAGTGACTTCGACTTTGTCCCCTTTTACGATTTCCATGTGTACAACGGCAGGCGTGTTGTCTTTGGTATTTTGACGTTTGCCAGCCGGGTCGGCCAATACAGAGGCGCGCAGTTTGTTGTCAGGATAAGTGTATGCACGGCGTACGCCTTCGTTAACCATTTCCTGTACGCTCATCTCGGCATCCCACTGCACATCCATGCCCACTTTCAAGAATACGGTCGCAATACCGGTATCCTGACAAATCGGACGATGGCCTTCAGCACACATACGGCTATTGACCAAAATCTGCGCCATCGCATCTTTGGCGGCAGGGTTTTCTTCTTTTTGATAAGCCTTATACAAAGCTTGAATATAGTCTTTAGGATGGTAGTAGCTGATGAATTGGAAAGCATCGAAAATACTTTGGATAAAGTCTTCTTGCTTGATGACGGTCATGATTGTGTTCCTTTTCGGAGTCATGGTAGGGAGGATTTGTTTATTTCTTAAGAGACCGATTTTTTCAGACGGCCTTCAATAGTGTAATAGTGCTTTCAAATGAATGACCCAGACAATATCATTTTTATACTTTATTGATTTAAATAAAATTTAATATCGTATTAAATCACTTGGTTATTGATAATTTATATCCACTGACCATTCGCTTACATAGAAATAAAATTACATTATTTTTAAATGATAATCTTATTGCAAGGCCGTCTGAAAATATTTGCCTCAAGCATCTGAGAAAGAAATTTAGTAGCTTGTATTTAAAAGGGAACCACCTAAATTTTAGACGGCCTTTCTTATCTTCCAATACAATACACAATTGTAAAACCTGTGTCATTTTCTCCCTCAACCTTCTTGACTGATATCAAACTTGTTTGATTTTCTGAAATTTTATAACAGTCTTTTCACTTGCTTATATACCTAAATATTATTCAATATATACAATAAGATATGTAAAATTACCTAATATATAATAATGATTTTCACTAGAAAATGGATAAATATTTTTAAAATTATACTAAAAAAGTAATTTTATTTTACTTTTAAAATCAAGTATTTGTAATAAATTTGTCTAAATAATAGGCATATTTTGTTTACAATCTTTTCCTTAAGCAAGGCTAATCCCTCCCTATCATCAAATCCAACAAATTCTGATACACTTCGCCTTATATATATAAACATTGATTTTAAAAGAATTTCTGAGTAAATCACTTGGATATTTTCCTCATACGCACAAATGTAATAAAAATACAATTAATCAAATTACCCACTATTCCACCTTCCAATTTCACAGGAACAAACCATGAGTGAAAATTTGTTAACCCTGACCATAGACGGCCATGAAGTCAAAGCTTCCGCCGACTCGTCAATCATCCAAGCCTATGCCCGTTCAGGCAATGCGATTACTGCCAATGTCGGCTGTATGGGTCAAGGCGTATGCGGTTCGTGCCGCTGCATGATACGCAAGGAAGGCGAGCGTGAGGTAACGACTGCGTTGGCGTGTGAAACCAAAGTCGAAGAAGGGATGCAGGTCAGCTTCTTGGACTACTTTATTCCGGAACATATCCAATATTACGACGTCAGCGAGATTGGTGATGGCTGGAACTGGTTGGATGATACCGCCAAAGCCTTCCCTGAAGCGCAAAACTGCCGCCATTGCGGCGGCTGTAATCGCGCCTGTCCTAAAGGTTTGCAAGTGGAAAACGGCGTAGCGCAGGTAGTTTCCGGCGATTTCGGCGCGGCTGCTCTGACCTTCGACCAATGTGTGATGTGCAACCTCTGCACCCTCTCCTGCCCCGAACACATCCGTCCGAACCACTTGGGCTTGTTCGCACGCCGTATGAAAGCGGCGCGTACATTGCGTCCGGTGGATTTGATGCGCCGCCTGCGCGAAATCGACAGCGGCAAAATGAAAGTCGAATTTGAAGAGGAGTCAGTGTAATGGTTAACAAAATCCAAGGCATAGACTACGAAACCGCCCTTGCCAACCTGCGTGCGTCCTCATTGGAGCTGCGCGGCGATTTACCTGAAAAGAACGAATTACTGAGCCAATTTCACCCTGACTATCAGGCAAATGCGCGTGTGAAACTGCCTATCGGCCCAAACCAAGGCGATTACTGCCATCCTGATTTGGCCAAACTCTTAATCAGTCAGCCTCTGATTGACGACTATGATTTGTCAGGCGCAGAACACTTGAACACTGACGTATTGGTAATTGGCGGCGGCGGTGCAGGTGCGGCAGCAGCGTTATCCGCGACCGAGGCAGGCGCGCGCGTGATTATGGCGAACAAGCTGCGTATCGGTGACAGCAATACCGTGATGGCCGAAGGCGGCATTCAAGCTGCGGTCGGCGCGGAAGACAGCCTGCAACAACACTTTGACGACACCATCAAAGGTGGTCACAACGCAGGCAAAAAAGAATTGGTTGCCCAAATGGTTACCGATGCACCATCCGCCATCCGCTGGCTGATTGGCTTGGGCATGACTTTTGACTTGACTAAAGGCGCAGACAACAACGGCATGTTGAGCCGCAAACGCGCAGGCGGTACGACCGTGCCGCGCATCCTGAGCTACCGCGACTTTACCGGCCTCGAAATGATGCGCGTACTGCGCGAGGCGGTCGAACTCGACGAAAACATCACCCAGCTCAACCGCCACCCTGCCATCGAATTATTATCAGACGAACACGGCCGCTGCGTCGGCGCGATTTTGTACGATTTGGAAAAACGCTCTTTGGTATTGGTTCACGCCAAAGCCGTGGTCTTGGCAACCGGCGGCAGCGGACGCCTGCATTTGCAAGGTTTCGCCACATCCAACCACTATGGCGCGACTGCAGACGGCCTAGTGATGGCTTACCGCATCGGCGCGAAACTGCGCGATGTCGATTCCTTCCAATACCACCCAACCGGCGTCGCCCACCCTCCTCACTTGGCAGGCGCGCTGATTTCCGAAGCCGTGCGCTCCGCAGGTACCAAACTGGTCAACGGTTTAGGCGAACGTTTCGTTGACGAATTGCAGCCGCGCGACGTCGTTGCCGCCGCCATCTTGCGCGAGTGCCGCGAAGGCCGCGGCGTGGTGCGCGACGGACAAGTCGGCGTGTTCCTCGACACCCCGCGCCTGATTGAAAACGATCCTGATGTGTTGAACCGTTTGGTAACACTCGGCCACGTCGCCCACAAATGCGGCATCGACCCCGCCGTCGAACCCGTGATGATTCATCCGACCCTGCACTATCAAAACGGCGGCGTCGAAATCAACGGCGACGGCGCAACCTGCGTCGAAGGCCTCTATTGCGCCGGCGAAGTAACCGGCGGCATTCACGGCCGCAACCGTCTGATGGGCAATGCACTTTTAGACATCATCAGCTTCGGCCGCCGTGCCGGCAAAGCCGCGGCAAATTGCGGCCTGCCGTTGAAAAAAGTACGCGGCGGTGTCGGACACGTCCACGATCTGCAACGCGAAATGACCCGCGCCGGTCTGACCAGCGACATCAAAGCCCCCGTTTTATATCCCGACTACGGCAAATTCGATTTGCGCGAACACGCCGGTTTGCAGGAGCAACAATCATGAATCAAGCCAATCAAAACTTACTGCATCCTTCCCGCCAAGTCGGCGCAGATTTAGCCGCATGGCGCAAAGTCGGCGGCGGAGAAGGCCTGTTGGCTGCGCTTGCCGATCCTCAAAGCATTGTTTCCAAACTGCAAGATGCCAATCTTTGCGGTATGGGTGGCGCAGGTTTCCCGACTTGGCGCAAATGGGAGGCCGCCGTTGCCGCCCAAAGCAAAAATGGCGACAAATACGTCGTCTGCAATGCCAACGAAGACGAACCGGGTACATTTAAAGACCGCGTGTTGCTGGCGAAAACGCCGCACCAAGTCATCGAGGGCGTACTGATTGCCGCCGTCGCCTGCCGCGCCAACAAAGCGATTCTGTACGTCAACCCTCATCAAACCGAATCCATCGCTTCCATCACACCAGCCATCGAGCAATGGAAAAACAGCGATTTGTTTATCCGTATCGAAAACTACTTGGGTAAACCTTTGGACTTGCAACTGGTCGAAACTTCAGGCCGCTACATCGGCGGCGAAGAAACCGCCGTGATTTCATGGTTGGAAGGCGGTTTCCCCTTCCCCCGCCGCAAGCCGCCGTTCCCTGCCGAAAGCGGCGTAGCAGGCGAACCAACCTTAATCAACAACACCGAAACCTTCGCCAACATCCCGCAAATCCTTGCCAAAGGCGCGGAATGGTACAAATCGCTGGGCCTGGGCGATGCCGCAGGCACGAAACTCTACTCGCTCTCCGGCGACGTATTGAATCCGGGGCTGTACGAACTGCCGATGGGCACGACCCTGCAATCGCTGATTTTCGACCACGGCGGCGGTATGCTCGAAGGGCGCACGTTTAAAGCCGTCTTCACCGGCGGCCCGTCAAACACGCTTCTGACCGTCAAAGATTTGGATGTGCCTTTGGACTTCGTGTCCGTGCGCGAACGCAAATCCAGCCTCGGTACGGGCGCGATGATTGTAATTTCCGAAGGCACCAGCGTCGTGCGTAAAGTGGCCGAGTATGTGGAATTTTTTGCGTCCAACTCATGCGGTCAATGCCCGCCGTGCAAAGGCGGCACATTCCAGCTTTCCCGCCTGCTCAACCGCGTGGACACCGGCATCGGCACTCCCGACGATCTGCGCGCCCTGCAAAGCCTATGCCAACTGTTGCCACGAAGCGGTCGTTGCGGTTTGATTGACGGCGCGGTTACCGTGTTGCAAAGCTCGTTGCGCACCTTCCCCGAAGAATACGGCCTGTCGCAAGAACAGGAGTAAAACGGCGTTGTTTTCAGACGGCCTGTTACTGTAAAGGCCGTCTGAAAAACCAATACCAAACTCCCTTTCTCTTCTTTCCAAGATGGAAGAGAAACCCAATAAGAAAAATACCTTCCGAACCTACCAAAACACGTTCAGACAAGCTTAAGCAACACTCAGGCCGTCTGAAAACCGATTTCCCAATACTTCAATCCTCAAATTAGGAGATTCAACATGGGCTTCAAGCCAATTCCTGCTGCGGCCGCACTTGTGCTGACGCTGCTTATCTGGTTCGTTATCCCCGTTCCTCAAGGTGTCTCGCCTGACGCATGGCATCTTTTGGCATTGTTTGTCGGCATCATTGCCGGCATCATCGGCAAAGCCATGCCTATCGGCGCAATGGCGATTTTGGGCATTACCTTGGTTGCACTGACCGGCGTGACCAACGAAAAAGCCGCCGATGCAACCAAAGACGCTTTGAGCAGCCTCAACAACTCACTCATCTGGATGATCGGTATCGCCATCATCATCTCGCGCGGCCTGTTGAAAACCGGCTTGGGTATGCGTATCGGTTACCTCTTGATTTCCCTCTTCGGCAAACGCACGCTGGGCGTAGGTTACAGCTTGGCATTGGCCGACTTGGTCATCGGTCCGGTAACGCCGAGTAATACCGCGCGCGGCGGTGCCATCGTGCATCCGATTATGAAATCCATTGCCTTGAGCTTCGACTCCGACCCTGAAAAAGGTACGGAAGGCAAAATCGGTAAATACCTTTCACTGGTCAACTTCCACTCCAACGTGATTACCTGTCTGATTTTTATCACTGCCACCGCACCCAATCCGCTGGTAGTCGAATTGGTTGCCAAAGCCACTAATTCAGAAATCCAACTCTCTTGGGGTACTTGGTTCTTGGCGATGGTCGTACCCGGCCTGCTTGCCATGCTGCTGATGCCGCTGGTGCTGTATTTCCTGTATCCGCCTAAAATCAAACAAACCCCCAACGCCACTGCATTGGCAAAAGAGCATTTGGCTGCCATGGGGCCGATGAAGCGTGAAGAAAAAATCATGCTGGGCATTTTCCTGGTTCTGCTGCTGTTGTGGGCGGGTATTCCCGAGATGTTGTTCGGCGTGAAAGTTGATGCTACCGCCACCACCTTCCTCGGCTTGAGCCTGTGCCTTTTGACCGGCGTACTGACTTGGGAAGATGCGCTGAAAGAAAAAAGCGCGTGGGACACCATCGTTTGGTTTGCGGCCTTGGTTATGATGGCAAACTTCCTCAACAAACTGGGCCTCATCAGCTGGTTGTCCGACTCCATGCAAAGCGGTATCGCCCACATGGGCTTGGGTTGGGAAGCCGGTTGCGCCCTGTTAATGCTTGCCTACCTCTACGCCCACTACGTTTTCGCCAGCGGTACGGCACACGTTACCGCCATGTTCGGCGCATTCTACGGCGCAGGCTTAGCCTTGGGCGCACCACCGATGCTGTTTGCCCTGATTATGGCAGCCGCTACCGGTATCATGATGTCGCTAACCCACTACGCCACAGGTTCTGCACCTGTCATTTACGGCTCAAACTACGTCAACATGACCGAATGGTGGAAAGCCGGCTTCATCATGAGCGTGGTCGAAATTCTGATTTTCAGCACTGTCGGCATCTTGTGGTGGAAAGCCTTAGGCTATTGGTAATCCTTTAGCCGATTGAAAAATCAGGCCGTCTGAAACTCCAATTTCAGACGGCCTTTTGTTACAATTTCATTTTTACCGAACACACTCGATTACCGTGAAAATACTCATCCTCGGCAGCGGCCAAGTCGGCTCGACCGTCGCCCAAAACCTTGCCTCCGTTCCCAGCAACGACGTTACCATCATCGACATCGACGAAAAAGCGCTCAACCGTATCAGCAGCCGCCTCGATGTCCAAACCATCGTCGGCAACGGCGCATCGCCCTTTACCCTCGAACAGGCAGGCGCGGCGGACTCCGACCTCCTGCTTGCCCTGACCCGCAGCGACGAAACCAACATTGTCGCCTCCAAAATCGCCGCTGACCTATTCAACATCCCCAGCCGCATCGCACGTGTGCGCTCAAGCGAATACCTCGAATATCCGGTTGACGGCAGCGACAACCCCGAAGAAGGCAGCCTCAACATCTTCGGCATTACCGAAACCATCAGCCCCGAACAACTGGTTACCGAACAACTCGTCGGCCTGCTCAACTACACCAGCTCATTGCAGGTACTCAGTTTCGCCAACGATAAAGTGCGCATGGTAATTGTTCAAGCCCGCAAAGGCGGTTTGCTGATCGGCCGTGAAATTGCCGACATCAACCAGCACTTGCTCGAAGGCGTTGACTGCCAAATCTGCGCCATCTACCGCAACAACCGCCTGATCGTCCCCACCCCGCAAACCGTCATCATCGAAGGCGATGAAGTCCTGTTTGCCGCTGACATCAACAGCGTTGAAGCCATCATGCGCGAATTGCGTCCGAAAGAAGCGCGTACCCGCCGCATCATGATTGCCGGCGGCGGCAACATCGGCTACCGCCTCGCCAAGCAGCTCGAGTCCAAATACGACATCAAAATCATCGAATACAAACCCCAGCGCGCCGAATGGCTGGCCGAGAATCTGGACAACACCCTCGTCCTGCAAGGTTCCGCCACCGACGAAACCCTGCTGGATGAAGAATACATCGATGAAATCGACGTCTTCTGCGCGCTGACCAATGATGACGAAAACAACATCATGTCCAGTCTATTGGCAAAAAACCTTGGTGCCAAACGCGTAATCACCATCGTCAACCGCTCAAGCTACGTCGATTTGCTCGAAGGCAACAAAATCGATATCGTCGTTTCCCCCCACCTGATTACCATCGGCTCCATCCTCGCCCACATCCGCCGCGGCGACATCGTTGCCGTCCACCCCCTGCGCCGCGGCACGGCCGAAGCCATCGAAGTGGTGGTACACGGCGATAAAAACACTTCCGCCATCGTCGGCCGCCGCATCAGCGGCATCAAATGGCCGAGCGACTGCTACATCGCCGCCATTGTCCGCGGCGCAACCGGCGAAGTCATCATGGGACACCACACCGAAACCATCCTCCAAGACGGCGACCACATTATCTTCTTCGTCTCACGCCGCCGCGTCCTGCCGGAGTTGGAAAAACTCATTCAAGTCAAAATGGGCTTTTTCGGTTAAGCCCAAAATCCGTTTGCTTGAAGCCATAAAAAGGCCGTCTGAAAACCTTTTCAGACGGCCTTTATTTCTTGTTTTATTTATGCTTTGGCAACGCTGTTTTTACGGCCAAACCAAACAAAACCAATCGCACCCAATACAATCATCGGCACGCTCAACCATTGACCCATGGACAAACCCAAGGTCAACAGGCCGAGATAGTCATCAGGCTGACGGGCAAATTCGGCGATAAAGCGGAACAATCCATAACCGCCCAAGAACAATGCTGCCGTTTGTCCGGCCGGACGTGGTTTTTTCGAGAAAATCCAAACAATGACAAACAGGCAAATGCCTTCAAGGGCAAACTGGTAAAGCTGAGAAGGATGGCGCGGCAGCATGCCGTATTGTTGCAGCCATTCGGCCCACAAAGGATTGTGCGCCGCAGCTTCCGCATCTTCGTAACGCGCTTGGGGGAAACCCATCGCCCAGAAAGCATTGAGTTCGGTCACGCGTCCCCAAAGTTCGCCGTTGATAAAGTTGCCGATACGGCCGGAAGCCAAGCCCAGCGGTACGAGCGGTGCAACGGTATCCATCAGCTTCAAGATACTGATGTTGTGCTTGCGGCCAAACAGCCACATGGCAACGACCACACCCAAAAAGCCGCCGTGAAACGACATGCCGCCTTCCCACACTTTGAAAATATCCAACGGGTTGGCCAAATAGTCGGAAAATTTATAAAACAAAACGTAGCCGATACGGCCGCCCAAGATGACGCCCAAGATACCCCAAGTCAGGAAATCGTCGAGTGTTTCTTTGGTAAACACAGAATTGCCCTGCGCGATACGGCGGCGGCCCAAAATCGTAAACAGGATAAAGCCGACAATATAGCTCAAGGCATACCAGCGGATGGCAAGCGGGCCGATGCTGATCAGCACCGGATCAAACTGGGGATGTATCATCATAATGTGTGTTCCTTATCTCAAAGGCCGTCTGAAAGCCTGAACTTTCAGACGGCCTGTATGCGGTGTCGGATGGTTTAACGCAAATCGTCAACCACATTTAAAATAGCAGACAACATAGCCTCGCCCAAGCGCAGCGAGCGTTGGCCGTTCCAGCCGAAATCGTCGTCCGGCAGATTGGCATTGTCTTTAAACGGCATTTCCAAAGTATAGGCAAGGCAGTTGAAATGATTGCCGACCCAGTTGGTCGCCAAAGTCATGTTTGCCTGACCCGGCGCATCTTTATCATAGCCGTAATCGTCTTGGAAATCTGGGCTGGCATTGAGCAGCGCGAGTTTGAATTGGTCTTCCAAGGCTTCGATGCGCTCGTTGTAGTTAGGCACGCCTTCGGTACCGGCCACAAAGACAAACGGCAGGCCTTCATCGCCGTGAATATCCAAGAACAAATCCACGCCGGTTTCCATCATTTTTTCGCGGACGGTAAAGACTTCGGGACTTCGCTCCAAAGTCGGGTTTTCCCATTCGCGGTTGAGGTTGGCGCCGGCGGCATTGGTGCGCAGATTACCCAAAACCGAACCGTCCGGATTCATATTCGGCACAATATAGAAAGTCGCACGGTCAAGCAGCATGCGCGCGGTCGGATCTTGCGGATCAAGCAGACGACCCAGCAAACCTTCGACAAACCATTCCGCCATGGTTTCGCCCGGATGTTGACGAGCGATAATCCAGACTTTCATGTCGCTTTCGACTTGGTTGCCGATGGTCAAAAGATTGATGTCACGGCCTTGAACGGTACTGCCCAAGTCGTCGATACGGCACAAGCCGCTGCCCTGCGCATCGCCCAAAAGATTCAAATGCTGCTCGTTGGAATAAGGCTCGAAATAGGCGTAGTAAACGCTGTTGGACAAAGGCGTATGGTTGATGGTCAACACGCCGTTTTCATAGCTGGTCGGCACGCGAAACCAATTTTGGCGGTCGTAAGAGGCGCAAGCCTGATAGTCCTCCCAGCCCAAAGGATACGCAGCGTCCGCCGCATTTTCAAAATGCATCACGCAGTTTTGATAGGCCGCACCCTGCAAACGGAAGTAAAACCATTGGGCAAACTCCGAAGCATTGTCGGGACGCAGGGCGAGACGGATATCGGCAGGGTTGCTCAAGTCTTTGACAACGACCGAACCGGCATCGAATTGGGTGCTGATTTTCATCATGGGTATCCTTAGTAATCGGCGAAGAGGCCGAAGCAAACCGTCATTTTACCGTTTGCATGAGGCTGGTTTCAACCATTTAACTGATTTAACAGGATTTCAAGCGCTTGGAAATATTGTTTCAGACGGCCTTTGGGATTAAGATAAAGGCCGAAATTATGAAACAAGGTTGAAACCATGACTCAGCAACAATCTGTCTCCCCTGCCATCAAAGCGCGCGTCCTTGCCGAATCTTTACCTTATATCCGCCGTTTTTCCGGCTCCATCATCGTCATCAAATACGGCGGCAATGCCATGACCGAGTCGGCCTTAAAAGAGGGCTTCGCACGCGATGTCGTCCTGCTCAAACTGATCGGCCTGCATCCCGTCATCGTTCACGGCGGCGGCCCGCAAATCAATGAAATGTTGGAAAAAGTTGGCAAAAAAGGAGAGTTTGTTCAAGGCATGCGCGTGACCGACAGCGAAACCATGGACATCGTAGAAATGGTTTTGGGTGGACACGTCAATAAAGAAATCGTTTCCATGATTACCACCTTCGGTGGCCGCGCCGTCGGCATTACCGGCCGGGACAACCACTTCATCAAAGCGGAAAAACTCCTGATTGACACGCCCGAACAAAAAGGCGTGGACATTGGGCAAGTCGGCACCGTGGCGGACATCGATACCCGTTTGGTGGAAGGCTTGGTCGAACGCGGCTGCATTCCGGTCATCGCACCCATCGGCGTAGGTCAAAACGGCGAAGCGTTCAACATCAATGCTGACTTGGTTGCCGGCAAACTGGCGGAAAAACTTCAAGCCGAAAAACTGCTGATGATGACCAATATCCCCGGCGTACTGGATAAAGAAGGCAAATTATTGACCACCCTGACGCCAAGCCGCATTGACGAACTGATTGAAGATGGTACGCTGTACGGCGGTATGCTGCCTAAAATTGCCTCTGCCGTCGAAGCCGCCAAAAGCGGTGTCAAAGCCACGCATATCATAGATGGCCGTGTTCCCAACGCCCTGCTCTTGGAAGTACTGACCGATGACGGCGTAGGCTCGATGATTTTGGGCGAAGACTAATCCGTTTTTCAGACGGCCTTATGCCTTATTTAATCAGCTTTTCACCCTAAAAAGGGTAAAAAATGTTACACTATACGGCTTATGTTTGTTCGAGCGATATTGACGTGAAACAAACTTACAGTCGGTTTCATACCGACTCCGATGCCATACCTGGCAAAGACGGTATAATGTCTGCATTCATCAGACTTTGGCAATCATCCTTAAGGCCGTCTGAAACGTAACAAAGCTACTTTTCTTTTACCATCCTATTTGGAGATATTCATGAGCGCAATCGTTGATATTTTTGCACGCGAAATTTTGGACTCCCGCGGCAACCCTACTGTAGAGTGTGACGTATTGTTGGAATCCGGCGTTATGGGACGCGCGGCCGTACCAAGCGGCGCATCAACCGGCCAAAAAGAAGCTTTGGAACTGCGTGACGGCGACAAATCCCGTTATTTGGGCAAAGGCGTATTGAAAGCCGTTGACCACGTCAACAACCAAATCGCGCAAGCCCTCATCGGTATCGATGCCAACGAACAATCTTATATCGACCAAATCATGATCGAATTGGACGGTACTGAAAACAAAGGCAAATTGGGTGCCAACGCTACTTTGGCTGTTTCTATGGCCGTAGCACGCGCAGCCGCTGAAGATGCAGGCCTGCCTCTATATCGTTACTTGGGCGGCGCAGGCCCAATGGCTCTGCCAGTTCCGATGATGAACGTTATCAACGGCGGCGAACACGCCAACAACAGCCTGAACATCCAAGAATTCATGATCATGCCTGTCGGCGCAAAATCTTTCCGCGAAGCCCTGCGTTGCGGTGCCGAAATTTTCCACGCACTGAAAAAACTGTGCGATAGCAAAGGCTTCCCAACCACCGTGGGCGACGAAGGCGGTTTCGCACCCAACCTGAACAGCCACAAAGAAGCCCTGCAACTGATGGTGGAAGCCACAGAAGCCGCCGGCTACAAAGCTGGCGAAGACGTATTGTTCGCCCTGGACTGCGCATCCAGCGAGTTCTACAAAGACGGCAAATACCACTTGGAAGCCGAAGGCCGCTCTTACACCAGCGCAGAATTTGCCGAATACTTGGAAGGCCTGGTTAACGAATTCCCAATCATTTCCATTGAAGACGGTATGGACGAAAACGACTGGGAAGGCTGGAAACTGTTGACCGAAAAATTGGGCGGCCGAGTTCAATTGGTCGGCGACGACTTGTTCGTAACCAATCCAAAAATCTTGGCTGAAGGCATCGAAAAAGGCGTGGCAAACGCATTGCTGGTTAAAGTAAACCAAATCGGTACTTTGAGCGAAACCCTGAAAGCCGTTGACTTGGCCAAACGCAACCGCTACACCAGCGTAATGAGCCACCGTTCCGGCGAAACCGAAGACAGCACCATTGCCGACTTGGCAGTTGCCACCAACTGTATGCAAATCAAAACCGGCTCCCTGTCCCGTTCTGACCGCATGGCGAAATACAACCAATTGTTGCGCATCGAAGAAGAATTGGCCGAAGCCGCTTACTACCCTGGCAAAGCCGCATTCTACCAATTGGGCAAATAAGCAGAATATAGGATATTGATTGTATGAAGTGGGTGACTTTTGTTTTAACCTTCGCACTTTTGTGCTGTCAGTACAGCCTTTGGTTTGGTAAAGGCAGCGTCGGGCATACGGAAGAATTGCAGGAGCAGCTCGTCCGTCAGGAGGAAAAAAACCAAACGCTCACTTTGCGCAACAATTTCCTCAATGCGGAAGTTGAAGATTTGGCACACGGACAAGAGGCTATCGCCGAAATTGCCCGCGTCGAATTGGGCTATGTCCAAGACGGCGAAGTGTATTACCGAATCATCGACCGCCGCTAAACCCTGCAAAACAAAGGCCGTCTGAAAACATATTTTTCAGACGGCCTTTTTTATCGCAATCGCTATATAATCACATATCCCAAAATCAAATCACACCCATCATGTATGACGTAAACACCCACGATGTCCGCCGATTCTTTGCCAACGTCTGGCAACACAGGCTCGCACCGCTCCAATTGGACGGCCTGCAACAAAAAGCTTTGCGCATTATCGAAGCCCATCCCGAATACGGACACTATCTCGAAGACATCGAACAATATTTAGATAAAGAATGGTTGCCCGAAGACGGCGAAAGCAACCCATTCCTGCACATGTCGCTACACCTTTCCCTGCAAGAACAAAGCGCCATCGACCAGCCCCCGGGCATCCGTGCCATCCACCATCAGCTTTGCGCCCGTTACAACGGCGACTGGGTCAAAGCCGAACACGATATGATGGAAGCCTTGGCAGAAACCATCTGGGAAGCACAACGCTACGGACGGGGCCTTGACGTCAATGCCTACATGACCCGCTTGCGGAAATTGGTCGGCTTAGGCCAAGAAGAAAAAGCCCGCCTCAATCCCCATGAAGTCGGCTTGATGGATACAAAGTAACTTCTTTTCAGACGGCCTCAACCCAGACAAATCCTTACGCTTGTCAAAGCCAACGTTTCCATCTTGCATGCTAAATTACTTTTTTAAAATCCGCATTACAAGGAAAACCAAAATGCTCCGCCCAGCCCTTACCGCCCTACTGCTAGCCGCCTCCCTGCCCGTTGCAGCAGAAAGCCTCAACTACAACATCGTTGAATTTTCCGAATCCGCGAATATGGAAGTGCCACGGGATACCATGACCGCGCATTTCAGCGTCAACGCCGAAGGTAAAGACCGTCAAGCCGTCAACCAAGCCTTCATGAAGAAATTCAACCAGTTCAACAAAATCTCCCAAAACAGCAAATTTAAAGCCGAGCTGATGGAGCGCAACGCATCCCCGCGCTATCAATACACCAACGGCAAACGCACCCAAACCGGTTGGGAAGAACATGCCTACTTCAAAGTAGAAAGCAAAGACTTTGAAGCACTCAACCGCCTGATTGCCGACAGCATCAATATCGCCGTTTTGGAAAGCTCCTCATTTTCCGTATCCAAAGAAAAACGCGAAGAAACCGTCGACCAACTGAGCAAGGCCGTCATCCTACGCTTCAAAGACCGCGCCCAAAACCTCGCCCAAACACTCGGCTTCTCCAGTTACAAAATCGTCAAACTCAACCTGGGCCACATCGGCAACCGCCAAATCGGCGGTGATTTCGCACGTGCCAAAATGTTACGGACAGCCCCCGTCGCAGAAATGGCTGCAGGAATAGAAGATGGCGTACCAGCCTCCCCAGGTTCGGAAGAGATCAGCCTGACCGTCAGCGGCTCGGTGCAAATGTAGGATTTTCTTTTGAATCATTTGAAAGGCCGTCTGAAAGTATATTTTTCAGACGGCCTTTTATATTACTCAATGATTAAAATGGCATTTAATCCCGAAAGAAGGCAGGCTCATAGCGAAGAGTTCGGCAAAACCGATACTGTTGTGTTAATGTCTTACGGCAAATCACCGGAAGAAATTGCCGCCAATGCAAAAATGATGCGGATTGGCAGCGAACTGCTTACCGATATGACGGTTGTCGGAACGATTAAAGATTTCAAACAGGCCGACACGTTTAGAGATTATGCTGTTGCAACTATTTTTGCCATTCCAGGAGTGAAAGTAGCTAAAAAACTAGAAACCGTCCGCGATTTCAGAAAGGCCTACGAAGCTGCCAAAGAAGCGGGGGATTTGCGCACAGCCAAGAAATTGTTTGAATTAGCCAAAGATGCGAAAGGCTCGCCTAGAAGATTTGAACAACTTGAGGTTAAAGTAAGCAAGATACAAGAAGAGTTGGCAAGATTAGAAATTGATTTTGCTAAAATTCCTAAGGAATTTCAAAAAGCATCTTGGAACCCGCAAAGATTTTCTTTAGCCGATAACCAATTTGGTCGCAAAGTAGGAAAACATGCTACTGAACATGGATTTGATATGAACTTCTAGCGGAAGAGAAAGTTTTAAAAAATTTATTTATGAAATTGCTAAACGGCCAGATGAGTTAAGGGTAGGAACTTTTAACGGGCAGGGAATCAGGCAAGGTGCAAATCATGCACGTGGATCAGTTTTATTTAGAATTAAAGGAAATAATGTAGTAGTAACATCTCCTGAAGGAGAGTTTATAACAATTTTGAAAAATGGCTTAACTAATCCATCAGTAAAAGAAGGGATAAGGGTAAATAAATGAATGAGTTAAATGGAAGGATTTTATCAGTAAAGGAGCTTTTCTTCATATATGACGAAACGGATCTTGATATTGATGTCCAACGTCCCGATGAAATACAGTTTGATTTGGAAGGGATCCCTGTTTTATTTAAGTGTAATGGCAGCGAACCGAATCTGTCTTATGAAATCAACAAGGAAGCTGAAAACGTATCTTTAGGTAGTTATGGAGAGCTTAAAATATTCGATTTAACCGATTTTGATTTTTTTGGTTTCCTTAAAGATGAAGACCTATTGGAAATGAGAAAACTATATCTTGATGATGATGAAATCGGGTTTCGGCTAATTTTTTCCCAATCAGTGTTGAATATGATTAATTGGGGAGATGAATTTTTTTTGTTTAAAAACTTACCCGAATTTTTAATAAATGAAAATCTCCATGAATAAAAATTTAGGGGCTGTACTAGTGTTAGACTGCAAAAATGAAGATAACCCATTGTAAACTAAAAAAGAGTATTCAAAAGAAACTGCTCCAGTTTTTTGTACTCGAAGTTACCGCCCGTTCAGCAGCTGATTTATCGGGCATCCACCCCAATTCGGCAGTGCTGTTTTACCGCAAGATTCGCGAAGTCATCAGCCATCATCTTTCACTGGAAGCCGATACGGTTTTTGACGGCTCAGTTGAGTTGGACGAGAGCTATTTTGGCGGACACCGCAAAGGCAAACGTGGATGCGGTGCGGCAGACAAGGTGGCAGTTTTTGGTATTCTCAAACGCGGCGGCAAGGTTTATACCGTGGTTATTGAGAACGCTAAAAGAGAGACGTTATTTCCTGTTATCACAAAGAAAATTATGCCTGACAGTATTGTCTATACGGATTGTTTGAGTAGCTATGATGTGTTGGATGTAAGCGGATTTACCCACCACCTCATTAATCACAAGACAACCGCTACCAGGATTGGGAAAACCACGAGCGCAAAAAGTCC
>NZ_KV821278.1:166360-166967 GCF_001815615.1 Neisseria sp. HMSC075C10
CAGATAGGCAGCCTGAAAGGCGATACCACCATCGCGGCGGGCGGCAAACTGACTACCGAAGCCGCACAACTGTATGCCGGCGGCGATCTGCATCTGCAGGGGCGCGAAGTTTCCCTCGGCGAAGCCTACAAACGGAACGAGCGGCACAGCGAAGGCAACATCACCATCGGCGGCAAAAAAACCAGTGCCCGCGCTCTCGGCATCCATACCGATTCGGCCACTGCCCATCACGGTGCCGACAGCGTTCCCGATCTGCAAAACCTACTCGACAAACAGCAAACCGTCGCCCAATCGACTGCCGCCATCCACAGTGCCGTCGGCACCTATAGGGGCAACCGTGCCAAAGCGGCAGCCGAAGAGCTGGAAAAACAACAAGCCGCCCACGAAGGCCGTCTGAAAGAACAAAACGACGGCAGCTACGAACACTATCTCAGCCTAAGCGACGCACAACGGCAGCAGGAGATGCTGGCCCATTCCCCCGCCTACGCCCAAGCCTACCAAGAAGCCCGAAGCTGGGGCATAGGCGGCAGCAAAAGCCGTGCGCTTACCGCCGCCGAAACCCTGATTACCGGTGCCCTGGGCGGCCAGGGTGATTTACAGCTGGCGG
>NZ_KV821278.1:167067-167421 GCF_001815615.1 Neisseria sp. HMSC075C10
CGGCCACGGTGAAAACAAAAACGAAGCCGCCCAAGCAATCGGCCACTTTATGCTCGGCGCCGCCTTGGCCTACGCCAACGGCATCGACCCGCTGGCCGGCGGCAGCGCTGCCGTTGCCGCCGAACGTGCGGCCGAGTATCTGGCCAAACAATACGACGACGGCCATACCGCGATTGACCCGACAACGGGAAAATTCAATCCCAACCTGTTACCCGAGCACATTAAAGAAGAGATTAAAGCGCAGACCGGTGCGGTTGCTTCGGTGGTGGGTGCGGCCGGAGGCCGTCTGAAAGGGGGAAGCGGCACAAACAACGGCAGCGGCAGTGCCCTGTTCAATGCACAGGTAGGGGGTGT
>NZ_KV821279.1:0-287 GCF_001815615.1 Neisseria sp. HMSC075C10
GCACGTTCGGCGGCAACGGCAGCGCTGCCGCCGGCAAGCGGGTCGGCGCCGTTGGCGTAGGCCAAGGCGGCACCGAGCATAAAGTGGCCGATTGCTTGCGCGGCTTCGTTTTTGTGTTCACCGTGGCCGAAGCGCTTGCCGATGGCAGCTGCGGCATACGGCGCCAACGTATTGGCCGCCAGCTGTAAATCACCCTGTCCGCCCAGGGCGCCGGTAATCAGGGTTTCGGCGGCGCTAAGCGCACGGCTTTTGCTGCCGCCTACGCCCCAGCTTCGGGCTTCTTGGTA
>NZ_KV821280.1:0-8266 GCF_001815615.1 Neisseria sp. HMSC075C10
TAAGTGCGCCTGTTGCTGCCTAAAAGGCGGATCGGATGCCTGATTATGGGGTGTCCGGGCAGGATTAAGGGGGTATTTGGGTAGAATTAGGAGTGATTGGGGGCGAAACAGCCGAAAACCTGTGTTTGGGTTTCGGTTGTCGAGGGAAGGGCTTTTTTGCAAAGGTCTCTAACAGTGTTTTACACAACAGCTTAAGAAAAATACGCCGGCAACATCTCAAACACCGCAACCCTTTCAGGCTGCCATAAGGCTTCACAGTATCATTCTTGAAATCTTCAGATACTGTAAACAGCGCCAGATATCTATAGATAAAGTTAAGACATTGACATTTTATCAATGATTTTGTAAAATTTAGTGAGTTTATTTTCAAGTAAAAATATACTGGGTTTAACATTATGTCCGCCATACACACCCATCTGAGTTTAGCTATTTTGGCAGCCTTTTCTTTTCAGGCTGCA
This sequence comes from Neisseria sp. HMSC075C10, assembly GCF_001815615.1. NCBI lineage: Bacteria > Pseudomonadati > Pseudomonadota > Betaproteobacteria > Neisseriales > Neisseriaceae > Neisseria > Neisseria sp. HMSC075C10. The sequence continues at coordinate 459 of NZ_KV821280.1, forward strand.
CTTGCCGATACCATTGAAGAAAGCGAATTCAGACGTCAGGAAATGCGACGCCGGCAGCAGGAGCAGCAGCTGCAGCGCGAAGTCGATGTGCGTTTGGAAGATACGCGGCAAAGTACGCTTACTCCGTCTGCAGCCGAATCGGCCGAATCCCCCTGTTTCCCCATTCATACCGTTACCCTGACCGGCGATGCTGCCGGCCGTTTTCAGTTTGCACTTAAAAAAGCCTTGAAAGAAACCGGCTTCCAATCCGGACAATGTTTGGGTGCGCAAGGCATCAACCGCATTATGGTTGCGGCACAAAACGCCGTTTATCGGCCGCGGCTATACCACTACCCGTATTTTGGCCGCACCGCAGGATTTAAACAGCGGAACTTTGGAATTAACCGTTTTGTCCGGCAAAGTGCGCTCGGTTCGCACTGATACTTCGCACAACGACCAAACCCGTGCCGCGCGCATTGCCGCCTTTCAAAACGAAATTCCGTTGAAAGGCGGCGATATTCTGAATCTGCGCCGTATCGAGCAGGGGCTGGAAAATCTCAAGCGCGTACCCACCGCGGAAGCCGATATTCAAATCGTTCCCGCCGATGCACCCGATGAAAGCGACATCATTGTTGCCTGGCGGCAGCGGCTGCTGCCCTACCGCCTGTCGCTCGGTGTGGACGACTCCGGCAGCAAAACCACCGGCAAATACCAAGGCAGCCTGACTTTCTCTGCCGACAACCCTTTCGGCTTAAGCGATCTGTTTTATCTGTCCTACGGCCGCCATCTGGGCCATACCGACACCCATACCGACTCCGAGGGCAAAAAAACCGCCGGCGGCACCCAAAGCTACGCCTTTCACTATTCCGTTCCTGCGGGCAACTGGCTGTGGAGCTGGAACCACAACTACTACCGCTACCACCAAGCCGTGGCGGGTATCAATGAAGTGTACGACTACAACGGCAAAAGCCGTGGCAGCGACATCGGATTTACCCGCCTGCTGTACCGTGATGCGCGGCGCAAGAGCCATATCGGCTTCAAACTGTGGCAGAAAGAAAACCAAAGTTTTATCGATGATGCCGAAGTCGAAGTACAGCGCCGTAAAACCGCCGGTTGGCAGTTGAGCCTAAAACACAAGGAATACATCGGCCGCAGCACTTTGGATATCGGCCTTGGCTACAAGCGCGGCACCGGCATGGCCGATGCCATTGCCGCCCCTGAAGAGGTGTTTGATGAAGGCACTTCGAGAATGAAGGTGATCACTGCCGACATCAGCTATAACCACCCCTTCCAAATCGGCCGGCAGCACTTCGTATATGACACCGCCCTGCATGCCCAGTGGAATAAAACCCCGCTGACGCCTTTGGACAAAATCGCCATCGGCGGTCGCTACACCGTGCGCGGCTTCGACGGCGAAAGCTCACTGTCGGCCGAGCGCGGCTGGTACTGGCGCAACGAAGCCGGCTGGTATTTTCAGGCTGCCCACCAGTTTTATCTGGCGCTAGACGGCGGCCATGTTTCCGGCGACTCGGCGCAATACCTGCTCGGCCAAACCCTAATCGGCGCCGCCGCCGGCCTGCGCGGCCAGTTCAAAGCAGGCGGCAGCCTGAATTACGACCTGTTTGTCGGCAAACCGATTAAAAAACCGCAAGGCTTTAGCAAACGTACCGCCGTTTTCGGTTTCAACCTAAACTATTCGTTTTAACCGGAGAAAACACGGGCACCGCCTGCATTTGGGCTGCCTGTTTCCCATTTCCACACGGACGCAAGAACATGAACAAACACTGCCATAAAATCGTCTTCAACCGCACCCGCGGCATCCTGATGGCCGTAGCCGAGACTGCCATCGGGCAGGGCAAAAGTCCCGGCGAGCGCTCAGGCGGAGAAACCGGTGGCGGTGACGGCAGCCTAAAAACCCGTTCAGGCTGCCGTTTGCATTTGGGCACGCTGACTTTCAGCCTGCTGCTCGGTTTCGGTTCGGCCCTGATTGTGCCCGCCGCCGCTGCCGACATCCAAGCCGACAAATCCGCCCCCAAATCCCAGCAGCCCGTCATCCTGCAAACCGGCAACGGACTACCGCAGGTCAATATCCAAACCCCCACCGCCCACGGCGTATCCGTCAACCAATACCGCCGTTTCGATGTCGACACGCGCGGCACCATTCTCAACAACAGCCATAAAAGCGTATCCACCCGCCAGGCCGGCTGGATACAGGGCAACCCCTTTCTCGCCCGCGGCGAAGCCCGTGTAATCGTCAACCAAATCAACAGCAGCGACCCGAGCCGGCTGAACGGCTATATCGAAATCGCCGGCCGCCGCGCCGAAGTGGTGATGGCCAACCCCGCCGGCATCCGCGTCGACGGCGGCGGCTTTATCAACAGCGCAGGTGCCACCCTGACCACCGGCCGTCCCATCCTGGCAGACGGCCGTTTCGACGGTTTGGACATCGGCAGCGGCCGTATTGAAATCGGCGCACAGGGTCTTGACGGGCGCGGTGCCGACTACACCCGCATTCTCAGCCGTGCCGCCAAGATTGACGGCGGCATTTGGGGGCAGGACGTCCAAGTGATTGCCGCCGCCGGCCAAACCGACGCCGCAGGCAGCCTGAAAGACGCCGCCGCACCCCGCACTCCGTCTTCATCCGCCCCCGTCTTTGCCATCGACACCGGCGCCCTGGGCGGCATGTATGCCGGCAAAATCACCCTGATTGCTGCCGATGCCGGCAGCGGCATCCGCAATGCCGGCAAGATTTACGCCGGTGCCGGCGGCGTGACCCTCAGCGCCGACGGAAGACTGGCCAACAGCGGCACCGTCGCCGCCCAAGACGGCGGCACCCTGCGTCTTAACGCCGGCCAAGCCGACAACAGCGGCACCCTTTACGCCCACGGCCAAAGCAGCATCGACAGCAAAAGCAGCCTGAACAACAGCGGCCGCATTCTCAGCACCGCAGAAAACCGCATCCGCAGCGCCCGGATTGACAACAGCGGTCAAATCGACGGCGGCCGTCTGGACATTGCCGCCCCCGTATTGGACAACAGCGGCCGCATCAGCCAAAGCGGCAGTCAGGATCTAGCCGTCGATACCGCCCGCCTGGCCAACAGTGGCCGCATCGGCCTGCCGGAAAACAACAACGGCAACAGTGGAAACAGTAGCGGCAACAACGGCGGAAACGGCAACAACAATGGTTCCCACTCCGGCAACAAGCGGCCGCCCGCCAATAACGGCAACGGCAATAGCGGCAACAGTCACGGCGGCCATACCCAAGTTCCCACTCCTGCCGACGGCCGCATCAGCGTCTCCGGCCGTTTGGACAACAGCGGCACCATCGAAGCGGGCGGCCGCACCGATCTGAACGTACACAGCGAACTGGCCAACAGCGGCCGCCTCACCCTCGGCAGCCTGAAAGCAGACGGCAGCCGTTTCGACAACCGCCAAGGCGACATTCTCGCCCACAGCGCCGACATTCACAGCAGCCACAGCGACAACCGCGGCGGCGCCCTGGCCGCAGGCAGCCTGAAACTGGATGGCACCCGACTCGACAACCGCCAAGGCGCCATCCGCAGCAACAGCCAAAGCGACATCCGCCTTTCAGACGGCCTGAACAACGAACAAGGCGAAATCACCACTGCCGGCAGCCTGAAACTGGCCGCCGACAACATCACCAACCAAGACGGCAGCATCTTGGCCGGACAGGACATCGGACTGGATGCCCGGGTACTGGACGGCAGCGGCACCCTGGCCGCTGGCCGTGATGCCGTCCTCAAACTCAGCGCCGACTTTGACAGCAGCGCAGACATCGAAGCCGGCCGCACACTCAGCATCGAAAGCGGCGGCAGCATCCGCAACCGCCACCGTTTGGCTGGCGGCCAAGCGCTCGACATCCGTGCCCGGCACATCGACAACCGCGCCGAAGGCAAACTGGTTTCCGGCAGCAATACCCGTCTTGGCGCCGACACCGTGGACAACCGCGGCCTGATCAACAGCAACGGCCTGACCCGCATTGATGCCGCGACTGCCCTGAACAACATCGGCAGCGGCCGCATCTACGGCAGCCGTCTCGCCCTGGGCGGCGGCAGCCTGAACAACCGCGAAGAACGAAGCGCAGACGGCAAAAACCAAGCCCCCGTCATTGCCGCACGAGAGCGGCTGGACATCGGCATGCGCAGCATAAGCAACACCGGCAGCGGCTTTGGCCGGATTGAAAACGGCCAAGTACAAACCGGCAGCGTCTCCAGCCTGATCAGCAGCGAAGGCACACTGCATATCGGCGGCCGTTTGAATGAGCGCCATCAGGCCGAAGGCAGGGCCGAGCGCCTGGAAAACCGCGGCGCGCGGATTGAAGCAGTGGGAGGCGGGCAGATTGCCGTTCAAAAACTGGACAACCTAAACGCCGGTTTGCGCACCGAAGAATATTTGGCCGACAGCCGCCGCCAAACTGCCTACACCTTTGCCGGCGAGCCCGAACGCTACATTGACGGCGAAGACGGCAACATGAGCCAATACCGAACCAATCTGGTCTTCCGTTTCAACGAGCAGGGCAGACAGAAAAGCGGCAGTACCGAACGCAAATTCGAACGCTCCGACGTATCGGCGGTACGCCGCTACCAATACAGCCTGAACCGTTACCGCCAACGTATCGTAGAAAGCCGTCCGGGCGAAATCCTGATTGGCGGCGACCTGAAAGCCGAAGGCGGAGAATGGCGTAACAGTGACAGCAAAATCCTGATCGGTGGCACATTGTCGGGGCTTTCCAAAGACAAGATTGCCAACCACGCCACCCAAGAGCAGCGGCGTCTGGAAGAAGTCGGCATAAGCGAACATGCGACCTTCGAAAGAAGCCATGGCCACCGAGGCAGGCATCATGTCTATTGGAGAGGTGGTTATGCTTACAACAACCCGAGCGTCAGCACCCACGATTTTGAAAACCAGCTGAGCGACATTCTGCAAAACCAAGGCAGCCTGAACCCTCCTGCCGGCCATGCCGCCGCAGCCGATGCCGCCACCGCCGCCGTTGCGCCACAACGCATTAAAAGTCCCGACGGCAGCTTCAGCCTGCCCGAAAGCAGCCTGTACACCGTCCGTCCCGACCGCCCCGGCTATCTGGTCGAAACCGATCCCGCCTATGCCGACTACCGCACCTGGCTGGGCAGCGACTACATGCTCAAAGCCCTGCAAACCGATCCCAACCGCACCCACAAACGGCTGGGCGACGGCTATTACGAGCAACGCCTGATCAACGAACAGATTGCCCGTCTGACCGGCTACCGCCGTCTGGACGGCTACCCGAACGACGAAGCCCAATTCCAAGCCCTGATGGACGCCGGCATCAGCTTTGCCCGCGCCCAGCAGCTGACCCCCGGCATCGCCCTGTCCCCCGAACAAGTTGCCCGGCTGACCAGCGACATCGTCTGGCTTGAAAGCCAGACCGTTACCCTGGCCGACGGCAGCAGCCAAAGCGTACTCGTACCCAAAGTCTACGTCCTCGCCCGCCCCGGCGATCTCAACAGCGCCGGCGGACTCATCAGCGCCGACGCCCTGCAGCTGGAAGCCGGCCGCATCGACAACCGCGGTACCCTTGCCGGCCGGCGCATCGTCGATCTGGCCGCCGGCGACATCAGCAACAGCGGCCGCATCGGCGGCAAAAACGTCATACTCGACGCCCAACAACAAATCGACATCACCGGCGGCAGCATCGAAGCCGAACGGCTGCTCAGCCTCAAAGCCGACAACATCACCCTCCAAAGCAGCACCGCCCAAAGCGGCGACTCGCACAACGGCCGCACCACCGTTGACCGTGTGGCCGGACTGTATGTCAGCGGCACAGAAGACGGCCAAGGCCTGCTCAGCCTCGAAGCAGGGCACGACATCAAACTGAACGGCGCCCGCCTGGCCAACCGCGCCCGCGACGGCCACAGCCAAATGATTGCCCGCGAAGGCAGCGTCACACTCGGCACCGTCCGCACCGAAAGCCACGAAAGCTACGGCGCGGCAAACGACAAAAACCACCGCCACATTCACCAAAGCGCCGAAGCAGGCAGCCGCATCGAAGCGGCCGGCAACATCACCGTATCCGCCGGTAAAGAGCTCAGCATCCGCCAAGGCCAAATCGACAGCCAAAACGGCCGCACCACCCTGGCCGCCCAAGGAAACATCGACATCAGCGAAGGCAGCCGCACCCTGGATTTGGACGAATCCACCTACAGCAAAGACCGCAGCCTGACCGGCAGCAAAAGCCGGCTGGACCAATACCGGCGCCAACACGACGAAGCAGCCGGCAGCGTGATTACCGGCCGCGAAGTCAGAACGGCTTCCGGCGGCGACACCCGCATCCGCGGCAGCCAAGTCATCAGCGACGGGCAGACCCTGGTGACCGCTGCCGGCGAAGTGCGCGTTGATGCTGCTCAGAACCGCTACCAAGATTGGGAAAACCACGAGCGCAAAAAGTCCGGCCTCACCGGTAGCCTGAAAAACGGCGTAGCGATGGCCGGTTACGGCAAGACCCAAGAAAACCTGCAGCAAAACAGCGTATCGTCTGCCGTAGTCTCCTCGCAGATAGGCAGCCTGAAAGGCGATACCACCGTAGCGGCGGGCGGCAAACTGAGTACCGAAGCCGCACAGCTGTATGCCGGTGGCGATCTGAAGCTGCAGGGGCGCGAAGTTTCCCTTGACGAAGCCTATAACCGCAGCGAACAGCACAGCCGGACACAGCGTAAACAAAGCGGCTTCTCGATCGGCATCACTTACGACCCCTATACCGCCGGTAAAAATGCCTGGGACAAAGCCATGCAGGGCGGCGGGTACAGCGACAGTATTGTTGGCAACTGGATGCAGCGCAGCAGCGCCTCGGCCAAAGCCAGCCAGGCGGCGGGCACGCCTGTCGTGATCAGCGGCGGCCGCAGCCGCAGCACGCAGACGCAGGATAGCAGCAGCACCGAAGCCGTCGGCAGCTCGCTGACGGCCGGCCGCCATCTCAGCATCCGTGCCACCGAAGGCAGCATCGAAGCCAAAGACGCACAAATCTCCGCCGAAGGCGATGCCCTGCTGTATGCCAGCGACGATATCCGACTGCTGGCCGCGGCCGACAGCCGCCGGCAAACCGGCAGCAGCAAGCGCAGCGGTTTCTCCATCGACAACCGCGACCATATCACCCCCTTCGGCACCTTTAACGATCAGGGGCAGGCTGCGGGCGAGATCGGCAGCATCAGCGGCAGCACCCTGTCCGTGGGCGGTAAAACCCGTCTGCTTGCCGAAAAAGGCAATATCGCCGTCAGCGGCAGCAGTCTGGTCTCCCAAGACGACCTGCTGCTTAAAGCCGGCGGCGACATCGACATCCGCGCCGCCGAACACCGCCAAAGCCAGAGCGAGCGCCAAGTTTCTTCGGGCATCGGCAGCGCCGTCATATCCGATACCGAGCACTTTAGCGGCTGGATGAAAAACCGCCGCGAGAGCGAAGGCGAAGAAACCCGGCAGACCGCCAGCCAAATCGGCAGCCTGAAAGGCAGCGTGCGGATAGATGCCGGCGGCGCCTACCGCCAAACCGGCAGTGATGTTGCCGCCGCCCGCGACATCGACATTGCCGCCCAAAGCGTTGATATCCGCACCGCCGACAACCACGGCCGCAGCCGCCAGAGCGAGCGCGACCTTAAAATCGGCACCTTCGCCAAAATTTCCTCGCCGCTGATCGATTTGGTCAACGCTGCCGAGGGCGCAGCCAAAAGCAAAGCCGACGACCGCACCCGCGCCCTGCAGACCCTGGCCGCCGGCGCCCAAGCCTACCAGCTGGCCGATTCCGTCGGCAAAGTGGCCGACGCCGTCAAAAACCAAACCGG